>NZ_JBFAZA010000020.1:0-174311 GCF_040681595.1 Amycolatopsis sp. NPDC051716 | reverse complement strand
GCACCGAAGGCCGCCTTCGGTGCGTTCAACGCACCGAAGGCCACATTGGGGCGCTCTTCCCGGACGTCAAACAACTTGCGACGCGCGACACTAGCTGGTCCGCAGGTGCGGCCAGATCTCGTTCCACGGCTGCCGACGGCCCTCGTACAACGTCAGCAAGCCGCCGACCACCTCGCGGCTGCTGCTGAAGTAGGGCGCGATCTGTTCGCCTTCGCCGCGGCTCGGGTTGACGACGAGGACCTTGTCCTTGGTGTCGGACGGCATCCCGAAGTACCAGTAGCCCCGGTGTCCGCTGTAGACCTGCTCGATGCCGTAGGCGCGGCCGTAGTAGTCGGTCGCCGCCGCGAACGGGTAGATCTCGGCGAAGACCGCGGTGTGCGCGCGCACCTCTTCGGGCAGTGCGGCGTACGCCTGGCCCGCGCGGATGCCGACGTCCCGCTGGGGCAGCTCGCCGCTCGCGAACGTCGAGCCGAGCGGGATGCCCTGCCACGACTGGGGCATGCTCTGCACCTTGCTCGCGGGGTAGATCGGCAGCTGGACGACGGCGAGCACGGCCGAGAGCGCGAACACCGGCCAGACCAGCAGGCGCCAGGGCTTCGCCATCCTGCGCCGGCTCAGCTCGGCGGCCGCGGCGCCGAACGGCAGCGCGTACAGCCCCATCGTGTAGTAGAACCGCCCGTCGGTCAGCAGGAACGCGACGAACGTCGCCAGCAGCGCGACCGCGAGGAACCGGTAGCTCCGGAGCTCGGGGGCACGCAGCAAGCGCCAGTACCCGTAGCAGAGCCCGAGCACGCCCGCCAAGAACCCGGCGCCCGACACACTCGTGATGACGAAGGCCACCTTGCCGGTGGACTCGCCCGCGACGACCTGGCCCATCTGCAGGTACGGCCAGCCGTGCGTGGCCTGCCACACCAGCGTCGGAACGGTGCAGACCACGGCCACGGCGGCGCCGAGCCAGAGCATCGGCCGGCGCAGCAGTTCGCGCGGGCCGAGCACGAGCGCGCTGAGCCCGGTGAGCACCCAGAACGCCGGGATCATGAACTTGGTCTCCAGCGAGACCGCGGTGACGATGCCCGCCCAGAGCAGCGGCCGGTCGTCGCGGACGCCGGCCCGGTGCAGCCGCACCCAGCGGACCACCAGCCAGGTGAGCAGGGTCCAGAAGAACGGGTCGAGGGTGTAGGTCGCCAGCCAGTGGCTGACCGTGATGACGCCGCTGCAGGCGTAGGCGCCGGCGGCCATGGCCTGCGCGCCCTTGCCGCCGCCGAGTTCCCGGGCGATGAGCGCGGTGATCCCCGCGCCCGCCGCGGCCGCGAGGCTGACCGGCAGGCGCAGGGCCACCAGCGAATCCGGGAACCACCGGTCCAGCAGGCCGGCCAGCAGCGGCACGAGCGGCGGCTGGTCGAAGTAGCCCAGGGCCGGGTGATCACGCCCGGCGATGAGGAAGTACATCTCGTCGAACCCGCGGGCGTAATTCGCGCTGGTCACCACCATCACGACGCCGACGAGGAAGACAATGGCGAGTACCGGCCCCCACGCGATGCGAGGCACCGCAAGGGAAGCGGGAATCGGTGTCGCAGTGCCGGCTCTCGCGGCGCCTGCCGGGGCGGTCAGCGTCCGTGCGTTCTTGGAAAGCATCACGGGTACCGGCGGTCCTTTCAGTGGGAACCAGCTCGACTCTCAGATGTCAGATACCCATCTGACCGTGGATCAAGCGCGGTTTCGACCTCTCCAAGGTCCAGGATTGGTACGGATGACCCAAGACTTTGGTATGCCCCGACAGGATCGCGTGAAAGGATATTACCCCATTTGGGTAATGCCGTCGGGAGGATGAGTACGGTGAGTAATCGAATCTCGAGAAGTGAGGGGAAGTGTGCCGACGCCGACGGGTGATGTCTAAACCTAATGTGACCCAGATCTCACGAAGGCCGGTCTACCTGGCGTCGATGGCCGGTCTGCAAGAAAAGGGCACCGCGCCCCCTTTGCGGAGTGCGCGGTGCCCTTTTCGGTAGGTGTAAAAACGCTTACGGTGTTGTTTAGTGAATGTTTTCCGGTGAAACCTTCGGTGGCCATTGGCCGACGGGCAGGATTCCTTGCGCGTACGCCTTGGAAACCAGTGCGGAACGGTTGGGAGTTTTGAATCGGCGCAGCATCGCGCTGACGTGGTACTCGATCCCCTGTCTGCTCAGGTAAAGCTTGGTGGCCAGTCGTGCGGTCGAAATGCCGGTGGCGATCCCTTCGAGCACGCGCGCGTCCAGCTCGCTCAGCGTCTTGCGCTGGTCGGGCTCGGGCGGGGGTACCGCCGCGCGGGCTCGATCCGGCCTGAGCAGCATGACGATGCCGCTCACCTCGCCTCCGGCCTTGCGGACGGCGATTCCGGTCAACATGCCGGAGGCCACCGTGAAGCTCGGCCGTTCGGCCAGCATCCGGGTCGTGAACCGGTCCCGGGTACCCGCCCGGAGTCCGGCCAGGTGCTGGGAGACGAGACGTTCGACGCTGGGATGGACGAACTTGCTGAACGTCCGCCCGTAGACGTCGGTCGCGGACCGGCCGAGGTAGTGGAGAAACTCGGCGTTCGCTTCCAGTACGAGGAGGTTGTGGTCGAGATTGGCTACACAGAATTCGGAAAGCTGACCGGCGGCTGCCGGCCACCCTGTTCGCTGCGTCGGGCAAATAGCTCCCGGTGCCGGCGAAGCTTCCATACGCACATTCATTAGTAGACCCCCCAGAGACCTACGAATAATGTTAATTGTATATTAATTGCATGTATGCAGAAGCCATGGTGAACTTCTAACCATAACCTATCAGCAGTGGGTGGGTCAGTCAACCAGGCTTTGATAAGTGTTGAAGTCGGGAGTTTTACTCCTGGGTTAAGTGGACTGAACGGGAAATGATCATGGCTAATAAGGGACCGATTCCCGTCATTCATGCGAGCTGTTCTCGGCCGGGCAAGAGACCTTGGGATATCTTTCGATATACCTTGGTATATTTTTCTGTTGCCTGGATCTCATCCCCTTGTCGTGGCTCGCAAAACAGCGCGGCCGGCTCGTCTCGAAGCCGGAGAGGGTGCGGTGCCCCCGAAGATCAGTGTCCTCGGCCGCGGATCAAACGAGTGTGAGAACAAGCTTATCCAGACCGAACACCAGCGCGGCCGACGCCGCGTTCTTTCCGGCGCTCCGGACCGCGAGCTCGTGCTTTCCGGCGGTCAGCCGCACGGTGCCCCGGTCGTTTTTCACGACTGCCTCGCTGCCGGGCCGGTAGGCGTCGAACGGCTCGCCGATCGCTTTCCCGTCGAGCTCGATCGCGCCCAGGCCGCGTTCGGGGGAGGCGGACCAGAATGCGCTCAGCTCGTACTCCCCGTCCCGGGGCACCGAGACGGACGCGGTGAAGCCGTCGCCGGGGTGGTCCGCCGCGGCCAGCACGTAGGCCGTGTCCGACATGAGGGGACTCAGCGGCACGTAGAGCTGCACGTTCGACTGCGCCTTCGAGGCGAGCGCCTCGGCCTCGATCTCGTATTGCCGTCCCGCGGTGCCCGCGACGGCGGCGGAGGCAGCGCTCGCGTTGCCGGCGCCGTCCACCGCCCGGACGCGGTAGTACCACCGGTCGCCGGGACCGGCGCCGCGGTGCTGGAACGAGAGGCCGGTCGTGGTGCCGGCGAGGTTCGCCGCCGTCAGGGGCACATCGGGCGTTTTCGCCGCGTACACCTCGTACTGCGAGATCATCCCGTCGTCGCGGGCCGGCGCCCACGCGACGTTCACGGAGTCGGTGCGGTCCGCCCTCGCGCGCACCGAACCCGGCACGGCCGGTGGGGTCGTGTCGGCGAAGGGGTCGACGCGGGACAACAGCCGGTACTGCGAGGCCGACCACGCGGGCGCGCCGGCTTTCGGCCGGAGTTCGACGGTGAGCTCGCGCTTGTTCCCGGTCAGTGCGGCGGGCAGCGGGAACTCGTCCTCGAGCCAGCGCGAGGTCTTGTCGTGCAGGGGTTGCCGCCACGTCCCCGCCGCCGTGCCGTTGACGAACACCTCGGCTTCCTGGCCGGCGAGCTGCTGATCGGCCAGCCGCCGGAGGAGCGCGCCGCGGTTGTTCGGCGCGGTCCGCACGGTGAACGTGACGGTGCCGGTCGCCGAGGTCGTCGGCCGCTGCAGCTTCGCCCGGTAGGCCACGCCCTCGACCGTGCTGTCCAGGGTGGACACGGTTTCGCCGCCGGCCCGGTAGCCGTGTGCCGTCCGGCTCGCGCCGTCGGCGGTGTCGACGAGGTCGGTTTCCCGCAGCCCCAACTTTTCCTGGCCGTACCAGTACGAGGTCCAGCTGTGCTCGACCGGATCGGTGTTCACCGAGCCGCGTTCGGCGGAGAACCGCAGTGAGCCGGCGAACGGGATCGAGTCGGTCAGCAGCAGCTTGGTCGCGCCGACGCACAGGGCGGTACAGCCGTCGGCCTGCTCGGAGAAGCCGGACAGCGCGGCCGTCGGTGTCGACCCGGGCATGGTGATGCCGAGGAAGTACCAGCCGCCGCCGTAGAAGTCCTCCGTGCCGGTGCCGTGCAGCGCGGGTGTCGCGCGGCCGTCGACGTAGGCGCGCTCGTCGCCCTCGAGGAATTCGAGCTGGTTCAGGCCACCCGGCGCGCCCCGCATCGTGTCGGTGACACCGTAGAAGGTCCCGCGGCCCCGCGCGTCGAGCAGCGGCACGTCCTGGCCGTCGGGGAGCCTGCCCGACTTGCCGTGGGTGGCGTGGAAGTAGCCGATGGACTGGGCCGCGAGCTTGCCGGCGACCGAGCTGTCCGGCGCCGAGGTGACCTCGACCTTCGCGCCGGTGATGGGCACGCCGGCGTCGTTCACGAGCTCGACCTCGGCGTGGCCGGCGAAGGGCATCGGCCACCACGCCGTGAACCAGCCGCCCGGCGAGGGGTCCACGGCGTACAGCAGGGTCCTGGTGTCGAACGCGCCGAGCCCGGAGCCGAAGAACTCGCCGATGGGCGCGTCGACCGTGGTGCGCCCGTCGAACGAGATGCGCAGGCGCGCCCCGGCGAGCAGGGCGCGAGAGCGCTCCGCGGCGGCTTCGGGCACCGGGATGCGCAGCTTCCGGAGCCCGTGCCACACCTCGCCGCGGTTCGTGTAGTCGTGGGCGCGTTCCTCGGCGGCGTGCCAGTGGCCGACGTCGAGCGTGTCGGTCCTGGTGTAGGAGCCGTCGACGAGACTGTGGACGTCGAAGCGGAACTCGGTGGCGCGGTCCGTGCCCGGGCCGGTCTTCGTCGTGATCGCGAGCGACGATTTGCCCGCCGTGAGCTCCGCGGGCACCTGCAGCGACTCGAACGCGGCATCGCCGGCGGCCGTCGCCGTGACGTCCGCCCGCTTGCCGTCGACGAACACCTGCGCGCGCGGCCCGGCCTCCGCCGGATCGACCTCGCGCGTGAGCCGGACCCCCTGGTTGCGGGGATCGATGGCGACGCGGAACGAACTCCCGCCGCCCGCGCCGAGCGTCCGGCCGTCTTCGTAGCCCGCGGAGGCCGGCACGACCTGTGGAAGGGCGACGCGCAGCCGGGTGATGCGGCCGGGGCCCGTCAGCCGGACCGGCTCGGTGGCCCGGCCGCTCGGGATGTCGGCGGTCCGGGTCGCGGCCGTCGCGCCGGCGGCCGGTGGTTTCGGATCGTCGAAGCCGAACCGCCGCAGCCGCTGGACCACGTCGCCGGCGGGGTCGGCGGGGTCGAACGTGCGCACCTGGGACGCGTCGTCGAAGTCGCGGTAGTCGACGTGGTAGAACAGCGGCGAGCTGCTCATGGTGACCCGCATCGACTGGCGGTAGGGCATCGGGATCCCGATCGACATGCCGCCCTTGGTGCCGAGGCTGTCGCCGACCAGCGGCCAGACGAACGGCCCGCCGAGTTTGCCGGACACGACGTCGCCCATGCGGGCGGCGAGCACCGTCTTGCCGTCGAGTTCGATCTTGATCGTGTTGTTCTCGTAGCGGTCGGGCGGCGGCACGTGGGCCGCTCCGGCCAGGTCCGGCGGCCCGGCCGCCTGCTTGATCGCCTGCTTGGCCGGGGGATCCGGCTCGTCGGGGGGCGTGTCGCCGACCATCCAGATCGAGGTCAGCTCCCCGGCGCCGGTCCGGTCGGCGATGACGCAGCCGTCCGGGCTCTCCCGCAGGCAGGTGTAGGTGCCGAAGAAACCGTCGTCGTTGGCGCCCGACCGGTCGAAGCTGGAGAACCGGCCGCTCCGGTCGCCCGTGCGCAGCGAGCTCAGGCCGTCGAGGTCGCGGTAGACGTCCCAGCCGCCGCGCTGGGCTCCGGGAGCCGCCGCCGCGGACGGCACGCCGCCACCGGAAGCCGTGGCGACGCCGGTCGCGGCGGTGGCGAGCACCAGAAACCCGGACAGCAATCGTTTGCATCGATCGGACCGCACGATGTAGTACTCCCCCAGAGCACTAGGTGATCAATGATGCCGACGTTAGAACATCGGGTGGTTGCTCGCGCGATGGTCTGCGGCTTTGAGGGAAAATGCCAGTCCTGTCCACGTCGGGCCTGGTCAAGGGTTGCCGTGCCCCGGGTGGGGGTGGGAAGCTGGGACACTTGGGGGATGGCCCGCTCCAGGAGCCTGCGCCGCCGCGGTCAGCGCGCCTTCAGCGGCTCCCACCACGACCGGTTGTCCCGGTACCAGGAGACGGTCTC
Organism: Amycolatopsis sp. NPDC051716; assembly: GCF_040681595.1. Lineage (NCBI taxonomy): Bacteria > Bacillati > Actinomycetota > Actinomycetes > Pseudonocardiales > Pseudonocardiaceae > Amycolatopsis > Amycolatopsis sp. NPDC051716. The sequence continues at coordinate 167,650 of NZ_JBFAZA010000020.1, read as the reverse complement.
GCGAAGCCCGGTCTCGAGGTCGACCCGCGGCCGGTAGCCGAGCTCGGCCGACGCCTTCGTGATGTCGACCGAGTAGCGGCGGTCGTGGCCCTTGCGGTCGTCGACCGGGAGGATGGCGGACTCGTCGCGGCCGGTCGCTTCGAGCAGCCGGTGGGTCAGCTCGCGGTTGGTCAGCTCGGTTCCGCCGCCGATGTTGTAGACCTCGCCGGCCCGGCCGCCGCCGGCGACCAGCTGGATGCCCCGGCAGTGGTCGTCGACGTGCAGCCAGTCGCGCACGTTGAGCCCGTCGCCGTACAGCGGGACGCGGAGGCCGTCGAGGAGGTTCGTGACGAACAGCGGGATGACCTTCTCCGGGAACTGGTACGGACCGTAGTTGTTGGAACAGCGGGTCACCGAGACGTTCAGCCCGTGCGTGCGGTGGAAGGCGAGCGCGATCAGGTCGCTCGACGCCTTCGAGGCCGCGTAGGGGGAGTTGGGCGAGAGGGGGAAGTCCTCCGCCCACGAGCCGTCGTCGATCGAGCCGTAGACCTCGTCGGTGGACACGTGCACGAAGCGCCCGACGCCGGCGTCGAGCGCTCCCTGGAGCAGCGTCTGGGTGCCGACCACATTGGTCCGGACGAAATCGGCCGCGCCCTCGATCGAACGGTCCACATGCGACTCGGCGGCGAAGTGCACGACCAGGTCGGCGTCGGACATCGTCTGCTTGACGATCGCGGGATCGCAGACGTCGCCGACGACGAACCGCAGCCGCTCGTCGGCCTCGACCGGGGCGAGGTTGGCCCGGTTCCCGGCGTAGGTCAGCAGGTCCAGCACCGTCAGCACTTCCGGTTCGAATCCGGGGTAGGCGCCGGAGAGCGCCTGCCGGACGTAGTGCGAACCGATGAACCCGGCTCCGCCGGTCACCACGACGCGCATCCGGCTCACCTCCCGTTCCGTTGTGCGGCGAGCGCGATTTCCATGACGTACTGCCCGTAGACCGACTTGCTGATCCGTTCGCCGAGCCGGTGGCAGGCCGCGGGGTCGATGAACCCCATCCGCAGGGCGATCTCCTCGAGGCAGGCGATGCGCACGCCCTGGCGTTCCTCGAGCGTCTGCACGTAGTGCCCGGCTTCGAGCAGCGACTCGTGCGTTCCGGTGTCCAGCCACGCGAAGCCGCGCCCGAGATCGACGACGTGCGCGCTGCCCCGCTCCATGTAGGTCGCGTTGACGTCGGTGATCTCGAGCTCGCCCCGCTTGGAGGGGGTCAGGCCCTTGGCGATCTCCACCACGTCGTTGTCGTAGAAGTAAAGCCCCGTGATCGCGCGGTTGGACTTCGGCTCGGCCGGCTTCTCCTCGACCGAGATCAGCATGCCGTCGTCGTCCACCTCGCCGATGCCGTGCCGGTGCGGGTCGGACACCGCGTAGCCGAAGAGGACGCAGCCCTTGAGGTCCTGCGTCTTGGCCTTGAGCATCCCGGAGAAGCCGGGGCCGTGGAAGATGTTGTCGCCGAGGATGAGCGCGGCGTCGTCGTTGCCGATGTGGTCGGCGCCGATGATGAACGCCTCCGCGAGGCCGTTCGGTTCCGGCTGTTCGGCGTAGCCGATCCGCAGCCCGAGCCAGGAACCGTCGCCGAGCAGGCGGCGGAAGGCGGGCAGATCGGTGGGTGTGGTGATGATCAGGATCTCGGTGATGCCGGCCAGCATGAGCACCGACAACGGGTAGTAGATCATCGGCTTGTTGTAGACCGGCACGAGTTGCTTGGACACGGCGAGCGTGACCGGGTGCAGCCGGGTGCCGCTGCCGCCGGCGAGAATGATGCCCTTCATGGGAAACCTCGTGAGGTTGTCGGGACGAACGGAATGGGGGCACCGCGTCCGGGATCGGTGGCGGCGGAGGGGAACGTTCAGGGTGCGGTCGTGTGCGGCCACAGCGACTCGAGCACGTCCGCTGCCCGGACCGAGCCGCCGGCCTCCCGGATTTCGGTGTGCATGCGGGCGACGTGCCGGGCGATCCCGGGATCGGTGGTGACCGACTCGACCGCCGCCCGGATCGTCGCGCCGGTCGCGTCGGCGGGGTCGAGAGTCTTGCCGAGCCCCACCTTCTGGAGGTGGCGGGCGAACGTCACGGCGTCCGGTTGCTGCGGCACCATCACCACCGGCACGCCGTGCCGCAGTGCGTCGAGGACCGTTCCCGCGCCCGCCGAGCAGACCACGGCGCGCACCTGGGGGAACACTGCGTCGTGGTCGACCCAGTCGTGCGCCTCGACGCCCGCGGGCAGCCGGTCGACGTCGGCCGCGCCGAGGTGGCCCGCCGTCGCGAGGACGACCCGCCAGCCGCTGCCCGCGAAGGCGTCCGCGCAGCCGCGGAAGAACTCCGGGTTCGCGGTCGCCGACGTGCCGAGCGAGACGAGCACCGCGCGGTCCCGGTCCTGGTGCGGGCGCAGTTTGCCGCTGTCCGGCCCCGGTTCGGGGCCGACGAACGCGAAGGTGTCGTCGAACCGGTCCGCGTAGGGCTGGAGGGCCTTGGGGATGAAGACGAGGTTCGCCGAAGCCGCGCGGCCGCGCTGGGCGTACTCGAACGCGGCCTCGTCGAGCCCGTACGGCACCAGCGAGGTGAACAGTTCCTCGCCGGCCCGCTCGATGATCGCCGTGTCCGGGATCAGCGGGTTCTCCGGAGCCGGCTCGCCGCCGTCGAGCGAGACCTCGTCGTTGCCGCCGAACCCCGCGAACGTCCGCACGACCGGGCAGCCGGCGTCGCGGGCGACGAGGGCGCTGGTCGCGGTGCTCAGCGCGTCCTCGAGCACCAGGTCGGGGAGCTGGTGCTCGAGGTGCTTGCGCGCGGCCGGCAGGGCCGCCAGCCCTTCACGCAGGAAATCGACGAGGAGTGCGGTCAGCTCTTCCGGGGTGTCCACCGGCCCCACCGCGGCGGGGAAGCGCGACGGGTACGGCACGACGTCCGCGCCCGAGGCGGCCACCGCGTCGGCGTACGACTCGGCGGCGAAGTAGGTGACCCGGTGTCCCCGGCGCAGCAGTTCGCGCACGACCGGCAGGGTCGGCCGGATGTGCCCGAACCTGGGGAAGTTGAAGACCGCGACATGACGGGGGCGGCCGGCCTCGCCGCGGCGAGGCACTCTCGGCGCGTGCGGGAACTCGGCGGCGGTTGGCTTGGACACGCGACCACCATGCCGTCCGCCGAGGTCACGGCCAACCGACGGTGCCGAGTAATGAGAGATTCCCTAGTGGGTCGCACGCGGCGCCGGAAGAACTCCCGATTCCCGCCTAGTGTTGGCCGACAGAACTCGGGGAGTGGCCGAGTTTTCCCGTGAGGAGAGTGCATGTCCCGCCACCGCGAACCGAGTTCGCCCCACCCTCGAGCCGTGGCGCCGCGTTCTGAAGCAGGCACGCGGTCGCGGAACACGCCCGCTTTTCCGAGGGGGTTGCGATGAACGAGCACGCCGGCCCGCCGTTGCGCCTGGGACTGATCGGGTGTTCCCCGATCGCCCGCCGCCGCATGCTGCCGGCCATCGGCCTGGTGGACACGGTTCGCTTGAGCGGCGTCGCCGCGCGCGAAGTCGAGCGCGCGAAGGAGATCGCCGCGGAGCTCGGTACCGTCGCGAGCGGCTACGAGGAGATCCTCGAACGCGACGACGTCGACGCGGTCTACATTTCCTTGCCCAACGGGCTGCACTGCGAATGGGCGGGAAACGCGTTGCGCGCCGGCAAGCACGTGCTGTGCGAGAAGCCGCTGGCGACCACGCGCGAGGACGCCCTCGAGCTGACCGAGCTGGCCGCCCGCAACGGCCTGGTGCTGCGGGAGAACTTCAGCTTCGAACACCACAGCCAGCACACGAAGGTGCGGCAGCTCCTCGCCGAGGGCCGATTCGGTACACCGAGGACGTTCACGGCTTCCTTCTGCATTCCGCCGCTTCCCCCGGACGACACCCGCTACAACGCGGCACTGGGCGGTGGCGCGTTGCTCGACATCGGGGTGTACCCGCTGCGGGCCGCCCAGCTGTTCCTCGGCCCGGACCTGACCGTGACCGGCGCGACCCTGCGCATCGACGAGCGGCTTTCGGTCGACCTCTCCGGCCAGGTGCTGCTGGTTTCCGCCGACAGCGTGTTCGCGACGCTCGACTTCGGGATCCAGCACAGCTACGGCTCGCGGTACTCGCTGTGGGGGAGCACGGCGTCGGTCGCGCTCGATCGCGCTTTCACGCCGCCCCCGAGCCGGCTGCCCGTGTTGCGCATCGACGAGCAGGACCACGCCGAGGAGATCGTGCTGCCGCCGTCGGACCAGTTCCGCAATTCCCTCGAAACCTTCGTGGGGGCGGCGACCGGGCCGGTGGTGGACGAAGACGTCGAGCGTCCGTGGCGGGACGCGGCCGTGACGACCGCCGGCCTCATCGACGAGATCCGCAAGAAGGCCGTGTGCGTCGGTGTGCGTGACGAAGGCGAGAGTTGATGGAGATCATCGGAAACGGCTTCATCGCGGGGCACGCTCGCGCGTACTTCGGCGCGGCGCATCCACACGCGACACTCATCGCAGCGGGAGTGTCCAGTGTGTACCTGACCGACGCACCCGCGTTCGAGCGCGAAGCGAAACTCGTCTACGACGTGATCCGCCGGTGCAAGGCCGAAGGACGCACGGCGGTCTTCCTCTCCACGGCGGCGGCCGGGATGTACGGCGCGCCCGACTCGCCGGGCACCGAGGAGGGCCCGGTGTTCCCGGAGACCCACTACGGCCGGCACAAGCTCGCGCTGGAGGCGGTGTTCGCGGCCTCCAGCGTGCGCTGGCTCGGGTTGCGCCTGACGCACATCGTCGGCGAGATGCAGGTGGCCCACCAGCTCCTGCCCTCGCTCACCCGGCAGCTGCTCAGCGGCAAGGTCACCGTCTACAGCGGCGCTTCGCGGGACCTGCTGGACATCGAGCACCTGATGCGGGCCGTCGACCTGCTGCTGACCCGCGACGTCCGCGACGAGATCGTCAACATCGCGTCGGGACAGCCCGAGGACATCGAGCTCATCGTCGACGGTCTCGAACAGCGGCTGGGGACGCAGGCCGAGCGGACCGTGGTGCACGGCAAGCCGGCCAAGCGTTCCGTCGCGAGCATCGCGAAGCTGCGCAAGCTGGCGCCGGAGATCGACGACTTCGGCTTCGGCCCCGGCTATCTCGCGGCGCTGCTGGACCGCTACGTCGACGACCTGGCGGCTCACGCCAGCAAGGCGCTTTAGCAGCACTCCGCGCGGTCGGCCTGGACCGTTGAGGAACGATCGTTCTTGACTGATCGTTCCTCAACGGTCTACGGTCGTGCCATGGGCCGGCCAAGAGCGTTCGACGAGGACGAAGTGGTGCGCGCCGCCGTCGCGTTGTTCGGCGGCCGCGCGTACGACGGGGTGTCCGTCGACGACCTCGTCACCCACCTCGGCGTGCACCGCAACAGCCTGTACAAGGCGTTCGGCAGCAAGCGCGGCCTCTACCTGGTCGCGTTGCGCCGTCACCTCGCCGACGACGTCGGCCCCTTGGCCGAAGCGCTGGCCGCGGCACCGGACGCCGCGACCGCGCTGCGGCTCGTCACGTCGGCCGACCTCGGCCTGCTGCTGCTCGCGGCGGTCGAACGCGCCCCGGCCGACGAGGAGGTCGCCGCCGAGGTCGCCGCGGCGCTGGCCGCCGTCGACCAGGCGATCGCCGGCGCCCTCGGCATATCCACCGAACTGGCCGCCGCCCTCACGGCGGCCGCACTGGGCATCCTCCTGCGCGGCAACCCCGACGGCGCCGCCGCCGCGCTGACCCACCGTCTCGATCCGCTCGATTGACAAGGAAAACAGACATGGCACTGGTCCACATCGACGGCGACGACCTCGTCGTCGTGATCGAAGGTCTCGACAAGCTCTGGGCCTTCAAGAGCAGCCTCACCATCCCGCTGGCCAACGTCCGCGGCGCGACCGCCGACCCCGGCATCGCCGCCGATCCCAAGGGAATCCGTGCGCCGGGTGCCCACCTGCCCGGCGTGATCACGGCGGGCACCTTCCACCTCGACGGCGAAAAGGTCTTCTGGGACATCAAGGATCCGTCGAAGGCCGTCGTGATCGAACTCGCCGACGAGCGCTACGCCCGCCTGGTCCTCCAAGTCGACAACCCGCGCGAGACCGTCACGCTCGTCGAGAACGCCCTGCGGTGAAGATGTTCCCCCACCTCACCGCGGCCGTGATGTCGCTGGCGGTCGTGACCGCCGCCCCGGCCGAGGCGGCGCCCGGCCTCGTGCCCGCCGCCGACCGCGAAGTCGTCTTCACGGTCGACGGGACGGCGACGTACGGCACCCTCCACGTGCCCGCCCACCGCGCCGGGCACCGGTTGCGCGCGGCGCTGCTGCTGCCCGGCAGCGGCCCCACCGACCGCGACGGCAACCAGCCACCCCACGCGTCTCCGAACACCCTGGCGCAGCTGGCCGCCGCCCTCGACGCCGACCGGATCGCCACGCTGCGGTTCGACAAGTACGGCACCGGCCGCACCGGCCTCGGCGCCTACCGCGACCACCCCTCGGAACTCGATTACCCGGCGTTCGTCCGCCAGGCAACGGCCGCCTACGCGTCGTTGCGCGACCAGCCGGAGACCGACCCGCACGCGCTGATGGTCGTCGGGCACAGCGAGGGCGCGATGACGGCCCTGCTGCTCGGCGGCACCGCCCACCCGCGCCCGGCCGGCCTGGCCCTGCTGCAACCGCAGGCGATCCGCCTGCTGGACCTGGTCGCGCTGCAACTGCACGCCCAGGTCGCCGAGGCGGCCCGGCAGGGCCAGCTGACCCCGGAGCAGCAGCGGACCATCGACGCGGCGATCGACGCCGCCGTCAAGGCTCTGCGCGAACACCGGCCGGTCGACACCACGGGCCTGCCGCCCGCCGTCGCCCAGCTCTTCGAGGCCTTCCAAGGCCCGAGCGGCCGATTCGTGGAGACCGACGACGCCATCTACCCGCCGGCGGCCGCCGCGGCCCTGCGGCCGGGGACCAGGGTGCTGGTTACCTGCGGCACGAACGACGTCCAAGTCCCTTGCGCCACAACGGACGCCCTGACCGCCGCACTACGCCGGGCGCGCGTCGGCGGACCGGGCCGGGTGCCGCTGCCCGGACTGGACCACCTGCTCCACGACGCCGACCACCCGGACACCCCCGCCCCGGCCGCGCTCGACGCCCTGCACCGGTTCGCGGCACGCTGAGTTCGTCACCCGGCGCCTGGGGGTTTCGGCCGCCCCGGCTCCACGCCGAACTTCTCGATCACGAACCGCCAGAACAGCGGCACGGCCTCATCGCTGGTCCGGAAGACCTGATCATCGTGACCGGTCGCCGAACGATGCTCGACAAAGACCCCACCCGCGCCGACAAAGCCCGACGAAGGAGACCGCACAACAACAACCTCGACCGGCGGCCGCGCCGGCACCGGCCGGGTGGTGACCACCAGGTCGTGCATGGACGTGAGCCCCGCCAGGTGTTGGTCACCGCCACCGGCCAGCACACTGTCGACGATGTCGGCCAGGTGGCGGAACTCCGAGTGCCGAGTGGCCATCTCGTGAAATCGAGTGGCGATTTCGGCCCACGGGACCTCGTCGAAGGGACCGGACCAAGCGCGCGAGTTCATCCGCATGCGATCAGTGTGCCAAGCACGCGCCAGTCCACCGACGCTGCCCAGCACAGGCCGACGTCGACATCCGGCTCGGCTGGACATGCCGGCGGTTTCTCCTGGCGCCGCATTCGACGCTGTTGGCCCACTCCTGTTGATCGGCTGGGCGGAGGTCGGCGCCGGCCCGCTGCAGGCGATCGGGGCGACGAGCCGGTCCGAAGGAGTCTCCGGACCGGGCGGGGAGGCGCCGAGCAGGATCGAGCCGCCGGCGCCCGGCGCCGACCAAAGTCCGGCGAGGCCGAAGGGGACCGAAAGCAGCCGGGCACATAATCCGGCCGTGGTCACCCGGTTCTGGCCTACGCTGGACGTCATGACTCGCCATCTCCGCCTCGCCGGTGGTTGTGCAGCCGTAGTGCTCCTGGGATTCCTGACCGCCTGCAGTGGCGACGAACCGCCGAGCCGGGAGGTGATCATCGCGAAGATCAAGTCCGATCCGCAGACTCAAGGCACGTCGGACCGCACGGCCGGATGTCTCGCTGAGTGGTACCTGAAATACGCCACGGCGGACCAGGTTTCGGCCTTCGTGGCCGGCAAGGCGGGAGATCGCCCGCTCGACCAGGTCGCCGCGGATCCGCAGGCCAAGGCCGCCATGCTCGACTGCCTGAAGGCCGCTGCCGACGATCGGTGAGAGTGCCCGGCTTGTGCCCGATTGTGCGAAGATGACGCTGTTTGGGCTATGGCGCGTGATCCAAAGCTGGTTAGGCTGAGGATCAGCAGCGGCCGCCGGCACCATCGTCAAAGGGGGGGATGGCTTCCGGCGGCCACGATCTGGGGGGATCAGTGCACGGTAGACGTGGCTCTGGTGTGCTCTCACGCGTCCTGGTCCTGGCTCTGGTGCTTGCGGTGGTCTTCGTCGGACTGCCCGCATCCTTGCCGCTTTCCCTGGGAGGCAGCCAAAACAACGCACGCCGCCAGCCCGCCGGGGCGCCGGTGCGCGTGCGTGAGCTGGCCGAGCGCCGCACCGCGGACATGCGGGTCTTCGAGCTGTCGAACGGCCAGCTCGAAGCGGAGCTTTCCGCCCGGCCGCAGTCTTTCCGCGACCGGCAAGGAACCTGGCAGCCGATCGACACGACGGTGCGCGAGCACGCGGGCGACGGCTACCGATTCGCCAATGACACCAACGGGTTCAGCACCTCCTTCGGGGACCGGACGGATCGGCTGGCCCGGTTCGCCATGGGCGGCACGCGGGTCGAGCTGGGGCTCGACGGCGCGGGCAAGCCGGTCGAACCCCATGTGGACAAGGACTCCGTCAGCTATCCGGGCGCGTTCGACGGCGCCGAGCTGAACTACCGGGTCACCCGCGATTCCCTCAAAGAGCGGATCGTCCTCGCCGCACCGCCCCGCGACGCCACGTACCGCTTCAGGTTGCACCTGTCCGGCGTCTCCGCCCAAGCGCGGCCGGACGGCTCGATCGCGTTCTTCGGCACCGGCACCGACGGGCCGCCGCGGTACGTGATGCCCAAGCCGTTCATGCTCGACGCGTCGGGTTCGCGCACGGATTCCTTCAGTGGCCAGGTTTCCCAGACGGTCGAGCAGCACGGGCCGGACATCACCGTGGTCGTGCGGGCGGACCACGACTGGCTGGCCGCCCCGCAGCGCAAGTACCCGGTCGTGATCGACCCGACGATCAAGGTCGAGCCGACGTCGAACTCCGGTCAGGACAGCCAGCTCTGGTCCGACACGCCGGATCGCAACGACGGCGCGAGCTACCAGCTCTCGGTGGGCACCGACGGCTCCGGTGTCGCGCGCAGCCTGGTCAAGTTCGACACGTCCGTGGTGCCCGCCGGCACCAGCCTGACGTCGGCGAAGCTGCGGATGTACTACGACAACGAGCTTTACACCAACGCCAACGACGTCACCATGGAGGCGCGCCGGGTCACCGCCGCGTGGGCCGAGAACACCGTCACCTGGAACACCTTCAACGGGGCCTTCGCCGAGGCGGGCCTGGCGACCGCGGTCAAGCGCGCCAACGTCACGCAGGCCTGGTCCGAATGGGACGTCCGCAACATCGCGCAGTCGTGGGTTTCCGGTTCCGCCGGCAACAACGGGCTCCTCGTCAAGGCGACCGACGAGACGCTCAAGCGAGGCGGCGCGATCCACCACGGCGCCGAGTTCGACTACAACGGCGACACGGCGACGTTCCCGAAGCTGCTGCTGACCTACGGCAAGCCGGGCGCCGTCCTGCAGCCGATCACCAAGGCCTACGCCACCGGCGCCGAGCTGGCCTGGACCCCCTACACGAACCCGGGTCCCGGCAACGGTCCCGACGACATCGTCGGGTACCAGGTGCACCGTTCGGTGTCGCAGGTGTACACCCCTTCGGCCGCGACGCTGGTCACTTCGCTGGGGCCGCAGGCGACCCGGTTCGTCGACACCACCGCCCCGGTCACCCCGGACAGCGCACCGGACCTGGGCTGGAACGCCTACTACTACATGATCGTCGTGCAGACCCGCGGCGGCGAGAGCATCCCGAGCGCCACCCAGCTGACCCGCACGCCGAAGGCGGGGCAGGTCCGGCAGATCTTCCCGGCCACGGCCGACACCACGGTGTCCGCCACCCAGCCGAACACCAACTTCAACGTGCTCACCGGACAGCCGTGGCTCCAGGTCGGCAACAACGGCGCCACCCTCGGGAAGAGCCGGGCGCTGGTGAAGTTCGGCGGTCTGAGCGCGATCCCGGCGGGGACCACGATCGTCGACGCCGACGTGTCGATGTGGGGGTTCTACTCCAACGGGTCCGGCGCGACCTTCGACGGGCACACGGTCGGCAGAGCCTTCGTGGAAGGCGAGGCGACCTGGAACCGCGCGTCCGCGGCCGCCGCGTGGACCGCGCCGGGCGGTGACATCGCGGCGAGCCGGTCGGACTTCGTTTCCGGCGTTCCCGACCGCCCGACCTGGCAGATCTGGGAAAACGCGAGCATGGCGCAGGGCTGGGTGAACAACCCGGCGTCCAACAACGGCTTCGAGATCAAGCTGCACGACGAAGCGGGTGCGGCCCAGCGGGTGCTGTTCCTGTCCAACGAGGCGCCGGAGCCCTCGCTGCGGCCCCACCTCGCGGTGTCCTACCTGGGCACCCCGCCGCCTCCGCCCGCCGCACCGGTCGTGTCCTCCGTGGACTACCCGCAGGACGGGCCGCACGGTGCGCCGGGGCAGACGGGCGCGTTCGTGTTCAAGCCGGGCAACACCGTGCCGATCGCCAAGTTCGTCTACCAGCAGGACTCCGATCCGCGCCCCACGGAGGTGCCCGCGACCGGCCAGGTCACGGTGAACCTGGCACCCGCCGCGCCGGGCCGGCGGACCCTGAGCGTGTGGGCGCTCGATGCCAACGGGGTGTCCTCGGGCGAGACGGCCTACACGTACTCCGTCGCGGAGCCACCGACCCACCGCAAGCGAAAGTCGGACTTCGACGGCGACGGCAAGGATGACGTCGTCACCTTCACCCGCGGCAGCGCTCCGGCGGTCTACGTCTCCCTGTCCGACGGCACGAAGTTCGTGCAGGACGGCTGGAAGTGGCACGACAGCTTCGCGGCGCAGAACGAGATCCCGCTGACCGGTGACTTCAACGGCGACGGGAAGGCCGACGCCGTCACGTTCACCCGTGGCACCGACGCGAGTGTCTACGTCGCGCTCTCCGACGGCACGAAGTTCGCGGCCACCCCGGCGAAGTGGCTGGGCGGCTTCGCCGCGGGCACCGACATCCCGGTCGTGGGCGACTTCAACGGCGACGGCCGGGACGACGTCGCCGGCTTCGCCCGCGGCACGGACGGCGGTGTGTTCGTGGCGCTGTCCGACGGCACCAAGTTCGGTACCCCGGTGAAGTGGCACAGCTCGTTCGCGCTGGGCACCGCCATGCCCGCGGCCGGCGACGTGAACGGCGACAACAAGGACGACATCGTCGGGTTCTCCGGCGGTGAAGCGGCGGACGTCTTCGTGGCGCTGTCCGACGGCACGAAGTTCGGCGCCTCGGCCAATTGGCAGGACAACTTCGCCCCGGACGCGAACCGGGCCGCCGTCGGCGACATCGACGGTGACGGCAAGGACGACGTCGTCTCGTTCTCGAACGGCCAGGTGAACGCCGCGATCTCGACCGGTTCGGCGTTCGGCGCCGCACGGCAGTGGAACGCGAGCTTCGCACCCGGCGACGAGCTTCCCGGCCTCGGCGACTTCACCGGGGACGGCAAGTTCGACATCGTCACCTTCACCCGCGGCAGCACCGGGAAGGCCTACGTCGGCGCTTCGGACGGCGCCCGCTTCGGCGCGGGCGTCCAGTGGCACAGCCACTTCGCGGTGGGCGCCGAAGTTCCGCGGCCCAGCGTGTTCGCCGCCGGTCCGGGCACCCCGGCGCCGGTGCCGCCCGCCACGCCGCTCGCGTCCTCGGTGGACTACCCGGCGGACGGTCAGCCGCACGGGCGGCCCGGCCGGCCCGGCACGTTCGTCCTCAAGCCGGGCGACGCCGTGCCGATCGCGAAGTTCGTCTACCAGCTCGACTCCGACTCGCAGCCGACGGAGGTGCCGGCCACCGGGCAGACCTCGGTGACCGTGACACCGCTCGCCGCGGGCAACCGGACCTTGACCGTCCGCGCGGTCACTGCCGGTGGCCTGGCTTCGCCGCCGGCTTCCTACGCTTTCGTCGTCGCGACGCCTCCGCAGGCGCCCGCCGCACCGCTGGTGTCCTCCGTGGACTACCCCGCGGACGGTCAGCCGCACGGCGTGCCCGGCCGGGAAGGCGTCTTCACGCTCAAGCCGGGCAGCACGGCCGCGGTCACCGGGTACCGGTGGCAGCTCGACGACGGCGGTCCCGCGGACGTGCCCGGCACCGGTGAGGTCCAGGTGCGCGCGACGCCGCCGACGCCGGGACAGCACACGTTGACCGTGCGTGCGCTCGGCGTCGAGAACCTGATCTCGCCGCCGGCCACGTACACCTTCGTCGTGGCCGACGCGCCGAACGGACCCGGTGCGCCGCAGGTGCTTTCGCTGGACTACCCGTCGGGCGGGGCACCGTACGGGGCGCCCGGCAAGGAAGGGACGTTCACCTTCCGGCCGACCGGGTCGACGGCGATCGCGGGCTACCGCTGGCAGCTCAACGGTGGCCCGGCCACCGACGTGGCCGGTGCGGGCAAGGTGGCGGTGAAGATCACGCCGGTCACCGCGGGTTCGCAGACGCTCACCGTGCGGACGTTCACCGCGGCGGGCGCGGTTTCGGCACCGGCGAACTACACGTTCGAGGTGGCACCGCTGCCGCCGCCGGACGCGCCGGGTGTGTTCTCCACGGACTACCCCGCGGACGGGCAACCGCACGGCAACGCCGGCCAGGAAGGCGGCTTCACCTTCCGCTCCACCGGGACCACGGCCGTCGCCGGCTTCCGCTGGAAGCTCGACGAAGGCACGACCACGGACGTGCCGGGCACCGGCGACGTCGCGGTGCGGATCACCCCGCCGACCGGCGGCACGCACACGCTGGTCGTGTGGGCGATCGGCAGCGCGGGCAGCGCTTCGGCGCCGGCCGCCTACACGTTCCTGGTCGCCGGGGCGGCACCGACCCCGGCCACGCCGCTCGTGTCCTCCACGGACTACCCCGCGGACGGGCAGCTGCACGGCAGCCTCGGCCAGGCGGGCACGTTCACCCTGCGCAGCCAGGGTGCCGTCGCCGCGGACGCCGTGCGGTACCAGCTGGACACCGACGCCGCACCCACCGAGGTGCCCGCCGGCACCGGCACCGCGACCGTCAGCCTCGCCCCGGTCCGCTCCGGCCAGCGCACGCTGACGGTCTGGGCGAAGGTCACGTCGACCGGGGTGCTTTCGGCACCGGCGAAGTACACGTTCGCCGTCGGTGCGCCGTCCGGCCCGCGCGACTACTTCTACGACGCCGCCGGACAGCTGGCGGGCGTCACGAACAACTCCGGTGAGGCGGCCGCCTACCGGTACGACGCCGCGGGCAACCTCGAGGCGACCGACCGCTACCGCACGGACACCGCGTCGATCTTCGCGCTGGTGCCCACCCGCGGTCCGACCGGCAGCACGGTGGAGATCAGCGGCACCGGATTCGCCACGCAGCCGGCCGGCAACCAGGTGAGCTTCGACGGGATCGCCGCGCAGGTCACCGCCGCGACGGCGACCCGGCTCACCGTGATCGTCCCCGCGGGCACCGGCGGTGGCGCGGTCAAGGTGACCGCGAACGGCAAGACCGCGGCCGCCCGCGCCCCGTTCGTGGTGACCAAGGGCGTGCCGGCTCCGGCGATCACCGGCGTGTCCGCCGACCGCGGCAACTCCGGGGACACGATCACCATCACCGGCACCGGGTTCGATCCCGATGCCACGCGTGATGTGGTGCTGTTCCACCAGACCGCCGCGCGGGTCAAGCAGGCCGGCCCGACCAGCCTGACCGTCGAGGTGCCCGCCGCGGTGGCGTCCGGCCGGATCAGCGTGCGCACGCCCGGCGGAACGGCGACCAGCGGTGCCGACTTCCTGGTGTCGCCGCGCGGGTTCAAGATCGACCAGCTGGTCTACGGCGGCCGGATCGAACTCGGCAAGCCGATGGAGCTCGACATCCCGGCCGGCAAGGAAGCGGTCGTCCTGATCGACGGCCAGGCCGGCGAGCGCGTGCACCTGGACCTGGAGAACAACACGGTCCCGGTCCGCTCGGCGATGTGGATGTTCTCCCCGCACGGCGGCGACTTCGCCCGCCGCACCATGGGCGACCCGCTCGACCTGTGGGCGGGCAGCACGCTGCGCCAGGACATCCCGGTGTTCGGCGCCACCGGCACCTACACGATCGCGGTCGCGCCGGACGACGACGCGGCCGGCAAGGTGCGGATCACCGCGTCGCACACCCTGACCGGGGACAAGCTGACCCGCGACGGCACCGGCGTGCCGTTCACCGTCAGCGTGGCGCAGCAGCGCGCCGAAATGACGTTCACCGCCACCGCGGGCGAATGGCTCAGCTTCGGCTTGACCGACCTGAGCATGCCGGCCAACACCTTCGACGTCCTGGTGACTCAGCCCGACGGCTACAAGAACACCTGGAAGGCCTCGCTCACCCTCTACACCCCGACGATGGTGTTCAAGGCCCGCCAGAGCGGCACGTTCACCGTCGGCGTCACCTTCGGCGCGAACGAGCTCGGGGCCGGCAAGGTCTGGTTGTCCGGGGTGCTCGAGGCGGGCCAGCTCGCGGTCGACGGGGCGGGCACGCAGTTCAAGATCAACCGGCCCGGCCAGTCCGTGCGGCTGCCGTTCACCGGTGTCGCGGGCAAGAACCTGCGGTTCGGCGTCACCGAGAACACGCTGCGCGAGAACGGCCGCCCCGGTTACCCGGGCGGAATCCTCGCCGAACCGGACGACAACCAGGTCGAGCTGCGCACCGGCACGCAGGAGATCCGCAACGTCCCGATCCGCAAGAGCGGCCAGCACAGCCTGTTCATGAGCGGCTGGGAAGCCGTCGGCAGCGCCCGGGGCTGGCTGACCTCCGCGACCGAAGCCGGCCAGCTGCCGATCAACGCGCAGACCAAGGTCACCATCGACCGGCCGGCCCGGGAGGTGTGGTTCGACTACAACGGTGTCCAGGGCCGGCCGCTGCACCTGCAGACCCGGAACAAGAGCCTGCCCGGCTACGTCACCATGCGGGTCTTCCAGCCGACCGGTGGCAAGCTGGTGACCAGCTCGATCGACGGCAAGCTGGACGTTCCCGCGCTGCCCGAGACCGGGAAGTACCGCATCCAGCTCGAACCGGCGTACGCCACCACGGGCGACGTCACGATCGCCGCGTCCGAGCCGCTGGACCTCGGCCAGCTCGCCATCGACGGGCCGCCGCCGACGGCTTCGGTCACCGTGCCGGGCCAGCGCGTCGTCGCGAAGTTCACCGGGCAGGCCGGGCAGCGCCTGAGCCTCGGCTTCACGTCGCCGAACATCCCGTTCCTCAAGCCGACGGTGTACAAGCCGGACGGCACCACGCTGGACTCGCCGTTCAACTTCGGCCTGCCGTGGGGCTTCGACCTGACCACCCTGCCGGTGGCGGGCGACTACCGGATCGTGCTCGAACCGCTCGAGGACGGGGCCGGGCCGGCGGCGGGTGACCTGACCGTCCTGCTTTCGTCCGAGGTAGACGGTGGCAAGGTCGCCGTCGGCGGCGCCGCCGGCACGGTCACCATCGGCCGGACCGCGCAGAACGGGAAGGTGACCTTCGACGGCACCGCGAACGACGTCCTGCAGGCGGACTTCACGTTCGGTTTCCCGAACAACGGCGGGTCCTACTACAGCCTGATCGCGCCGGACGGCACGATCTCGCCGAACCACTCCTGGATTTCGTTCAGCCGGTTCAAGCTGCCCGCGCTGAAGATGACGGGCACCTACACCATGGTGTTCGACCCCGGCGGCCAGGCCACCGGCTCGATGACCGTGGCGCTCAGCAAACCCGCCGCGGCCGCGATGGTGGCCCCGCAGCAGCGGATCGACCCGCCGAAGCCGGTCACGCCGAAGTGCGTCCCCGCCGAACCGGTGCCGGCTCCGGCCAAGTCCGGCAAGGCGCCCGAGGGCTCGGCGCAGCCCCCGGCCGCACCGGAACCCCAGCCTGCCCCGCCGTCCTCGTCGACCTGCGGGTCGCCCGGTGGCTGGCAGCCGGACACCGCCAACCTGAACGGCACCGACTGGAGCACCCGCTACGACCCGGCGCCGGTGCGGGACCGGCCGCTGCAGTTCGACGTCGGGTTCACCGGCCTGGTCGGCAAGGTCCAGTCCACGGCCGGCCGGCCCCTCGCCGGCGTCACGGTGAGCGCCGGCGGCAGCCGCGTCACCACCGACGACAAGGGCAAGTTCGTGCTGACCGGGCTGCCCGGCGGGCACGTCGTGGTGCGGGTGGACGGTCGTACCGGCACCTCCGGCCGCCCGTTCGGCTCGTTCGACATCGGCGTCGACCTCAAGGGCGGCCAGGTCCTCGTCCTGCCGTACACGGTGTTCCTGCCGGAGATCGACGCCGCCGCGACGGTGCACGTGCCCAGTCCGACGACGACCGAGACCGTCCTCACCACCAAGGCCATTCCCGGCCTGGAAGTCCGGCTGCCGGCGGGGACCGTCGTCCGCGACGCCGACGGGAACGTGGCGACCGAACTGAGCCTCACCCCGATCCCGATCGACCGGCCGCCGTTCCCGCTCCCGCCCACCAAGGTCCCGGTGTACTTCACGGTCCAGCCGGGCGGCAGCTACCTCTTCCCCGAGGGCGCCACGATCGTCTACCCGAACTACACGAAGGAGCGACCGGGGACCCGGACCCAGTTCTGGAACTACGATCCGGACGGCCCGGGCTGGCACATCTACGGCTACGGCACGGTTTCGCCGGACGGCAAGCAGATCGTGCCCGATCCGACGGTCAAGTTCTACCGGCTGACCGGCGCGATGACCGCCGTGCCGGGGATGAACCCGCCACCGATCGCGCCGAGGGCCGGCGTGCCCCGCGTCGGGGACCCGGTGGACCCGGCGACCGGGCTCCTGGTGGACGAGACGACCGACCTGGTCGTCGACGACATCGCGCCGATCGAGATCAAACGCAGCTACCAGCAGGGCGACACCGACATCCGCGCGTTCGGCGTCGGGACGAGCTTCAACTACGGCCTCTACCCGTGGTCTCCCGGCATCATCGGGCAGTTCACGTTCCAGGAGTTCGACCTGGTACAGCCGGACGGCAGCAAGATCCACTACCGCCGCACCTCGCCGGGGCAGGACTACGCGGGCGCGGTGTTCAAGGCCGACCCGACGCCGACGAAGTTCGACGGCTCGATCGTGAAGTGGATCGACAGCGGCTGGGACGTGACGCTTCGCGACGGCACCGTGATGGTGATCGGCGAAGAGGCGCCGTTGCAGGAGATCCGCGACAAGTTCGGCAACACCACCACCCTCACGCGGGCGACCGCGCCGCCGGGCACCGACGGCAAGGTCCGTGCCAACGGGCCGGTCACGCAGATCACCTCGCCCAACGGCCGGTGGGTGAAGTTCGCCTACGACGAGTCGAACCCGCCGCGCGTCAAGTCCGTCGAGGACAACCTGGGCCGGCACGTCGGCTACACCTACGACGCCACCGGGCACCTGGAGACGGTGACCGACGTCCGGGGCGGCCTCACCCGGTACACCTGGGACGAAAAGGGCCGGCTCAAGACCATCACCGACCCCAGGGGCATCCGGTACCTGCTCAACGAGTACGACGACAAGGGCCGGGTGAAGACCCAGACGGCCGCGGACAACGGGATCACCCGGTTCGAGTACGTCACGTCGGGCGAGGCGATCGTCGAGACCCGGATCACCGATCCGCGGGGACACGTCCGGCAGATGACCTTCAACGACAAGGGATCGGTGCTCACCGATACCAAGGCGTTCGGCACCGGCGTCGCCGAGACGACGACCAGCGAGTACGACACGGACGGCGTCCGGCTGAAGGCCGTCACGGACGCGTTGCAGCGCAAGACGGCCTACGTCTACGACGATTTGGGCCAGGTAAAGGAAAAGACGGTCCTGGCGGGCACGCCGGACGCGCGCACCGAGAAGTTCGAGCGCACCGGGCCGCATCACGAGCTGACCAAGTACACCGACAGCTACGGCAAGGACACGGTGTACGGGCTCGACCCGCGGGGCGCGGTGCAGTCGGTCACCGACCCGGCGCAGCGCGTCAAGACCTATGACACCAACGAAAAGGGCCTGGTCACCAAGGTCACCGATCCGGCGGGCAAGTTCGCCACCACCGAGTACGCGGGCACCGATCCGGTCAAGACCACCGACCAGCTCGGCCGGGTGAGCAAGGCGGGCTTCGACGCGCTCGGCCGGACGGTGCTGGCCACCGATCCACGGGGTGCGGTCACCGAAACCGCGTACACCGCGGCGAACGAGGTCGCCTCGGTGACCGATCCGCTCGGCCGGACCATGGCGTACGGGTACGACCCGAACGGCAACCGCCACCAGGTCACCGACGCCCGCGGCGGCGAAACGGTCTTCGACTACGACAACATGGACCACGTCGCGAAGGTCACCGACCCGCTCGGCCGGTTCGAGCAGGCGGAGTACGACCAGAACGGCAACCTGAAGAAGCACACCAGCCGCCGCGGCATCGTCACCGAAAACGACTACGACGACCTGGACCGCAAGTCCGAAAGCCGGTTCGGCGCCGAGAGCAGCACGAAGTTCGGCTACGACCTGGGCAACCGCCTGAAGCGGACCGAAGACTCGGTGGCCGGAGTGGCGACCACCGAGTACGACGGCCTGGACCGCGTCAAGGCCGAGACCACCACGCAGGGCAGCGTGTCGTACGACTACGACACCGCCGGGCGGGACCGGGTGCTGAACGTGCCCGGCCGGGCCCCGGTGCGGTACGTCTACGACGCGGCGGGCGCGTTGTCCGAGGTCCAGCAGGGTGGCACGGCGGTCACGACCGTCGGCCGTGACGCGGTGGGGCGCGTGCAGCGGATCGGCGCACCCGCTGGTGGCGTTTCCCAGACGTACGGCTACGACGACGCCGGCGAAGTCAAGACGATCACCTACCGCGCGGGCCAGACCGTGCTCGGCGATCTCGCCTACGACTACGACACGGCGGGGCAGCCGGTCCGGACCGGCGGCAGCTACTCCCGGGCCATGCTGCCGGAGCAGTTCGGCGTGGCCACCTACGACCAGGCGAACCGGATCCGCGGCATCGGCGCGACGCCGGTCAGCTACGACGCGGACGGCAACCTGATCTCCGACGGCGTGGCCGGCTACACCTGGAACGCCCGTGGCCAGCTGGCCACGGAGTCCGGGCCGGGGACGACGGCCGCCTTCAGCTACGAGGCGGACGGCCGCCGCCGGTCCAAGACGATCGACGGTGTCACCACCGGCTTCCTGTACGACGGATCGAACCCGGTGCAGGAGAAGGTGAACGGCGCTGTCACCGCGACGATCACTTCGTCCGGTGTGGACGGTTACCAGCTCCGCGACGCCGGCGGGGTGACCCGCCGGTACCTCACCGATGGCCTGGGCAGCACGCTCGGCCTGGTCGACAGCGCCGGTGCGGGTGCCACGTACACCTACGAGCCGTTCGGCCGGACCTACGTCGCCGGCAACGACGGCGGGAACGCCTACCGGTACGCGGGACGCGAGGACGACGGCACCGGGCTGTACTTCAACCGGGCCCGCTACTACAGCCCCGGCCTGCAGCGGTTCTTGAGCGAGGACCCGATCGGGTTCGACGGCGGGAACAACCTCTACGGCTACGTCGGCAACCAGCCGACGGCTCGGATCGACCCGAGCGGCGAGAAGCCGATGGGGGCCGGCGGCGAGTACGACGGCTACGTTCCCGGCCAGTACCTGATCGACAAAGCGTTCAAGGCGCCGAAACAGATCACTCCCGGCACACCCGTTCTGCGCGGTGAGTACATCAACGATCGCGGACCGGGCGGTGTCCGGGTCGAGCCCTGGGAGGCCTATTATGATCAGTATGGGCGCCTGATCGGCCGCACCGACTACAACGCCGGTCTCCCGGGCCGGAATATCCCGGACGTGCACCACCACGTCTACGAGTACGGCCCCGGACGGAATGGAGCGGAAATCGTGGCACATGCTCCAGGCGAGTACACGTCATGGCGGTGAACGCGGTGCTGGACGAGTACGACCGGCTGCTTCGGGAGGGGCCGTGGTCGATGAGCCGAGTCGTTCTCGAGACGGTCGACGGCGGGCCGTCCTTGAGGATCGAGCTCGAGCGGCGAGGGATGGCCACCGGACCCGCGGGTGTTCTGTTGTTCGAGGGAGTGACGGGACTGGAATTCAAGCAGAATGCCGATGGCCTTCCGCTTGGCTTGCAGATCATCGACATGACCGGTGACGGCTGGGAGGATCTTCGCTACAAGGTGACGGATCCGGAATACGGGATTGCTTCTTTCTGGTGTTCCGATCTTCGGATAGAACAGGGCGAGAAGACGTAGCCCGGTAGCTGTCGAGACGAAGTGCGTGCCGACCGGGCATCGGAGCATTGCCTGCGCGGTCGGCTTGGCTCGGAATCTGGTTTGCGCGGACCGGTGTCCGCCGTGGCTTGGGGGAGTTCAGGATGCGCGCGTCGTCAAGAAGAAGCCGGCTCGTCGCCGCGGGTGCCGCGGTGGCGGTGCTCGCGGGGCTTTCCGCGGGGGTCGCGGCACCCGCACAGGCGGCCGTGGGGCAGGTGGTGAAACCGGCCGGCGCCAAGGTGATCGACGGCAGCTACATCGTCCTCACCAAGCCGAGCCAGCTCGCGGTCCCGGCCGCGGCCGGCGTGCTCACGAGCCGCTACGGCGGCAAGGCCGGGCGCACCTACCAGGCGGCCCTGCACGGGTTCCTCTTCACCGGGACGGCGGAGCAGGCCGCGAAGCTGGCCGCCGATCCGCTGGTCGAACGGGTGGAGGCCGACGCGATCGTGTCGGGTCAGGCCACCCAGCCGCTGCCGCCGTGGAACCTGGACCGGGTCGATCAGCGGAGCACCGTGCTGGACGACGCGTTCACCTACCCGGATGGGGCGGGCGCGGGCGTGACCGCGTACATCATGGACACCGGCGTCCGGATCTCCCATTCGGAGTTCGAGGGGCGCGCCAGTGTCGGCTTCGACGCCATCAACGACGGCTGGAACGGCCAGGATTGCAGCACCTCGGGGCACGGCACGCACGTCGCCGCCACGGTCGGTGGCAAGACGTACGGGGTGGCGAAGAAGGCCAAGCTCGTCTCGGTCCGGGTGCTCAGCTGTGAGAACCTCGGCGCGACCAGCCAGATCATCGCGGGTGTCGACTGGGTGACCCAGCACGCGCAGCGTCCGGCGGTGGTCAACATGAGCCTGGGCGGTGGGCAGTCGGCCGCCGAAGACCTCGCGGTCAAGAACTCCATCGCGGCCGGCATCACCTACGTCGTGGCCGCCGGGAACGACGATCGGGACGCCTGCTTCGCCAGCCCGGCGGACGTGCCCACGGCGATCACCGTCGGCGCGAGCAACCCCGTCGACGAACGAGCCCGCGACTGGAAGGAGACGGGCGGCGTCACCGGCGGCTCGAACTACGGATCCTGCGTCGACTTGTTCGCGCCGGGGGAGTCGGTCAAGTCCGCGCACAACGCCACCGACACCGCGACGGTGACCCTCCGGGGTACGTCGATGGCGTCCCCGCACGTCGCCGGCGCGGTCGCGCTGCTGCTGTCACAGTCTCCCGGCCTGAGCCCGGCCGAAGTGACCAATGCCCTGCTCGGGCGGGCCACGGCCGGCGTCCTCAAGCAGGACACGCTGAAGACCGGTTCCCCGAACAAGCTGCTCTACACCGGCGTGCCGCCGCAGCAGGTCTGCACGGCCGCGAACGACACCCGGCAGCCGATCCCGGACCTGGGCAGCGTCACCAGCACGATCGAAATGACCGCCTGCGGGCGGAAGGTGGCCGCCACCGCCCGCGTGCGCGTGCGGGCCGAGCACCCGGCCCGCGGTGACCTCTCGATCCGCCTCGTCACGCCGGACGGCACCGAGCTGCCGCTGAAGAACGCCGACGGCACGGACGCCGCAGCCGACCTCGACCAGACCTACCCGCTGCCCGATCTGACCACGAAGGACGCCAACGGCGTCTGGAAGCTCGTCGTCCGCGACAACTTCGGCTTCGACGAGGGCGCGTTGGCCGGCTGGAACCTGGTGCTGGCCGAGCCCGCCGTGGCGCTGCCCGTCGTGTCGTCGGCGGCCTACCCCGCGGACAACCAGCCGCACGGCGGCGCCGGGGTCGCCGGCACCTTCACGTTCAAGCCCGGCAGCTCGGTCCCGGTCGCGAAGTACTCCTACCAGCTGGACACCGAGGCGCAGCCGAAGGAGGTGACCGCGGTCAACGGCGAGGCTTCGGTGACCGTCACGCCGGGCTCGGCCGGGCGCCGGACGCTGACCGTGCGCGCGTTCAACGCCGTCGGCGAGCCGTCCGCACCGGTCCCGTACGACTTCGTCGTCGCCGACGTAGCACCGCCGGCCACGCCGTCGGTGTCGTCCTTCGACTACCCCGCCGACGGACATCCCAGCGGTGGCACCGGTTTGACGGGGACGTTCACCTTCAAACCGGGTGGCGCCGAGCCGGTCGACAAATACGTCTACCAGCTCGACTCCGATTCGCAGCCGGTCGAGGTGACCGGCACGGGTGAGGTTTCCGTGGGCGTCACCCCGAATTCGTCCGGAGTGCGAACGCTGACCGTCCGGGCCGCCAAGGGTGGCAGCCAATCCGCGCCGGCCACGTACACGTTCACGGTCGCGAGCGCGGCGGATGTCGTCGACGGTGGCACGATCGTGGCGGACGGCGCGGCGGCCGGCCCGGCGATTCCCGCGGACAAGGTGCTGCGGCTGAAGTTCGACGCGACGGCGGGGGACAAGGTCGGCATCGGCGTTCCGTCGAATTCGCTCACCACTTCGGCACGGCTCTGGCTGGTCGATCCGGGTGGCCGGTCGTTCACCGTCGAGACGAACAACGGACCTACGTATCTCGCCGCCGGCCTCGGGCGTGACGTGACGCTTCCCGCGCTGCGCGCCACGGGGACGTACCAGGTGTTCGTCGATCCGGACGGCGCCGGGACCGGTGCGGTGACCGTGCAGTTGTCGAAGAGCATCGTCGGGACCACCGACACCGCTTCGGCGGGATTCGCCTACAGCCGGATCCGCCCCGGCCAATTCGTGGATCTCGGCTTCGACGGCGCGCAGGACACTTGGTACGACATCGGCGTCACGGATCAGCCCGGCTTCACCTACCTCATGGTGTACGTGTTCGACCCGAGCGGCTCCCGGGTGGGGAATCCGCTGGTGATCACCACCGGTTCGGCGGATCGGCTCCGAATTCCGGTGGCCGGCAGGTATCGGCTGGTCGTCGGCCAGTACTTCGGCGAAAGCACCGGCAGCGGAAAGCTGTGGTTTTCCGCGGAGGTGGCCGCGGGGGACATCAGCGCGACCGGCGCGGGCAAAGCGCTGACCCTGAGCAGGCCCGGACAGCAGGCGCGGCTCAGGTTCGACGGAACTCAAGGGCAGCGGCTCGGGGTGGGGTTCGCCGGCGCGGCGTTGCCCAACGGCTCGCCGAAGGCGGTTCTCGTCGGCCCGGGCGGCGCACTGCTGAACGCGGAAAATTACGGAAACGGGGCGATCTTCCCCGCACTGGGCCAAACCGGCAGCTACGACCTGGTCGTCAACGGCGGCTCCGGAACCGGGACGGTGACCACCTGGCTGTCCGAAGAGATCGCGGCGGGCACGCTCGCCGTCGGCGGCGCCGCGAAGCCGATCAGCGTCGGCCGGGTCGGGCAGCACACCCGGCTGAAGTTCGACGGCACGGCGGGGCAACGCCTCAGCCTCGGCGTGACCGGCGCGACGGCGGGCTTCGACCAGCAGTTCTTCCGGGTGTACAAACCGGACGGCACGGCGCTGAACTACGGGGACAACACCACGGGCGCGGACAGTGCCGCGTTCGGCGCGATGCCGGTGACGGGCACCTACGAGCTCGTGGCGGCGCCCACCAACAGCGCCACCGGCACGGTCACCCTGACCTTGTCCGGTCTCGCCGACGCGGGGACGATCACGATCGGCGGCGCCGCGGCGACGGTTTCGGTCACGCGCGCCGGCCAGGACGGCCAGGTCGCGTTCACCGGCGCCACGGGCGACAAGCTCCGGCTGACCTTCAGCGGCAGCACGTTCGCCGGCAAGACGTTCGTGCTCACGGTGCTCAAGCCGGACGGGACGACCCTGGTGGACCGGGCGTACAAACCCGACCAGAACCCGTACGACCTGCCGGCGCTGCCCACGGCGGGCAGCTACCGGGTGCTGCTCGATCCGTCGTCCGCGGAGACCGGCTCGATCGCGGTCGGCCTGGTCAGGACGCCATGACACCCCACCGCCTCGGCCGGCGGTCGTTCCTGGCCGCAGTGGGGGCGGCGGGCCTCGCCGGCTGCGCGGGCCAGGAGCCGCCGCCTCCGCCACGGCCACCCCGGCCAGTGCCGGGCCAGCCTGGCGTGGTGACGCCCGCGCGCTCGAAGACGGCGCTCGCGGCGTTCGACGTGACCACGCGGGACCGGAACGGCCTGGCCGAAACCCTGCGTGCGTGCGCCTCACCGGTCCCGGACACCACGACGACGGTGGCCGTGGGCGCGTCCCTGTTCGACGGCCGGTTCGGTCTCGAGCGCCCGCGCCACCTGACGTCGATGCCGCCGTTCCGCAACGACGTGCTGGATCCGCAGTGGTGCCACGGAGATCTGCTCGTCCAAGTGAGCGCGGACAGCGAGGAGGCCCTCGACGCGGCGCTGGCCCGCCGGATTCCGGGTGTGACACCGCGCTGGCAGTTGACCGGCTTCCACCCGGACGCCGAATCCCGCAACCTGTTCGGCTTCCGCGAAGGAGCGGGAAACCCCGACATCGCGGACGCGCGCGCCATGGAAAAGTACGTGTGGGTCCAGCCGGGCGACGACGAACCCGCATGGTGCACGGGCGGGACGTACCAGGTAGTCCGCCTCATCCGGCTCGCGATGCCGATTTGGGACGCGGAGCCGATACCGGTACAGGAACGCGTGTTCGGCCGCCGAAAGACCTCCGGCGCCCCTTTGGGCCAGGCGGAAGAAGGCGCAAAGCCCGACTTCGCAGCCGACCCCCAGGGCAGCGTCATCGCCCTCGACGCGCACATCCGCCGAGCCAACCCGCGGACGCCGGAGAGTGAAGCGCACCGGATCTTGCGCCGCGGCCACTCGTACCGCCGTTCGGAGGAGGACGCCGGCCAGATCTTCGTCTGCTACCAGCGCAACCTGGAGTCGGGTTTCGCGACCATCCAACGCCGGCTCGCCGGGGAGGCATTGGAGAAGTACACCCTGCCCTTCGGCGGAGGTTACTTCTTCGTGCTCCCGGCGAGTACGGGCGCGGGCGGCGACTACCTTGGGCGCACCATGCTGGCCACCTGAGTCGGCTGGTCTGGCGCCATGCGCGGATGCCCGGATTCGGCCGTGGTCCGCCGGGGTTGGACATGAATCGGCCCCTACCGCGTTCTCGCTGGTAGGGGCCGGTTTTGCGCGATCAAAAAGGGTGCCCTCGGCAGGATTCGAACCTGCGACACCTGCCTCCGGAGGGCTAGACGGCGTCGCGCCACGACAGGGGCGCTGACCTGCGCAAAGTCGGGTAAGCGCTAAGAGGTCAGTTCAGAATGAGTCGGCGTGTCGTCTTGTGTGTGCTGCCAGGGTTTCCAGAATGTTGGTATGCGTGAGGAGGTTCTGACCGATCAGCTGTGGGAGCGGCTGGAGCCGCTGCTTCCTGTGCATCCGCGGCGTTTCCGCTACCCGGGCCGCAAGCGTGCCGACGACCGTGCCGCACTCGAAGGCATCCTGTACGTGATCCGCGCCGGCATCGGATGGAACCGCCTGCCGACGGCGTTGTTCGGTGCCTCCGGGGCCACCTGCTGGCGGCGGCTGATCGAGTGGCACGAGGCCGGCGTCTGGCAGCAACTGCACGAGCACCTGCTCGCCGAGCTGCGCGCGGCGGGCCTGCTGGACCTGTCCGCGGCGCTGGTGGACTCCACCCACCTGCGTGCCCTCAAAGGGGGGACCACGCCGGACCCAGCCCGGTCGACCGCCGCAAGCTTGGCTCGAAGCACCACCTGATCACCGACGCCTACGGCACCCCGCTCGCCGTCACCCTCACCGGCGGCCACCGCAACGACATCACCCAGCTGATTCCACTGCTCGACGCCATCCCACCCATCCGGGGCGTGGTCGGCCAGCCACGTCGCCGGCCGCGGCGGCTCTACGCCGACCGCGGCTGCGACCACGACAAATACCGCCGACTGGTCCGCGCTCGTGGCATCACCCCGCTCATCGCCCGCCGCGGCGTCGAGCACGGCTCCGGCCTCGGCACGATCCGCTGGCCGGTGGAGCGCACCTTCGCCTGGCTGAAGAACTTCCGCCGCCTGCGCATCCGCACCGAACGACGAGCCGACGTCCACCAAGCCATCCTCAGCCTGGCCTGCTCGATCATCTGCCTCCGCAGACTCATTCTGAACTGGCCCCTAAGTGGCCCGTGTCATTTTGGGAACGTATTGGGAGTGTCTCCCTGGGCAGTCGAGCAGTCGACGCGGGCGAGATCGACGCATGACACCCGGAGACACCACAAGACGTTGCACAGATCGTGGCGGCCGTCCACCGTTGTCCGGCCATCAGGCAGCCAAGGCCCACAAGCTGGCCGGTAGTGGCACAGTGTTGCTGGCCAGGTTGTCCATCAAACTGAGAAGCGCCGGCAGGGACGCGGCGATCGCGAACCTACACCGCTACGCACGCTAGCTTCCGCCGTTCCGCCGCCGAGTGGCTTCACGTGTCGGCAGCGTAGCGGGTCGAACAAAGTCAGTTTGACCTGCCGCCCAGCGACCCAGCAAGTCAGATGCCCACTTGTCTAAATCACTTAAGAAGCTCAAGTCTGACTGACGACCCAGCCGACTATGCGCTAATGCCTTCAGGCGCTCATCATGCAGGAAGTTTAACCTTACCTCAGATTGACGTCCTTTTCTGCCCGTTGCTGCAGTCTGTTCTCCATTCTCAAATCGCCTGGCGTAAAACGCCTCAACGTACGGCAACAACAACAGTGCCGCGGCAACAAAAGTGTCATCCTCAAAGGTTCGTGGTTCTGCGGGAGTTCTAATATTAGAAATCAAAGATCTCGCCGTATACAAAACTTTCTGATCGACCCATGGAGGTGGCGGGAGCTTCTGAAGCCATGGAGAAATTTGTCCCAGAAACTTCCTGCGACGAGCGTCGATAAGTTCTTCACCGGGATTCCCGGGGCGCGTCGGGAACCTGGTAACCCACAAGGCTGCCGGAATTCGAACAAAAGTATAGAAATCATTGGGAGAGTCTACAAAAAGAGCCAGAAATCTACGGAGTGGCGTATCGGTCGAAGCGTCTGGGCCGATCGAGCCAAAAATGTCGTAAAATTCTTCATAAATAGCCCCGGCTCTGACATCAGCGTTTAGGATCGCATCCGATTCAAGAGTGTCCCTGTTTGCGGACACCAGATCCCCGCGCCACTTTAGCCATCGCGCGCGATTATTTTCGATCCAGAAATCAGAGCGAGAACCTCCTCTTCTGCTAGTCGGCAATCCAAACAGCATGAACCATGCTCTCTCTCGAACGCTCGAATCCGAGCTTGTTAGCTTAGAGTTCAATTCGATCGTGAGCTGATCTTCAATTACGTCAATCGAATAAGTCGAAGAGCTATTAAATAGGTGATGGATAGGAGCCGGGCGACTAACATGCTCGATAGAGTCAGACATATCGGAGGCTTTGGGATCAAAAGTCATTTCCACTGCACGATGGACAATTTCTCGCACCATTGTCGGCGGCGGAGCATGAAATTCTAGACACCGACAAAGGAAGCTCAGTATGTTGAATTGCCCTTCGGCTGCGCGCTTAACCTTTTCGTTGATGATGGTATCAAAGATGCGATTCGCGCCATGGCTTCGATTCTTGTTCTCGATCTGAACAGCGAGCTGTGAAACAACATCCCACTCGCCTTTTGCGATATGAGGCAGTATTTGTCGCGCAAGTCGCTCCGGCGACGCTGAACGGCGTGACAATTCGAAGGCTGCAAAATACTCAAGGAATGTTCTGTGCGTAAACTTATAGAGTGGCTCCCCGTCGGCTGTGGAGCCTGCATCCGAAAATACCCAGGCTCGTCCCCTGCAAAATTTAATGAATTGCATCGCGGCACGTCTTGCGCGCTCATCTTGCTCATACGAGGACTCACGCAAATATCTGGCGGTTTCGTCAATAAGTGCCCCTTCAGGGACGCCTTCTTGTGAGCTTTCCTTTGTGAATATCCACCAGGCGAGATGCTTCAAAGCCGCGTCTACCAGATGTGCCACTTCGACATCTACGTAGATATTTCGATGGCTGTCCCACTTATCAAACAGCATCGTTGCGCACTTCTCATACAACTCCGGTCGATTCCGAGGAATATACTTTTCTCCTCGATACATGATGCACATCAAGGAAAGTAGCAACGGGTTGCCGCGCAAGTCAGCCACCACTTTACTTTCTTGCATGAAAGATTTGGCGAGATCTGCAGCTGAGGTTTGCTCGTCCGGCGCGGCTCGTCGGAACCAATTCTCGACGTATTCGCGTACTTGCTCATCCGCGAACCGCGTGATTCGCATTACGCGAAAGGTGTGTTCGTCGACCGGTGCTTGCTCATAACCGACTTCCCGAGAAGTCACCAAGACCTTAGTCAGAGGATAGCGAGAGCAGAACATCTCTACTATGTCTGTAACTTCTCGACGCTTAGATGTATCAATAAGTTCATCAAGGCCGTCGAAAATAACCATCGCCCTGCCAGCGAGGAGCAACATCTCTATAACGCCATCCGCAGGCCTGACTTGATAGATATAATTTACCTTATCTTCGATAAATTGCAAAACTGACTTATCGTTAGCGTCGCGCACAGGAAAGTCGCGTAGAACGATTAAGAAAGGAATCATCTCGCTTGCTGTCTGAGCAAGTCGACATGTGAGAACTGTTGCCGCAGTGGACTTTCCACCGCCTGGATCTCCCAGAATTACAGTGCGATCGATCTCGTCTTGCACCTCAGTTAACGTACTTTCCAGGACTTGACCTTTATCGGCGAGAACGAGGCGCGCGTCCACATAAAGGTCTTCAATCGGAAACCTTCGCTTCTTCTCGAAGTCTGGCAGTACAATGTGGCCGTGCTTGGCAACGACTTGCACACGGTAACTGGCCGCAAACTTCTCGATCTCGTCCCCATGGAGGAGTCCTTGATTTGCCAGAGCTTCCGCATGTCGTTCAATCGCCTCAAGCGTGTTCCTGATAAGTGAATAGCTCGAATTTGTTCGAATTCTGTCAATCACATCCTGCTTGCCTGCGTAAACGTGACTAGTTACCTCCTTGCAACGTTCATCCAGATATTGAAAAAGTGCGTTTGCGATCCGATCAACATCACGCTGCTCCTGCGATTGCAGCCTAATTCGAAGCAGTCGAGTGAAGCTCTCGCGGATAGTATTAATTTGATACTGTGGATCTTTTAGAAGATTTAACGCCAGCAACTCGTGTACCAACGACGCGACTTCGACAGACTTGAGAGCCGTTGCAACTAGGCTCGGCTCGACAGTCAACGACAGCGCCCTTGTCACATCAGTAGGGTCCAGAGACTCTGTTATCTCAGCACTTGCCATCAACGATGCTAGGTCTAGATCAATCTGGGCGTGCTTACCCTTGATCTTCACGGCGCCACCAGCGAGCCGTGCGCCGAGATCCGTAGTCGCCTTGGTGATCAAACCTGCGACGACACTCTCAAGAACGGTCACTGCGGCACTCCTAGTTCATCGGGTGAGCCCGCTATTTTTCACATAAAAGGTGCTGATGTCAACGATTTGATCGATGTTCCACTCGACTGGCTGTCTGAAACGGTATACACGAACAAGCTTGTTTATTTCGTATTCGGCGTGACCTGCGATATTGTCAACCCCCACTCCCGAGCGGACGCCGCGGAGGGGTCTAGGCTCTGCCTCGTCTCCGTGTATTGTCGGCGGCCAGTCGCTTCCTACTTGTCGATGATGGTTCCCTCGCCCATCTCGCCAGGATGCACACTGAGCTGCGACGATGCTACTAGCATCAAACGCGTGAGCGAACACTTGCGCCCAGGCACGGTACCCGACATGAGCGGGCCCGATGACCTGCCAGTCCGCTCGAGCGAGATCGCGTGTGGTGCCTGGACCGCAAGTACCGGTGGGCGCTGGCCAATGGCGGCAGCAGCTATCACCACGCTCCTCGGCGGTGCACGCAGGCGTGCGCCCGCTGTTGGCTCCGGCGGCAACCGCTGGCCAGGTGCCTGGTCGTCGACCATCGTGTGCCCATGTCCGACCAAGCCGACCAGCAGGACGGCCGCGTGCGCTCACCTGCTGAGCGGTCAGCTTAACTCGCCCCATCCTGTGAAGCTTGTAGCTGCGCGCCGCACGCTGCGTATACGCCCGACCGCGGCCTGACGGCTCGGCCGTGATCGAGGTGATCACCGGCGAACAGTTGGAACCCGCCGCGTAGGCGGTATGAGATCCGCGCATAGGCAACGAGGGAACACTCCGGTCACCGCACCCGCCTAAGTGGGCTCCATGAACGTACTTAGGCCACAATTACTAAGAATTTAGATACTTGTCAACTATCTTGTCAATTCGATCAATTGCATCTGTCAGCGGTATTTGCCCCGCCCTGTAGGCTAATACTGTTTTCCGAACTTCGCGCGCCAACTTGGGACGCTTCTCGTCTTCAAGCTTGTTTGCGAATTTTAAGGCTCGCACCATTTGCCACTGCGATCGAATTCGCTTAGAGGCCAAGCTGGCGCAGCCGTACAGGCCGAGCGCGGCTGCCGCCCCCGGGGCAGCCGTTACGAGCGGGTCGGCAAACGGAAATAAATTCCAGGAAGCATCGGAAAAAAAGGCGGCGCCAGCTCCGAGTCCCGCTGCGGCGACGTTACTCGGAGAGTTTAGTGCTCGCTTCCAGAACCCCGGCACGGGCTCTTTGTCGAACGGCTGCAGTTCATTCACGACGACTCCGCTTTCGCGGTTGAATCCGCATTGGTCGACTACTTCCACTGCTTTGCCTTCTGGTGCTGTGGACGTAGTCGTTCATTCGCCGCAATAGAAAAGATTGCGTACGCCTTGAAGTGACAGCCAGGTAGGTCAGAAGTGCCACTAGAGCCACTGCGCCAAAGGCAATCAGGGTCTTTGTGTTATAACCTATGCCACTAATTAGCGACGTAAGTACGACGCCGCCCACTACAACTCTCGAGAAAGAATCGGAAACAGGAGGGGTTCTACGGGTCTGCATCTATCCCTCCAGACTTCATTGATCAACACCTCGCTGGGTTCCAATCTTACTAGCCCCGATCCTCGCCGCTGCCGGAGCCTGCCACATCGTGCGTGGGCTACCTCAAACGCAGCACCAACCCCACGGAAGGGACGCCATGGCCAGTGCAACTAAGAACGGCTGGCCACTGTGGCCGCCGGGCAACACGGATCGCCCACGGTTGCGCCTTGCTGAGGACTCGGACGCTGGGCCGGATTTTTGTCAGCGCGCTGAACGACTGGATCATGCCGAGGTCATCGCCATGGCCCTACTCGGAATCTTCTCCGGCGAGCCGCTGGAACCCGCCGCGTAAGCGCGGCATGCACTACCCGCACGACGGAGGGAACGCCATGGCCAGCACGAATTCGCAACGACCGTGGTCGGTCGGGCCTGGTGGCCGACCACGGCTGCGGACCGGGGCCGCGCCGGAAACCATCCGGGTCCTGACCGCCGCGGTGGACGGCCGCATCATCCCCGACACCTACGTCTCCGATGGCGCCCCCGTGGTCGTCGAACAGGTGTCCGGTGCGGCTGATCCAACCGCCGGGGACGACGACGTGGCGCTGCCGGTGGCCGCGTCGGTGTTGAGACCCGCGCTGCTGGCCAACCTGCTGGCCACCCACACCGACGTGATCCAGAGCAAGGTGAACGAGAAAGGAGACACCTACGACGTGGAAGTCTCCCCGCCGGCCAGCGTGTTGAGTGCGGTGCTGACCGGCCGTTCCTGGCCCGGCCTGCCGGTGCTGCGCCGGATCATCTCCACCCCGGTGCTGCGCCCGGATGGGACGCTGCTGCGAAAGACCTGGCTACGACCCGGCGACCGGTTTCTACCTGACCGCCAACGGCCACCTCGACCCGATCCCGGACCGGCCGAGCGCGGCGCAGGTCGACGCCGCCCGGGAATTCCTGCTGGAACGGTTCCTGCACGATTTCCCGTGGCGGTCGCCGGCCGACCGGGCGAACTACCTGGCGTTGCTGGTGACGCCGCTGATCCGGCCGTTCACCAACCCGCTGTCCCCGTTCGGGATGATCGAGGCGTCCATGCCCGGCTCCGGCAACACGATGCCCGTTCGGGCGGCCGTCGACCCGGACGTTCTGCGCGCGCTCCAGCGCGCGGTCACCAGGCGGCTGGACGGGAAGAAGTTCGCTCCGAGCGTCGCGCGGAAGACCCGAGGAGTCCTGTTCAACGCGCTCGACTACGCGGTCGAAAAGAAGTTGATCGACGCGAATCCGCTGACGTCGGTCAAGTGGACGGCGATGCCGAAGGGCAAGAGGAAGGTCGACAGGCGGGCGGTGCCGAACCCGACGCAGGCGCGGGCGCTGCTGGCTGGCATCGGCGCACTGCCGCGCAGCGGACCGCGGCTTGAGGCGTTCTTCGCCGCGATGTACTACGCCGGCCTGCGACCGGAAGAGGCGGTGTCACTGAACAAGCGGAACGTCGTTTCCTTGCCCGATCCGGTGTGGAGCGACGATGACGGCGGGTACGTCTACGGCTGGGGCACGTTCCGCCTCGACAAGGCCGAGCCGCACGCGGGCGGGCGGTGGACCGACAGCGGGAAGCCCCGCGACGACCGGCCGCTGAAGTCTCGGGATGACGACGCTGAGCGCACCGTGTCGTTTCCGCCGGACCTGACCCGGCTGCTGCACCGGCACATCCTGCGGTACGGCTACGGGCCCGACGGCCGCCTGTTCCGAGCGGAGCAGGGCGGGGAGATCCCGATGATCACCTACACCCGCGCGTGGCGCGCGGTGCGCAAGGTGGTGCTGACGGAGGAGCAGCAGCAAACTCCGCTGGCCGCCCGGCCGTACGACCTGCGGCACGCCGCGGTGAGCACCCAGCTGGTGGCGGGCGTTGACCCGGCGAGCGTGGCCGAGTGGGCTGGCCACTCTGTCGGCGTGCTGTTCGAGGTCTACGCCGCGTTCCTCGACGGGGGAGAGGAGGCCAACCGGGCCCGGATCGAGAAGATCCTCGGTCACAAGCCGCGGAACGACCCGGAAGGCTGATTGACGGCGTCCGGCTCGTTCCCGTGGGAACGCATTGGGAAGAGACACCCGTGTTTGGCCGTGAATGGCCGTATCCAGCCGGAGGATGGGAAGAACCGCTTCGAGCGCATAAGCGCTGGTGAGGAGCGGTTTTTCCCGCTCCCGTAGGGGTGCCCTCGGCAGGATTCGAACCTGCGACACCTGCCTCCGGAGGGCAGTGCTCTATCCCCTGAGCTACGAGGGCCCATCGCTGGGCGACTCCGAAAGCTTAGCGCATGCCCCGCGACCCGCCTCCCGCAGGTGGCCGGACCGGCAATCCCGCTGGTCAGCCCCGGTGAGGTTGATCGATTCGGCGGGTCGTCGCTAGCGTGGGTGGCCCACCTGAAGGAGCCGAGATGGCCGAGTCGTTCCGGGTTGCTCTTGATGAGGCCGATGTCGCCGATCTGCGGGAGCGGCTGCGGCGGACTCGGTGGCCCGAGGCCGAGACCGTCGATGACTGGTCGCAGGGGGTTCCGCTCGCCTATGTGCGTGAGCTGTGCCGGGATTGGGGCGAGGAATACGACTTCGGGTTCGCCCGGCGGGTCAATGCCTTTCCGCAGTTCCGGGCCACTGTCGACGGGGTCGGCCTGCACTTCCTGCACGTCCGGTCGCCCGTGGCCGAGGCGCTGCCGCTCGTTCTTACCCATGGCTGGCCCGGGTCCGTGCTGGAGTTCCTCGATGTCCTCGGGCCGCTCATCGATCCCGAAAAGCACGGGGGCGATCCCGCCGATGCTTTCCACGTCGTCGCGCCGTCGCTGCCCGGGTTCGGGTGGAGTGACAAGCCCGCGCTGAAGACCGGGCGCGTGGCCGAGCTGTGGGACCGGCTCATGACGTCGCTCGGCTACGAGCGCTACGGCGCCCAGGGTGGCGATTGGGGCGCCGCCGTCACGAACGCCCTGGCACGGTCCGGTCACGTGGCCGGCGTGCACGTCAACTTCGCGCCCGTGCGGATGGACACCGCCGATCCGACGCCCGAAGAGCGGCAGGCCCTCGCCGATCTCGAGGAGTTCCGGCGGAGCGGCAGCGGCTACTCCGCCCAGCAGGGCACCCGCCCGCAGACGCTCGGCTACGGCCTCACCGACTCGCCCGCCGGCCAGGCCGCCTGGATCGCCGAGAAGTTCTGGGCCTGGACCGACCACAAGGGCCGCCCGGAGGACGCCGTCGACCGGCAGCGCATCCTGGACGCGATCTCCGTCTACTGGTTCACCGCGACGGCGGCCTCGTCCGCGCGGATGTACTGGGCGAACAACGACCGCGATTTGTCCACTGTGGATGTTCCGGCCGGGATTTCGGTGTTCCCGAAGGAGATCGTGCGGCCGTCGCGGCGGCAAGCCGAGCAGCGCTACACCGACCTGCGCTGGTTCGAGCAGCTGCCCGTCGGCGGGCACTTCGCCGCGCTGGAGCAGCCCCGGCTGTTCGTCGAGCAGGTGCGCGGGTTCTTCCGGCTGGTGCGCTAGGCGAGCCAGCCACCGGTCAACCGCTGCACCGCCGCGCCGTCCAGGTCGGCGAACTTGAGCGCCGCGAACTCCCCGGCCCACTTCGACGTCTGGATGCGGAAGGCGGGCGCCTCCGCCGTCATCGCGTCCAGGATCACTTCGGCGACCTCGTCGGCGGTCTGCGCGCCCTGGAACGACTTCGTGACGTTGGCGATGTACTTCCGCAGGGACTCGGCGTACGGCCCGGCCTCGGCGAAGAGCCGTTCGTCGACGCCGACGTTGTTGACGAACTCCGTCGCGACCGCCCCCGGCTCGACCACGCAGACCGTGACACCCTGCGCCGCGGCGACCGGCGCCAGCGCCTCCATCATGCCTTCGACGGCGAACTTCGCCGCGCAGTAGGCCTCGTTGAACGGCTGGCCGACCACGCCGCCGACGCTGGTCACCGTGATCAGGCGGCCGCCGGCGGCGCGCAGGGCCGGCATCGCGGCCTTCGTCGTCTCGGCGACGCCGAAGAAGTTGACCTCCATCGTCGCGCGGACCGCCGAGACGGGCTCCTGCTCGATCGTGCCGAGGTGGCCGGCGCCGGCGTTGTTGACCAGGACGTCGAGCCGGCCGTAGTCGGCGAGGACGCCTTCGAACGCCGCACCGACGGACTCGGCGTCGGTGACGTCGAGCGGGCGGACGTCCAGTTCGACGCCGGCGTCGGCGGCGGCCTCGCGCAGGCGGCCGGCGCGGCCGGTGTCGCGCAGCGTCGCGACCGTGCGGAAGCCCCGCCGGGCCGTCAGTACCGCCGTGGCCAGGCCGATCCCGGAGGACGTGCCGGTGATCAGGGCGACGCGGTCGTTGCTCATCTGACGAACCTCGATCTGTTCAGGAGAATGATGGTTAATGCAGTGAACTAAAATGACTATAGGCATGGATGGTTCATGCACTCAACTATCGGCATACACTCGGCTGATGAGCGCTGACCCGATCACCGAAGACGTCGTCGCCCTGCTCGGGCGGATCGTCGACCGGTTCGTCGAGTCGTACGAGTCCGCGGCGGCGGCCCAAGGGCTGACGACGGTGCAGGCGAAGGTGCTCGTCGCCCTCGACGAACCGCTGCCCATGCACCGGATCGCCGACAAGCTGAAGTCCGAGCGCTCCAACGTGACCGGGATCATCGACCGGCTCGAGGCCCGCGGCCTGGTGGAGCGCCGTCCGGGTGAACGGGACCGGCGGATCAAGAACATCGTGGCCACCCCGGCGGGAGCCGGGCTGGCGCGCGACTTCCGGCGGTCGCTGGGGTTCGCGGCCGAACCGCTGGCCGCGCTCGTGCCGGAGGACCGCGTCCGGCTGCGGGACCTGCTCGGGCGCATCGTCGACGCCGAAGCGTGACGAGTCCGCCTGGCGGGAAACCCCGCCTGGTGGATTGGATGGCTCGCACCGCGCGCGGTAGCTTGCCGGTGAGTGATCTTAGGCTGTCCTCTGTTGCACATATGCGCATCCGACTATATGTTTGACCCGACGGTGAACCGGGAACGGAGGCGGCATGGGTCAGGGACACGGCCACGGGCACTCGATCGCGCCGGCGAGCGCGTCGGGGCGCTACGTGCGACGGCTGGCCATCGCCCTGGGGATCGGCGCCGGGTTCATGGTGCTCGAGTTCGTCGTCAGCGTGACGACCGGCTCGCTGGCCCTGCTCTCGGACGCGGCCCACATGTTCACCGACGTCCTCGGGGTCGGCATGGCGCTGGCCGCGATCATCCTCGCCCGGCGCAGCGGGCCCACGGTCAGCCGCACCTTCGGGCTCTACCGCGCGGAGGTGCTGGCCGCGCTGGCCAACGCGCTGCTGCTGTTCGGCGTCGCGGGGTACGTCCTCATCGAGGCCATCGGCCGCATCGGCGAACCGCCGGCGGTCCCGGGTCTCCCGGTGCTGCTGGTCGCGGCGGCCGGCCTGGTGGCCAACCTGGTGTCGTTCGCCGTGCTGCGGTCGGGGGCGAAGGAGAGCCTCAACGTCCGCGGCGCGTACCTCGAGGTGCTGGCCGACCTGATCGGCTCGGTCGGCGTCCTGATCAGCGGCGCGGTGACGCTGCTGACGGGCTGGCGCTACGCCGACCCGATCATCGGTGTCGCGATCGGGCTGTTCGTGCTGCCCCGCACGTGGACGCTGGCCCGCCGGGCGCTGCGCATCCTGTTCCAGCACGCGCCCCAGGGCGTCGACGTCGGAGCGATCAACGCGGAGCTGGCGGCCCTGCCGGGCGTGGCCGACGTGCACGACCTGCACGTCTGGACCCTGACCTCCGGCATGGAGGTGGCTTCGGCGCACCTGACGCTGGCGCCGCCGGCGAAGCAGTCGGACGTGCTGACCGAGGCGCAGAACCTGCTGTCTTCGCGGTACGCGATCGAGCACGCGACGCTGCAAGTGGAAGCGCCGCAGTGCGCCCGCCGCTGCCAGGAGCTCTCCTGGTGACGCCGAAGCGCCCGGCCGTCGGAACCGCCGAAGCCGGCTAAGCCGGCAGCGGCTGGGCGCCCCGGCCGGAGAGCATCAGCTTGATCTGGTCCATTTCCGCGCCTTGCGACGTCAGAATGCTGTTCACCAGCGCCTTCAACGCCGGCAGCGTCGAATGCGCGGCCGCGTACTGGGCCATCGATGTCCCGCCCTGGTGGTGGCGCAACATCAGCTGCAGGAAGAACACGTCGAAGTCGCGGCCCGACAGGGAGCGCAGCTTCTTCAGGTCCTCGTCCGTCGCCATGCCGGGCATCAGCGGGCCGGCCCCCGGGTTGACCGACGACGGGGCCATCGACATTCCCGGCATGTCACCGTGGCCCTGCATCGGCTCGGTCATCCACTGCATCGGGGCGCCGATCGGCTGCTCGGGCCGGTCCCACAGCATGAGCCAGCCCTTCATGCGGCCGACCTGCTCGAGCTGCGTGCGCTCGATGTCGAACGACAGCTGCTTGATCTCCGGGTCGGTCGTGCGGTCGCGGGCGATGCCCGCCATCGTCACCGCCTGGAGGTGGTGCGTCGACATGTCCTGGGCGAAGCCGACCTCGACCGAGCCGGCGGCCGGCGTGGCCGCCGGCGGGTCGTCGACGGCGCGGGTGAGGAACATCCCCGCCGTCGCGCCGATCAGCAGGACCGCGAGGAGCGTCCCGCCGATGATCACCCAGCGCGACCAGGTCGGCTGCTCGGTGACCTCGTCGGTGTCGAGGCCGGCTTCGGAGGTCACTTCGTCGTCGGAGCGGAAGCCGGAGCGGACGCGGGGGCCGACGCGGGCGCGGACGGCGGCATGCCCTGCTCACCCTGCGCGGCGGTGCTGCCCTTGTAGTCCATCGGCTTCGCGTCGGGGCCCGGCTTCGAGGCGTCGAACGGCGGCGGGTTGTCCGGGTCGAACTGGCCCGGCACCGCGTCGCAGGACGCGCCGACCTCGGGGTAGACGCCGTTCGGGTTGCTCCGCAGCGCCGCGATGAACTCGTCGATCCGCGGGTCGTTGACGTCGTCCAGCTTGAGCTGGTGGCCCCACGACTGCAGCGAGATCGGCTTGTCCAGGCCCGGGTACGGCGACAGCATCGTGTACGGCTTGCCCTTGGCGCGGACGCTCAGCGTGTTGACCGCGTCACCCGTGACCTGCTGCGGGTTGTAGGCGATCCAGACGGCGCCGTGTTCGAGCGCGTGCACCATGTTCTCGGTGCGGACGGCGGTCGGGTACACGGTGCCGGTGCAGGTGGCCCACGTCTGGTCGTGCGGGCCGCCGAACGGCGGGGTCTTGTCGTAGGCGACGCGCTCGGTCGGCAGTACGTGCACGCTGCCGGTGTAGGTCGCGGTCACCACGCCGGGAATGCGCTTCGAGGGGTCCGGGTCCGACGCGCTCGGCGCGAACGACGCGGCGGCGGCCTCACGGTCGGCCTGCGCACGCTTGGGGGCGGACTGCACCATGTAGTAGATGATCACCGAGGCGGCCAGCGCCACGATGGCGACGACGGCGATGATCGTGCCCCACGGGGTGCCCTTCTTGCTCACCACGGAACCACGGGCCGCCTTCACCGCCGACCCCTTTTTCCGAGTTGTCCCGTTCGCCATGGCTCCCGCGTTCTCCCTCTGGTGGCTGCGGACGGATTCCCGCCCGGGCCAGTGTAGAGACCACGCGTCTGACTACCGTTAACACCTCACATACACCCCAGCCGTGACGTGGCCGAGACCGCTGCAAGCGCCGGACCTGGGCACACCTAGAATTCGGCAAGTGACTCCCGCCGCTCTCGCCGACCTGGTCCGCAGCTCCGCCGTGCAGGTGCTCGCCGCACGCGGCATCGACGACGCCGTGCTGCCGGAGCAGGTGACCATCGAACGCCCGCGCAACCCCGACCACGGCGATTACGCGACGAACCTCGCCCTCCAGGTGGCCAAGAAGGCCGGCCTCAAGCCGCGCGACTTCGCCGAAGCCCTCGCCGAGGCGGTCTCGGCGGACGACGGCGTCGCCTCGGCCGAGGTCGCCGGCCCCGGCTTCCTCAACTTCCGGCTCGCCGCGGCCGCGCAGGGCGACATCGTGCGCCAGGTGCTCGACGCCGGCGCGGCCTACGGGCGCGGCGACGCGCTGACCGGCACGCGGATCAACCTCGAGTTCGTCTCGGCGAACCCGACCGGCCCGATCCACCTCGGCGGCACCCGCTGGGCCGCGGTCGGCGACGCGCTGGGCCGGGTGCTGGCCGCGCAGGGCGCCGAGGTCACCCGCGAGTACTACTTCAACGACGCCGGCGCCCAGATCGACCGGTTCGTCCGGTCCCTGGTCGCCGCCGCGAAGGGCGAGCCCGCGCCGGAGGACGGCTACGCGGGCGGCTACATCAACGACATCGCCGCCGAGGTCATCAAGGCCGAGCCGAGCGCGCTGTCGCTGCCGGAGGCCGAGCGGCACGAGACGTTCCGCCGGATCGGCATCAACCTGATGTTCTCCGAGATCAAGCAGAGCCTGCACGACTTCGGCACCGACTTCGACGTCTACTTCCACGAGAACTCGCTGCACGAGTCCGGCGCGGTCGACGCCGCCGTCCAGCAGCTGAAGGACTCGGGGAACCTGTACTTCGACGAGGGCGCCTGGTGGCTGAAGTCGTCGGAATACGGCGACGACAAGGACCGCGTCGTCATCAAGCAGGACGGCAACCCGGCCTACATCGCCGGCGACCTGGCCTACTTCAAGGACAAGCGCAACCGCGGCTTCGACCTGTGCATCTACATGCTCGGCGCGGACCACCACGGCTACACCGCGCGGCTCAAGGCGGCCGCCGCGGCCTTCGGCGACGACCCGGGCACGGTCGAGGTGCTGATCGGCCAGATGGTCAACCTGGTCAGCGACGGCAAGCCGGTCCGGATGTCCAAGCGCGCGGGCACCGTGATCACCATGGAGGACCTCGTCGAGGCCGTCGGTGTCGACCCGGCCCGCTACGAGCTGATCCGCTACTCCGTCGACTCCACTTTGGACGTCGACCTGGACCTGCTGCGCAAGCACTCCAACGACAACCCCGTCTACTACGTCCAGTACGCCCACTCGCGGATCCGCTCGATCGAGCGGGCGGCCGGCGACCTCGGCCTCAAGTCCGATGTGGACGTCGACTTCGGGCTCCTGACCTCCTCCGCCGAGGGCGACCTGATCCGCACCATCGGCGAGTTCCCGGAAACCGTGCGCCGCGCCGCCGATATGCGCGAGCCGCACCGGATCGCGCGTTACCTCGAAGAACTCGCGGGCGCCTTCCACAAGTCCTACAACTCGAGCCGCGTGCTGCCCATGGGCGACGAAGAGGCGACTCCGCTGACGTACTCGCGGCTCGCGATGTACCAGGCGGCCCGCCAAGTGCTGGCGAACGGCCTCACGCTGCTCGGCGTCACCGCACCGGAACGGATGTAAGAAATGGCGCACCCCGCGGGCCCCAGGCACGCCGACGTCCACACCCACGCCGACACCTCCGGGCTCCAGCCGTCCGGGGTCGAGGAACTCGACAAGCTGCCCGCGAAAGTGTGGCCGCGCAACACCTTCCGCGCCGCCGACGGCGTCGTCCGGATCGCCGGCGTCGACGTCCGCGAGCTCGCCGAGCAGCACGGCACGCCGCTGTTCGTCGTCGACGAAGCCGACTTCAAGTCCCGGTGCGCGGACTACGCCGAGGCCTTCGACGACCCGTCGCTGGTGCACTACGCGTCCAAGGCCTTCCTGTCCATCGAGGTCGCCCGCTGGGTGGCCGAGCAGGGGCTGAGCCTGGACGTCTGCAGCGGCGGCGAGCTCGCCGTGGCGCAGCGGGCGGCCTTCCCGGCCGAGCGGATCACCTTCCACGGCAACAACAAGTCGCCCGCCGAGCTGGAAGCCGCGGTCGTCGCCGGGGTCGGCACGGTCGTGCTCGACTCCTACTTCGAGATCGCGCGGCTGGCCGACATCGCCGCCCGCCACGACGTCGTGCAGTCCGTGCTGATCCGGGTGACCGTCGGCGTCGAGGCGCACACGCACGAGTTCATCGCGACCGCCCACGAGGACCAGAAGTTCGGGTTCTCCCTGGCGAGCGGGGACGCCGCTGAGGCGGTCCGCCGGGTGCTCAACGCGCGGTCGCTGAAGCTCGTCGGCCTGCACAGTCACATCGGCTCGCAGATCTTCGACGCCGACGGCTTCGAGGTCGCCGCCCGCCGCGTCGTCGGGCTGCTCGCCGACCTGGCCAAGGAGCACGGCCCCGAGCTGCTCGACCAGCTGAGCCTGGTCGACCTCGGCGGCGGCTTCGGCATCGCCTACACCGAGAAGGACAACCCGCCGCCGCCCGCCCAGATGATCACGCAGATCCGCGAGATCGTCCGCAAGGAGTGCGCCTACGCGGGCCTGCCGGTGCCGCGGATCGCCGGCGAGCCGGGCCGCGCGATCGCCGGTCCGGGCACGATCACGCTCTACGAGGTCGGCACCATCAAGGACGTCTCGCTCGGCGACGAGTCGGCGCGGCGGTACGTCAGCGTCGACGGCGGGATGAGCGACAACATCCGCACCGCGCTCTACGACGCGGTCTACGACGTCCGGCTGGTTTCCCGCTCCGCGGCCGACAACGATCAGCCGGTACCGGCCGTGTTGTCCCGGGTCGTGGGAAAACACTGTGAGTCCGGCGACATCGTCGTACGAGACTGCTGGCTGCCCGACACGCTGGCTCCCGGCGACCTGCTGGCGGTCGCGGCGACCGGCGCGTACTGCTACTCGATGGCGAGCACGTACAACCGGATGCCGCGTCCGGCCGTGGTCGCCGTGCGCAACGGCAGCTCACGGCTGCTGCTGCGGCGGGAGACGACCGACGACATGCTGCGCCTGGAGGTCTGAAACACCGTGTCTGCTTCCGAACTGCCCGCAGCCGAACGACGTCCGATCCGGGTCGCGCTGCTGGGCTGCGGGACGGTCGGCGGCGAGGTCGCCCGGCTGCTCACCGAGCAGGCGGGGGAGCTGGCCGCGCGGGCCGGCGCGCCGGTCGAGCTGGCCGGCATCGCCGTCCGCCGCCCGGACAAGCACCCCGAGCTGCCGCCGGAGCTGCTGACCGCCGACGCCGAGAAGCTCGTGACCAGCGACGACGTCGACGTCGTCGTCGAGCTGGTCGGCGGCATCGAGCCGGTGCGCGGCTGGCTGCTCGCCGCGCTGAAGGCCGGGAAGTCGGTCGTCACGGCGAACAAGGCGCTGCTGGCTGAGCACTCCGCGGACCTGTTCGAGGCGGCCGACGCCGCGGGCGCCGACCTCTACTTCGAGGCCGCGGTGGCCGGGGCCATCCCGCTGCTGCGGCCGTTGCGCGAATCCCTCGCGGGCGACCGGATCACCCGCGTGATGGGCATCGTCAACGGCACCACGAACTACATCCTCTCGGCGATGGACTCCACCGGCGCCGGCTACGCCGAGACGCTCGACGAGGCCAGCCGGCTCGGGTACGCCGAGGCCGACCCGACCGCCGACGTCGACGGCTACGACGCCGCCTCGAAGGCCGCGATCCTCGCCTCCCTCGCCTTCCACACCCGCGTGACGGCGTCGGACGTGCACCGCGAGGGCATCGCCGACGTCACCGCCTCCGACCTCGCGGCGGCCCGGGGGCTCGGGCGCACGGTGAAGCTGCTGGCCATCTGCGAGCGGGTCATCGACGACGACGGCGTCGAGTCGGTGTCCGCCCGCGTGCACCCGGTGATGATCCCGCGCAGCCACCAGCTCGCGGGGGTCGGCGGCGCGTTCAACGCCGTCTACGTCGAGGCCGACTCGGCCGGTGAGCTGATGTTCTACGGCCAGGGCGCGGGCGGCGCGCCGACCGCGAGCGCGGTGCTCGGCGACCTCGTCGCGGTGGCCCGCAACCGGGTCGTCGGCGGCCGCGGCCCGCGCGAATCCGCGCACGCGGCCCTGCCGGTGCGGCCGATGGGGCAGACGCCGACCCGGTATCACGTCAGCCTGTCCGTCGCCGACCGCGCCGGCGTGCTCGCCCAGGTGGCGCAGGCGTTCGCCGACCACGGCGTCAGCATCGCGGCGGTGCGCCAGAGCGACGTCGGCGACCGCGCGAGCCTGGTCGTGGTGACGCACCAGGCACCCGACGCGGCGTTGCAGTCCACTGTGGACGAGATCAGCCGGCTGGACGTGGTGCACGAAGTTGTCAGCGTCATGCGCGTGGAAGGCGAAGACCAGTGAGCGACGCTTGCGAGCGAACCATGGACATCATGCGCCAAAAGAAATCAAACACTGTCTCGCGAAGCGAGGCGATCGCATGATCAGGCACCCGTGGCCCGGACTCATCGAGGCGTACCGGGACCGCGTCCCGGTCCCGGACGGGGCGCGGGTCGTCACGCTCGGGGAAGGCAACACGCCGCTGCTGCCCGCCCACCACCTGTCCGAGCTGACCGGCTGCGAGGTGTACCTCAAGGTCGAGGGCGCCAACCCGACCGGCTCGTTCAAGGACCGCGGGATGACCGTGGCCATCACGCACGCGCTGGCCAGCGGCCTCAAGGCGGTGATCTGCGCGTCGACCGGCAACACGTCCGCCTCGGCCGCGGCCTACGCCGCCCGCGCCGGGCTCACCTGCGCCGTGCTGGTGCCGCAGGGCAAGATCGCCATGGGCAAGCTCGCCCAGGCCGTCCTGCACGGCGCGCGGATCCTGCAGGTCGACGGCAACTTCGACGACTGCCTCGAACTGGCCCGCAAGACCGCGGCCGACTACCCGGTCACCCTGGTCAACTCGGTCAACCCGGTGCGCATC
Organism: Amycolatopsis sp. NPDC051716; assembly: GCF_040681595.1. Taxonomy (NCBI): domain Bacteria; kingdom Bacillati; phylum Actinomycetota; class Actinomycetes; order Pseudonocardiales; family Pseudonocardiaceae; genus Amycolatopsis; species Amycolatopsis sp. NPDC051716. The sequence continues at coordinate 123,495 of NZ_JBFAZA010000020.1, read as the reverse complement.
GCCGGCCAGAAGACCGCGGCTTTCGAAATCTGCGACGTGCTCGGCACGGCACCGGACATCCACTGCCTGCCGGTCGGCAACGCGGGGAACATCACCGCCTACTGGGCGGGGTATTCGGAGTACGCGGCCGACGGTGTGGTGAAGAACACGCCGCGGATGTTCGGCTTCCAGGCGGCCGGTGCGGCGCCGCTGGTGCACGGCGAGCCGGTGCGCGACCCGGACACGATCGCGACGGCGATCCGGATCGGCAGCCCGGCGTCCTGGACCGCCGCCGTGAAGGCCAAGGACGCCTCGGACGGGCTCTTCGAAGCCGTCACCGACGAGAAGATCCTCGAGGCCTACCGCCTGCTGGCCGGCCGCGAAGGCGTCTTCGTCGAGCCGGCGTCGGCCACCAGCGTGGCGGGCCTGCTGGCCACGGCCGCCGACGGCCGGCTCCCGCGCGGGTCCCGGGTCGTCTGCACGGTCACCGGGCACGGCCTGAAGGACCCGCAGACGGCGCTGGCGGGCAACGTCGAGGTCGAACCCCTCGCCGTGGACCCCTCGGCGGTCGCGGCGGCGCTGGACCTGCGGTGAGCGCCTTCACGGTCACCGTTCCCGCCTCCACGGCGAACCTCGGCCCGGGCTTCGACGCCTTCGGGATGGCGCTGAGCCTCTACGACGTCGTCGAAGTGCGGGTCGCCGGCTCCGGGCTCAAGGTCGGGGTGGAGGACGCCGGCGCCGGGGGCGTGGCGGACGTCCCCACCGACGAGACCCACCTGGTCGTGCGGGCGATCCGCGCCACCTGCGAGCACCTCGGCGTCGAGCTGCCCGGCCTGCACCTGCGCTGCTCCAACGCCATCCCGCACGCGCGCGGCCTCGGCTCGTCCGCGGCCGCGGTGGTCTCCGGGGTGGCCGCCGGCTACGCCATCGCCGGCCGGGAACTCGACGCGTCCGAAGCGCTGCAGCTGGCCGCCGGGTTCGAAGGCCACGCCGACAACGCCGCCGCCAGCCTGCTCGGCGGCCTGGTCCTGGCCTGGTGCGACGCCGGCCGCTTCCACGCCGAACGGCTCACGCCGCACCCGTCGATCCGGCCGGTCGTGGCCGTGCCGTCGGTCCGCTCGGCGACCGCGACCACGCGCGGCCTGCTGCCCGCGGTCGTGCCGCACGCCGACGCCGCGCACAACGCCGGCCGCGCCGCGCTCGCCGTCCACGCGCTCACGGCGCGGCCCGAGCTCCTGCTCCCGGCCACCGAAGACCGCCTGCACCAGGGCTACCGCGCCCCCGCGTACCCGGCGAGCACGGAGCTGGTGGCGACGCTCCGTGCACACGGAGTGGCCGCCGCCGTTTCCGGCGCCGGTCCCACGGTGCTCGCCCTGACCACCGCGGGAATACTTCCGCCGGAGGTGGGCGTTAAGGGCTTCGACGTCCTCGAGCTGCCCGTGGATCTTGCGGGCGTGCAGGTTGCGGCTCAGTAAAGGGTGGGTCACGTGCCCGCCGCCACGCCCGCCACGCGGGGGGTGGTTGTTGCACCCGGCACCGCTGCGGTCTACCCTCGGGGGCGTTCGATCACCGTGCGTTTCCGCACCCGATGCCGGTCCCGGGGATTCCCCCGGATCGCATCCTTCGTCGATCCGCCGAATCCGCACCGCCTGGCACGCGGGGTAACGCGGAGGGACGCAGGCGGGTTTCCGGTCTCGGCGGTGCCGAATTCCGTGTCCTCCGAATGGAGGACGCAAACCCCTGTGGTGGAGGCGCTCCAGCTGTGTTCCGCACGGCCGAAGAGCTCATCTCGCGTATCGGGGGGCAATTACGCCGGTTCGCGATCAGAAGCGAGCGGCAGTCCGCTGATCCGCCTGGAGGCGTGGATCGGTCAGGAAGGACATGTGTGAGCAACACCGATCTTTTGAGCGACGTGGGTAGCGACACGGCCGGATCGAACGGCACGGCCCCCGCTCCCAAGCGGGCGGTCGGCGGGCTGACCGGTAAGACCGTCGCCGAACTGCGTTCGCTGGCTGGGGAGCTCGGCGTCGGCGAGACGACGGGCATGCGCAAGGGCGATCTGATCGCCGCGATCCGTGAGCGCCAGGGCAAGTCCCGCAAGCCGCGTGCGGCGGCCGAGACGTTGCCGCTGGAAGGCGTCGGCGAGCCGCCCAAGGCGGCCCCCAAGGCGAAGGCCGAGGCGCCCGCCGCTCCGGCGGAGACCAAGCCGGAGCCGAAGGCCGAGGTGCCCGCGTCCGCGCCGTCGGACGCCCCGCCGCAGGCCGAGCGCCCGCAGCAGGACCGACAGGACACCCCGCAGGACGGCCAGCCCGAGGAGGGTGGCCGCAGCCGCCGTCGCCGCGGGTCCAACCGGGCCGCCGGATCGCCCGACACCCAGCAGGGTCAGGGCGACCGTCAGCAGGGTGGCGACCGCCAGCAGGGGCAGGGCGACCGTCAGCAGGGCGGTGACCGCCAGCAGGGTCAGGGCGGCGACCGCCAGCAGGGCGACCGCAACCGCGACCAGCAGCGCCAGGGCGGTGGCAACCGCGGCGACAACCGCAACGACAACCGCGGGGACAGCCGCCAGGACGGCAACCGCGGGGACGGCCGTCAGGACGGCAACCGCCAGCGCAACAGCCAGCAGGACGGCAACCGCGGCGGGCAGGACAACCGCAACCAGCAGCCGGACGACGACGAGGAAGGCGGCCGTCGCGGCCGTCGCTTCCGCGATCGCCGTCGCCGGGGCAGCGGTGGCGGCCAGCGCGAGGGCGGTTCGCCGGACACCGAGATCCGCGACGACGACGTCCTGCTGCCCGTGGCGGGCATCCTCGACGTGCTCGACAACTACGCGTTCGTGCGGACCTCCGGCTACCTCGCCGGCCCGAACGACGTGTACGTCTCGCTGTCGCTGGTCCGCAAGTACGGCCTGCGCCGCGGTGACGCCATCACCGGCGTCGTGCGCCAGCCGCGTGACGGCGAGCAGCAGCGGCAGAAGTTCAACCCGCTGGTGCGCGTCGACTCGATCAACGGCCTGGAGCCGGACGAGGCCAAGCGCCGCCCCGACTTCACCAAGCTGACCCCGCTGTACCCGAACGAGCGGCTGCGCCTCGAGACCGAGTCGCACAAGCTCACCACCCGCGTGATCGACCTGATCATGCCGGTCGGCAAGGGGCAGCGCGCCCTGATCGTGTCGCCGCCGAAGGCCGGTAAGACCACGATCATGCAGGACATCGCGAACGCGATCTCCACGAACAACCCCGAGTGCCACCTGATGGTCGTCCTGGTCGACGAGCGTCCGGAAGAGGTCACCGACATGCAGCGCTCGGTGAAGGGCGAGGTCATCGCCTCGACCTTCGACCGGCCGCCGGCCGACCACACCTCGGTCGCGGAGCTGTCGATCGAGCGGGCCAAGCGCCTCGTCGAGATGGGCCACGACGTCGTCGTGCTGCTCGACTCGATCACCCGCCTGGGCCGGGCCTACAACCTGGCGGCTCCGGCGTCCGGCCGGATCCTGTCCGGTGGTGTCGACTCGACCGCGCTCTACCCGCCGAAGCGGTTCCTCGGCGCGGCGCGCAACATCGAAAACGGCGGCTCGCTGACCATCTTCGCCACGGCGATGGTCGAGACCGGCTCGACGATGGACACGGTCATCTTCGAAGAGTTCAAGGGCACCGGTAACGCGGAGCTCAAGCTCGACCGGAAGATCGCCGAGCGCCGGGTGTTCCCGGCCGTCGACGTCAACCCGTCCGGTACCCGCAAGGACGAGCTGCTGCTGAACCCGGATGAGCTGGCCGTGACCGTGAAGCTGAGCCGGGTGCTGCACGCGCTCGACTCGCAGCAGGCCATCGACCTGCTGATCTCGCGGCTGCGCAAGACGAAGACGAACACCGAGTTCCTGATGCAGGTGTCGAAGACCGCCCTCGGCGGCGGCGAAGACGACTGAGTCCCGGCCTGCGGAAGGGCCTTCCCGGCGTGCCCGGGGAGGCCCTTCCGCGCCGGGAATAGCTGGTCAGCGGGGTACGTTCCAGTACCCGTCAGCCCGTCTGGCAGAATTACCCGCTGAAGTCCGGCGCCGGTTCACCCCGTGGGAACGACTGGGGACCCGGAGCCAACGAGAGAGGACACCATGAAGAGCGGCATTCACCCCGAGTACGTAGTCACCGAAGTGAACTGCGACTGCGGCAACAGCTTCACCACGCGCAGCACCAAGACCAGCGGCAACATCCACGTCGAGATCTGCTCGAACTGCCACCCGTTCTACACGGGCAAGCAGAAGATCATGGACACCGGTGGCCGGGTCGCGCGCTTCGAGGCTCGCTACGGCAAGCGGCAGAAGAAGGACGCCGACGCCAAGTAGCTTTTTCCACGGCGCCCACCCGCACGCGCGGGTGGGCGCCGTTTCTCGTCTTGACCCGGGCTGAGAGGTGGCAGAGGTGGATTCGAGCTCGCTCAAGGGGCTGCTCGCCGAACACGCGGAGCTGGAGTCCCAGCTCGCGGACCCGGCGGTGCACGCCGACCAGGCGCGCGCCCGCAAGCTCGGCCGCCGCTACGCCGAGCTGTCGCCGGTGGTGCGGGCCGTCCGCGAGCTGGACACCGTCCGCGACGACCTCGCGGCCGCGCGGGAGATGGCTTCCGAGGACGCCGAGTTCGCCGCCGAGGCCGAGGTGCTGGCCGCGCGGATCCCCGACCTCGAGTCGAAGCTCACCGAACTGCTGCTCCCGCGCGACCCGTACGACGGCTCCGACGTCGTGATGGAGATCAAGTCCGGCGAGGGCGGCGAGGAGTCGGCCCTGTTCGCCGGCGACCTCCTGCGCATGTACCTGCGCTACGCCGAGCGCCACGGCTGGAAGGCGGAGGTCCTCGACTCGGTGGACTCCGACCTGGGCGGCTTCAAGGACGTGACGCTGTCGATCAAGACCAAGGCCGCCGCCGTGGACGGGGTGTGGTCCCGCCTGAAGTTCGAGGGCGGCGTCCACCGCGTCCAGCGCGTGCCGGCGACCGAGTCGCAGGGCCGCATCCACACCTCGGCGTCCGGCGTGCTGATCTACCCGGAGCCGGAGGAGGTCGAGGTCGAGATCGACCCGAACGACCTGCGCATCGACGTGTTCCGGTCGTCGGGCCCGGGCGGCCAGAGCGTCAACACGACCGACTCGGCGGTCCGGATCACCCACCTGCCGACGGGCATCGTGGTGTCCTGCCAGAACGAGAAGTCCCAGATCCAGAACCGCGCCCGGGCGCTGCAGGTGCTCCAGGCCCGCCTGCAGGCGGTCGCGGAGGAGGAAGCGGCGGCGAAGGCGTCCGACGCCCGCCGTTCGCAGGTCCGCACGGTGGACCGCTCGGAGCGCGTCCGGACGTACAACTTCCCGGAGAACCGCATTTCCGACCACCGGGTGAACTACAAGGCGTACAACCTGGACCAGGTCCTCGACGGCGAACTGGACGGCGTGCTGGACGCCCTGGCGACCGCGGACCGCGAAGAGCGCCTGGCGGCCCAGTCGGGCTGACCGCGACCCGCCTCCCGCGGCGGCTCGTGGGCTTCGGCGAAGTCCTCGGCTCAGGGCCCGCCACAGCGCCGGCAGCTTGAACGCCAGCGCGAGTCCGAAGAAGACACAGGCCCGCTTCAGCAGCAGGAAGTAGACGGCGCCGAGGGAGAACGCGGTGTAGATCGCGTCGCCCTGGGCACACATGGCCAGCCGGACACCGAAGGCCGGCAGGACCAGCAGAGCGGCGAGCACGTGCCCGATTCCTGTCGCAGCGAACCCGGCTGGCTCATCCCCGTGGCTGGGCTCAACCGGACCAGAAACCGGTGATGAAGCGCAGGTAGATCATTCCGCAGACCAGCGCGTTCGCGTACAGGACCACGTGCACCGCACCGCGCAGCTTCGGGCGCCGCTCGCCGAACAGGACCAGCGCCACGTACATCACCAGGCACGGCAGCAGGTAGCGGTGCACCGACACCACGTTGTTGTTCATCGTCAGCATCACGATCGACGCGAACCCGAACAGCGCCAGCGGGACACCGTCGGCGCGCAGCGCCACCAGGACGTACACCGAGGACGCGAACAGCAGCGCCAGGCCGATCATCGGCAGCACGTGGCTCATCAGCGTCCACGCGTCCATCGGGGTGTCCCCGAGCAGCGCGTGGCCGGTGATCTTGGCTTCGCGCCAGAGCGTTTCGAGGATGTTCGGGTTGAACTGGTGGTACGACCACTCCCGCACGCCCTTGAGCGCGTTGAAGCTGGCGAAGAAGTCCCCGGTCTGGATCTTCATGGCGACCAGCACGCCGCCGAGGCCGAGGAACGCCGCCGGGAACCACAGCACGTTCGCCGACAGCAGGCCGCGCGGCTTCCAGTCCTTCGACCGCCAGAACTCCAGGAAGCACAGGCCGACGAACACCGCCGCCGTGATGCGGGAGGCCGTCAGCGGGATGAGCGTCAGGCCCATCCAGAGCCATTGGCGGCGCAGCGCGAACAGGTAGGCCCAGAAGCCCAGCGCGCAGAACACCGCCTCGCTGTAGAACGAGTGCAGGAAGAACGCGGCGGGCGCGGTGAGGAACGCCGCGACGACCAGCCACGGGGCCCGTTCGCCGTCGAAGAAGTGGCGGCCGATCTTCAGCAGCGCCACCGCGGCCAGCCAGGTGGCCACCAGGTTGACGAGGAAGCCGGCGGCGAGCAGGCCGAGCGTGCCGAAGCTGACCGTCTGCACCAGCCAGACCAGCAGCGGGAACACCGGGTAGAACGCCCGCGTCGGGGCGTAGCTGCCGGTGTAGGCGTGCACGGCGATTTCGCCGTAGTTGCCGGCGTCCCAGCGGTAGGTGTGCGCCAGGAGGCTCATCGTCGAGCCGATGCCCGTCTTCGGGATGCCCTCGTCGACCGGGCTGGACGGCGCGAACAGGTACGCCACCGCGAGCAGCACCACGTTCCAGGCCAGCACCACGGCGAAGACGCGGGCGTAGTCGCCGTTCAGCCAGGCCCAGCGACCGGCGGGGGCCGGTTCCGCACGTTCCGGCTCGACCTCGTCGGCGAGCCGGGACGGGACGGCCGTCCTAGTCATGCGTGACCTCGGCGACCGGCGGCTCGGCGGCCGCGGGCCGCTGCCGGAAGACGACCTTGTTGTAGAGCACGTAGTTCCAGACCAGGCCGACCGCGATCCCGGCGAACTTCGGGATCAGCAGGTTCACCCCGGGGAACGCCGCGGTGACGGCGAAGATGATCGCCGCCTGCACCACCCACAGCCCGAACGCGGTGACACCGAAGAACAGCAGCGCCTGGCGACGGACGTCGCCGTCCTTGGCGCGGAAGGTGAAGTTCCGGTTCAGGGTGAAGCTGAGCAGCATGCCCGTGGTCGTCGAGGCGAAGTTCGCCACGAACAGCGGGACGCCCAGCGTCACCAGCAGCGCGTAGCCGAGGGCGTCGACGAGGGTGTTCCCCACGCCGACCAGCCCGAAGCGCAGCTGGGTCGCCGAAATCAGCTTCACCGGGCGCTTCTTCCCGCTTCGGCGCCCTCGCGGGCCTCGACCGGCACCCCCGGGCCGGTGCGCACCGACGCGACGCCGTAGAGCGGCCGGTTCTGCACCTGGGAGTACGTGCGGCCGATGTAGCTGCCGAGCACGCCGAGCATGATGATCTGGATCCCGCCGAGGAAGAACATCGCGATCCCGAGGAAGGCCCAGCCGGGCACCGCGGTCTGCGGGGCGAACAGCTTGACGCCGCCGACGTAGAGGACCCCGACGAAGCTCAGGAACGAGATCAGGTACCCCATGCGCGTGATCATCCGCAGCGGCGTCACCGAGAAGCCGAGGATGCCGTCGGCGGCGAAGCGCAGCATCTTGCGCAGCGGGTAGCCCGTGACGCCGGCGTGCCGCTTGTCGCGGTCGAACAGCACGGCCGTCTGCTTGAAGCCGATGTAGCTGACCAGCCCGCGCAGGAAGCGGTCGCGCTCGCGGTACTTGCGCAGCTCGTCGACCACCTTGCGGTCGATCAGCCGGAAGTCGCCGGTGTTCTTCGGGATGTCGACCGCGGCCATCTTCCGCAGGAACCAGTAGAACCCGCCGGCGGTCAGCTTCTTGAACGCCGAGTCCTGCCGCGAGCGCCGCTGCGCGTAGACGACGTCGAAGCCCTCTTCCCACTTCTCGATCAGCTCGAGCGCCACCCGCGGCGGGTCCTGCATGTCGCTGTCCATGATGACGACGGCGTCCGCGTCGACCAGGTCCAGCCCGGCGGTGACGGCCATCTGGTGGCCGAAGTTGCGGGACAGCTCCACCACGGTGACCCGATCGTCGCGGGCGCTGAGCTCGGTGAGCTTGGCCAGCGAGCCGTCCCGGCTGCCGTCGTCGACGTACAGGAAGCTGAAGTCGTACTTCCCGGCGAGGGGGGCGGTCACCTCGTCCACGGTCCGGTGCAGCAGGTCGATGTTCTCTTCCTCGTTGTAGATCGGGAAGATGAACGCCACCCGGCGGGTGATCGGCTCTGTGGGCACTGCGGGGCTCCCCGGAGTTTCGGTGTCGAAGGTGCGGGCGGCGCCGTCGAGCAGGCGATTCCCCCGTCCTGGTGCCCTGCATCCTAGAAGATCCGGCCCGGCGCGATCCCGGGACCCGGGTCAGCCCATCGTGGCGGCCGGGGAGCGGAAGCAGCCGCGGCCGGTGCGAAACAGCCCGGCGAGCGGGTCGAGGGTGGCGCCGGTCCGCCGGTCCCGGCGGCCGAAGTCCGCGCCGACCTCGGCGAACTCCGGATCGTTCCAGCCGGTCGAGCGGGGCAACCTGCCGGGCCGGCGCGAACGGCTCCCGCGGCGGCACGATCGGCACCGGGCCGGCGGGGTACTTGTCGGCCAAACCGTGCGGGTGCCTCGATACGCTGGTCGGGTAGGACCGGCGCGTGTCCTCACGGGGGAGTTCCGCCTGGTGTGCCAGGCTCGACGAGGTGAAGGACGACGAGTGAATCGGCAGCCGCTGCGCCTGGCCATCATCGAGGCCACCCGGATCCTCGAGCGCGCGGGCGTCGCCTCGCCGCGGTTCGACGCCGAGGTGATCGCCGCGCACGTGCTCGGGGTCGAACGCGGCCGGCTGCCGATGGTGCCGCTGGTCGACCCGCCGGTCATCGAGGCCATCGGCCAGCTCGTCCAGCAGCGCGCCAAGCGCATCCCCCTCCAGTACCTGACCGGCTGGGCCGCGCTCGGCGACATCACGGTCGCGGTCGGCGCCGGGGTGTTCGTCCCCCGGCCGGAGACCGAGCTGCTCCTCGAGTGGGGCGTCAAGTTCCTGCAGGGCCGCGAGTTCCCGGTGGTGGTGGACCTGTGCACGGGCTCCGGCGCGCTGGCGCTGGCGGTGGCCAACGCCCGCCCGGACGCGGTCGTCTACGCGGTGGACATCGACCCCCAAGCGCTGGCCTGGGCCCGCCACAACGCCGACGTGCACGCCGACGCGGGCAACACCCCGATCAGGTTGTACTCGGGCGACATCGGCGACCCGACGATGTTCGCCGAGCTCGACGGCCTGGTCGACCTGGTGCTGTGCAACCCGCCGTACGTCCCGGAGGGCACCCCGGTGCCCCCGGAGGTCGCGGAGCACGACCCACCGCGCGCGGTGTTCGCGGAGGAGAGCGGCCTGGCGGTGATCCGCCACGCGATCGCGGCGGGCGCAAGGCTGCTGCGCCCGGGCGGCGGCCTGGCCATCGAGCACGACGACACGCACGGTTCAGCGGTCCCGGCCCTGGTGCGGGCGCGCCGGGTGCTGACCGGGGTCGAGGACCACGCGGACCTGACGGGCCGGGCCCGGTTCGTCACCGCCCGCCGGCTGGGTTGACGGGGCGCCGCCCGGGCCGCTGGCTGGGTTGGGTGGGCGGCGCTGGGCTGCCGGCTGAGCTGAGCGGGCGGCGCTGGGCCGCTGGCTGGGTTGGGTGGGCGGCGCCGGGCCGCCGGCTGGGCTGAGGGAGCGGCGCCGGGCCGCCGACAGGGCTGAAGGGGCGGCGCCGGGCCGCCGACAGGGCTGAAGGGGCGGCGCCGGGCCGCCGACAGGGCTGAAGGGGCGGCGTACGGGCCGCCGGTCGGGTTGGGCGGGCAGCGTACGGGCCGCCGACTGGGCTGAGGGAGTGGCGCCGAGCCGCTGGCTGAGCTGAGGGAGTGGCGCCGGGCCGCCGGCTGGGTTGGGCGGGCGGCGTACGGGCCGCCGACTGGGCTGAGGGCGTGGCACCGGGCCGCCGGCTGAGCTGAGCGGGCGGCGCCCGGGGCTTGGTGGCGTCGAGGAACCGCTGCTGGAGGCTGTGATGGGTCGCGGCCCACCACCGCACCCAGCGCTGTCCGACCAGCTGCGCGGCGCAGGCAATCCTGGCCCGCCGCCGGGGGCGCCCCCCCGTCTTCCACGCTACCGATGACCACCGACGGTTTCGGGCGCATCTCGGGTCGGCAGCCGGAGCTGTCCACAGTTCGCGCCGGCAGCCGGAGTTGTCCACAGGCAGGCGAGCAGAAGGGGGCCGCCCGAACCGGCGCGGCCCCCCGACCAGAAGCCGGGCTAGAAGCCGAACGCCGTGCAGCTCGCCGTCGCGGTCTTCGACGGGTCGCTCACCGAGGTCGCCGTCAGCTTCACCCTCGCCGCCAAGTCGCCGCCCTGGCCGCGCTTCGCGTACGCCGGCACCTTCACGTGCCCGCCGAACTTCGCCGTGGCCAGCTCGTTCGGGAGGCGGACCTCCCAGCCCCGGGCGTCCGTCGACACGCTCAAGCGGTACGTGTCCGTGTCGTACGGTGCCTTCGCACCCCGAGCCGAGCCCGTGTTCAGCAGGCCGAACTCGCAGGTGGCCAGGCCTCCCCGGGCGAGGGCCGGGAGGGCCGGGGTCAGCGCCGCCCCGCGGGCCTGGCCGCCCGAGCCGTCCAGCGAAGCCACCGTCACCGTGTACGACAGGATCCCCTGGCGGTCGCGGGCCACGTCGGTGATCAGGAACCGCAGGCGGTTCGCCTCGTCGGTGTACTCGTACGGGCTCGCCGCTTCGGTGCCCGCCTTGAACAGGGCGTCGTTGAGCTGCCGGTAGTCACCGATGGTGATCTTCACCGGCGTCCCGTCCGGCTTCGTGTAGTCGGTGATGCCGATGTCCCGCGGGTTGGCGTCGATCACCCAGTCGAACGGGGCGTTGTCCTGGTTCTTCGTCTTCGTGATCAGCACACCCGAGTCGGGCGCGAACGAGTCCGAGCCCATCCGGTCGACGACCTCGACGGTGTAGTTGTCGTAGCCGCCGCCGTCGCAGAACGGGTCCTTCGACCGGTCGCACTTGGGTGCCTTGTCGCCACCGGTGAGCGTGATGTTCAGGCCGGTGAACGCTCCGGGCCGCGCCTCGGCCTCACGCGCCGTCAACCGCGCCGACACCGGCCCCGAAGCCGCCAGCTCGGCACGGTCCAGCCGCAGCACGTCGGCGGGGTCGACGATGCCGAGCTTCAGCTTGTTGCGCAGCTGGTGCTGGGCCCCCATCGAGCTGCCCTGCGTGGCCGGGATCTGCCACCGCGTGTGCGGGCCGCCGGGGCCGTTGAACGTGCCGCGCGACAGCATGTCCCACGGGCCGCTGTAGCTGCGCGAAGGCGGGACGCCGAACGGGTTGTTGTAGTTGTCACCGATGCCCAGGATGTGGCTGAACTCGTGGGCGTAGGTCGACTGACCGGAGCTTTCGGCCTGCACCGAGCTGCCGTCCTGGGCGTTCGGCCAGATGCTGGCGGCCGAGGCCCACGACGTCCACGGCACGTACCGGGTGGCCGCGTAGTTCGGCAGGTCGTGGTTCGGCGGGCCGAAGCTGTCGGGCACGTTCTCCTTCGTCCCGAACTTCATCTCGCCGAACTCCTGCCAGGTCGAGCTCTCGTCCTGGCCGGCGGAGAGGTAGAAGACGAAGTCGAACTGCTTCGCGGCGTCCCCGACGTCGGCGCGCCAGGCGTCCCCGGCGTCCTTGCGCAGGTCGCGGGCGCAGTTCGCGCCGGGCGGGCACGCGCTCGGCTGGAACTCCATGCCGTACTCGAAGGACTTCCCGGGCATCCGGTACGGCCCGAAGGCGGTCAGCTGCACGCCGAACCGGCCGCCGGAGTCCTCCATCCAGTACTCGTTGATCGTGTGGCCGTTGTTGAGGGCCTCGGGCTTGTTGAGGAAGTCCTGGTAGTGCTTCGCGACGTTCGCCCGCGGAATGTTCGCCGCCGTCGGCGCGGGGTTGCCGAACACGGTCGAGTTGGCGGGACGCGTGACGACGAAGTCCTGGTCCGGGTAGTCGGCGAGCACGACGGCGCCCTTGAAGGTGCGCTGGGTCGGCTTGAGGTTCGGATCGGCCCAGTTCGTGCCGGGCACCTTGCGGTAGTCGGACCAGGTCATGTGGTCCTGGTTCTCCCAGTGCGCGGCATCGATCGGGGCGGGCCAGCCCCGGGTGAGCGGTTCGGCCGCGGCGGTGCCGGTGCCGAGCCCGGTGAGGACGGCGACCGCGGCGAGCAGGGCGAGTGCTTTCGGGGTTCTGGGGCGCATGTGCGGCTCCTTCACTGGGAACCACGGGTGGTGGTTCCCAGTGATCGACCGTATTGAGCCGCACTGTCGTGGTTCTGCCCTGCGGCGAGGTTTACCCGCTTGCCCCACGACGAAAGTCTGGCCACCGGTCAGCCCGGCGCCGGGCATGGCGGCGGCGCCGGATTGTGCCGAGCGTTGTGGACAACTCGGGCCGCGGGCACCGGGAACGCCCGAAACTGTCGGTGGTCGCCGGTAGCGTGGAAGACGGGGGGCGCCCCCAAGGCACCGGGCTGGACGTACTTGCGCCGGGCCGGGCCGCCCAAACCGGCCAGCCGAGCTGAGCCGAGCAGCCGAGCTGAGCCGACCAAGCAGCCGAGCCGAGCAGTTGAGCCGCGCCGACCGGGCCAGCTGCGCTGACCAGTCAACCGGCCGGCGAGTCGAGCAGCCGAGCTGAGCCGAGCAGCGAGCCGACCGGCCAGCCGAGCTGAGCCGCGCCGACCGGCCAGCCGAGCCGACCGGGACCGGCCGGGGCTGCAAAACCCACCCAGAAACGGCCCACTTCGCACCCGCCCAACCACGCCCTACCGGCACCGCTCCGCCACCCACCCCAGCCGGTGTGACGCGGCGAACGCCCCCGCGACCGGCCGGACTACCCTTGGCCCCCATGAGCGTGGTCTACGACTGCAGCAAGCGGGAGACCCGGGCCGACGGGCTGGCCGCGGCGGCCGGGGCGGTGCGGTCGAGCAGGCTGGTCGTCCTGCCGACCGACACGGTCTACGGCATCGGTGCCGACGCCTTCGACGCCGGCGCGGTCCAAGCGCTGCTGCGTGCCAAGAACCGCGGCCCGGACATGCCGGTCGGCGTGCTCGTCGGGTCCTGGTCCACTGTGGACGGGCTGGTGCTCGGGGTGCCGCCGCAGGCGCGGGCGCTCATCGAAGCCTTCTGGCCCGGCGATCTGTCCATCGTGCTGCCGCACGCGCCGAGTCTGCAGTGGAACCTCGGCGACGCCCGCGGCACCGTGATGCTGCGGATGCCGCTGCACCCGGTCGCGCTGGAGCTGCTGCGTGACGTCGGCCCGATGGCCGTCTCGAGTGCGAACGTCTCCGGGCGGCCGCCCGCCAGCACCGCGCAGGAAGCCCAGGAACAGCTCGGCGATTCGGTCGCCGTGTACCTCGATGGCGGGTCGAGCGGGGAGGCCGTCGCCTCGAGCATCGTGGACCTGACCGGCACCGAGCCGGTCGTGCTGCGCGAGGGCGCGGTCGGCAAGGAAGCCATCGCGGAGGTGCTCGGTGTACCCGCGGAATCGTTGGCCTGAAGCCGGATCACCGGGATTTCCGCGGCACGATAGCGTGTCGCGGGTGACCCCGACCCCGCGAGCGTGACGTCCCCGTGCCGCCCACATCCGGTCTCCTCCCCATCCGGGAATACATCCTCGTCGCGCTGACCGCGACGGCCGTGACCTACCTGCTCACCGGCGTCGTCCGCCGCATCGCGATCCGCGTCGGCGCGATCGCCAACCCGCGCGCCCGTGACGTGCACGTCGCCCCGATCCCGCGGATGGGCGGGATCGGCATCTTCCTCGGCGTCGCCGGCGCGATGGGCCTGGCCCACCAGCTGCCCGCGCTGTCGCACGGCTTCGACGCCTCCTTCGACTCGGTCGGCGTGCTGCTGGCCGCGGGCGTCATCTCCCTGATCGGCGCGCTCGACGACCGGTTCGAGCTGGACGCCTGGACGAAGCTGGCCGGCCAGGTCATGTGCGCCGGGATCCTGGTCATCTTCGGCGTGCAGTGGGTGTCGTTCTGGGTGCCGTGGGGCGGCACCGGTGCCTCGTTCGGCTCGGTGCTGGTGCTCGACAAGAACCAGGGCGCGCTGCTCACCGTCGTGATGGTCGTGGTGATGGTCAACGCGATGAACTTCGTCGACGGCCTCGACGGGCTGGCCGGCGGCCTCGGGTTCATCGCGGCCGCCGCCACCTGCGCGTTCTCCCTCGGCCTGCTCGACAGCTCCGGCGGCGACGTCGGCACCTACCCGCCCGCGCTGATCGCGGCCACGCTCGCCGGCGCGTGTCTGGGCTTCCTGCCGTACAACTTCCAGCCCGCGAAGATCTTCATGGGCGATTCCGGCTCGATGATGATCGGCCTGATGCTCGCGGGCGCGACGACGTCGGCGTCCGGGCGGGTGCCGTACCCGCAGTTCAGCGGCAAGGACGCGATCGCGCTGCTCTCGCCGCTGGTGGTCGTGGCGGCGGTGCTGTTCGTGCCGATGCTGGACCTGATCATGGCGGTCGTCCGGCGCACCCGCCGCGGCGAAAGCCCGTTCGCCGCCGACAAGATGCACCTGCACCACCGCCTGCTGGAGATCGGTCACTCCCAGCGCCGCGCGGTCCTGCTGATCTACTTGTGGGCCGGGATCCTCGCCTTCGGCGCGGTGTCGGTGACGCTGTTCGACGACGCCGCGGCGCTGTGGATCATCGGCGTCGGGCTGGTGTTCGCGGTGGTGGTCTCGGTCGTCCCGCGGCTGCGCTCGCGCAACCAGCCGGGGACCTGACCCGCGGGAGTCTCTACACTCGGGGGCAACCGAGCAGGGAGCCAGGTGTGAGCGAAGCCGAAACGCACGAGCAGGAGAACCCGCACGCCAAGGTGGTGCTGCAGGCGGCCCGCGCGATGACGAAGGCCTCGCTGCTGGTGACCCCGCCCGCGGTGCTGGTGTGCATCGCGTTGTTCACCATCCTCAACGGCCTGCCCGGCTTCCTGGGCTCGCTCGTCGGCGGCGTGCTCGCCATGCTGGCGTCGCTGTCCACGCTGGGCATGATGAGGTTCAGCGCGGGCCAGGACCCGATGTTCGTCATGGTCATCGCGCTCGGCGGGTACGTCGTGAAGGTCGTCCTGCTCTTCGGGGCGCTGACCCTGTTGAAGGGCGTCACCGCGCTGCACCCGATGTCGCTCGGCATCACGATGATCGTGGCCATCCTCCTCGCCGCCGCGGCCGAGTTCGCCGCCTTCCGCAAGACGAAGATCCCGACGATCATCCCGTCCTGACGCCGTTACTCTTCGTGCCCTCACCTGCGGCCGCCCGAGTGTGACCGGCGCCATAAAAGTGCGCTTTCGTGCGGACTGCGGACAGTGACCGGGACCCCTCGCCTGCGGTGATCCGGACCGGGTCCCGGCCCGCACCGGACCTGGGTCCCGGGGCGACCCGGGACCTAAGTCCTGGGCTGATCGGTTGGTTAGGAGTACGCCTGTCCGGCACTGATTGACCTGCTGGTATGGTCCGCGTCAAGGGTGGCGGCCTCGACCGCGCACTCCCTCAGACGAACCGCGATCAGCAGAGTGGCGACCGTGTAGTTCCGCCGTCCGGCCGCTGGTCCGAAGTAGACCGCAGGGCAGTGTTCACGCGAGACAACCCCGTGTGCAGAACGTGAAGCCGTGTTCATCGCACAGTGGGGCAGCCGCCTCCGACGTCCCGATACGTATCGGGTACGTTAAGTCCAGATCGTGACGATTCCCCCGGCGGAGTGAACGCCGGCCGGGAGAACCGGAAGGAGCCCAGTGGGCGCGCTGGTACTGACCGAGGGTGAGACATTCAAGCCCCCCGGTGTGGCGGACTTCAACCTGCCGCCTCTCTTCGGCTCCGGGTACTGGGGCAGCTTCACCAAGCCGATGCTGCTCGTGGTGATCTCCGTGATCATCATCATCGCCTACTTCGTGCTGGCGTCCCGGAAGCTGAAGGTCGTCCCCGGCAAGTCGCAGTTCATCGCCGAATCCATCTACGACTTCGGCCGCAACAACATCGCCAGGGAACAGATCGGCTCGAAGGACTTCAAGCCGTTCATCCCGCTGATCCTCGCGCTGTTCACCTTCGTACTGGTGAACAACTTGTTCGGGATCATCCCGTTCTTCCAGTTCCCGACGATGGCGCGGATCGGTTTCCCGCTCGCGCTCTCGGTGCTGGTCGTCTACCCGGTGTACCACTACGTCGGCTTCAAGCGCCACGGCTTCAAGGGTTACCTGAAGAAGGAGCTCGCGCCGGCCGGAGTGCCGGGCTTCGTGCTGCCGCTGTTTTCGACGATCGAGTTCGCGCAGAAGTTCTTCATCGCGCCGGCCACGCTCGCCATCCGGGTGTTCGCCGCGATGTTCGCCGGTCACCTCATCATCATGGTGTTCACCCTCGGCGGCACTTTCCTGCTGAACGAGACCGACGGGATCGGGCTGAAGCTCGTCTCGCCGGTGGCGTTCGCCTTCGCGATCCTGATGACTTTCCTCGAGGCCTTCATCCAGGTGCTGCAGGCCTTCATCTTCGCCCTGCTGTCGGCCGGGTACATCGGCGCCGCGCTGGCGTCGGAGCACTGAGAACACAAGCCCCCGATCCGCGCGAGCGCGTGGACCGAAGTGAAGGGAAATGCACGTGAGCAACATCGTTCTGGCCCAGGCCGCGGAGCAGGCCGCCAACATCAACCCCGGCCTCGCCGCCATCGGTTACGGCCTGGGCGCGATCGGCCCGGGCATCGGTGTGGGTCTGATCTTCGCCGCCGTCATCAACGGCACCGCGCGTCAGCCTGAGGCGCAGGGCAAGCTCCAGGGCATCGGCTTCTCGACCTTCGTGCTGACCGAGGTGCTGGCCCTGATCGGTATCGTCATCTACTTCATCGCCTCCGCTGCCTGAGTTCGTCAGCTCATCGCTTAAGGAGACGTCGTGCTGAAGACTGAATTGGTGTTGGCCGCCGAAGAGGCGCCCAACCCGATCCTCCCGCACATTCCCGAGGTCATTCTCGGGATCGTCGCCTTCGTGATCCTGCTGCTCGTTCTGAAGAAGTACGTCGTCCCTCGCTTCGAGGCCGCGTACGAAGAGCGTGCGCAGAAGATCGAGGGAGGCATCGAGAAGGCCGAGCGGGCTCAGGCCGAGGCCGAAGAGGCGCTGGCCAAGTACAAGGCCCAGCTGCAGGAGGCCCGGACCGAAGCCGCGAAGATCCGCGACGACGCCCGGCTCGAAGCCGAGCAGATCAAGGCGGAGCTGCGGGCCGACGCGGAAGCCGAGTCCCAGCGGATCGTCGCCCAGGGGCAGGCTCAGCTGCAGGCCCAGAAGGCGCAGATCATCGCGGAGCTGCGGGCCGACATGGGCCGCAACGCCGTCGAGCTGGCCAGCCGGATCGTCGGCGAGTCGCTCGAGGACGAGGCGCGCCGCCGCGGCACCGTCGACCGGTTCCTGGCGGAGCTGGAGACCTCGGGTGCCTCCAACGGAGCGGGGAAGTAACCAGAGATGACGCTGCATGCTGCGAGCCGTGAAGCGCTCGGCCTCGCCGAGGAACGCCTCGGCGAGGTTCTGGCCGACGCGGGAGCCGACGCGGCCACGGTCGGCGACGAGCTGCTCTCCGTCGTCGACCTGCTGGACCGGGAGATCGGCCTGCGCCGGGCGGTGAGTGACGCTTCGGCGACGCCGGAGTCACGCTCCGAGCTGGTGCGCCGGCTGTTCGACGGCAAGCTGTCCGAACCGGCCCTGAAGGTGCTCGACGCCGTGGCGGGCAGCCGCTGGTCCAGCCCTCGTCAGCTGGTCGACGGACTCGAGTCGCTCGGGTACTCCGCGCTGCTCACTGCGGCCGAAAAGACCGGCAACATCGACGCCGTCGAGACCCAGCTGTTCCAGGTCGCGCGCGTGGTGGCCCACCACCCGGAGCTCGAGACCGCACTGTCGGACCTGGCCGGTCCCGCGGATGCCAAGCGGAACCTGGTGCGCGGGCTGTTCGCCGACAAGGTGGACGTGGTCACCGAGACCCTCGTCGAGCAGGTCGTCCGCCGGGCCAAGGGGCGCGGTGTCGGCGTCGGCCTCGACGCGCTGGTCAAGCTGGCCGCGGAGCGGCGTCAGCGCTCGGTGGCCTACGTGACCAGTGCGAGCGCCCTGACCGACGAGCAGACCGCCCAGCTGGGCGCGAAGCTGAACGCCATCTACGGGCGGTCGATCGCGCTGCACGTCGAGGTCGACCCCAGTCTCGGCGGCGGGCTCGTCGTCCGCGTCGGCGACGAGGTCATCGACGGAAGCGCGGCGGGGCAGCTCGCGGCGTTGCGCAGGCGGCTGGCCCGGGCATAGCCCCAGGTCACACAAGACTTTGCATACTGGCAAGAACGAAGCGAGAGCGGGAAAGACATGGCCGAGCTGACGATCTCCTCGGATGAGATCCGTAGCGCGATCGAGAACTACGTCTCGAGTTACGCCCCGGACGTGAGCCGGGAAGAAGTTGGCGTCGTGATCGACGCGGGTGACGGTATCGCCCACGTCGAGGGCCTCCCCTCGGCCATGGCCAACGAGCTGCTCGAGTTCCCCGGCGGCGTCCTGGGCGTCGCCCTGAACCTGGACGCGCGCTCCATCGGTGCCGCGATCCTCGGTGACTTCGAAAGCATCGAAGAGGGCCAGCAGGTCAAGCGCACCGGGCAGGTCCTGTCGGTGCCGGTCGGCGACGGCTACCTCGGCCGCGTCGTCAACCCGCTGGGCCAGGCGATCGACGGCCTCGGCGAGATCGAGACCACCGACCGCCGCGCGCTGGAGCTGAAGGCCGCCTCGGTGGTCGAGCGCCAGCCGGTGTCGGAGCCGCTGCAGACCGGCATCACCGCCATCGACGCGATGACGCCGATCGGGCGCGGCCAGCGCCAGCTGATCATCGGTGACCGCAAGACGGGCAAGACCGCCGTCGCCGTGGACACGATCATCAACCAGAAGGCCAACTGGGAGACCGGCGACCCGAAGAAGCAGGTTCGCTGCATCTACGTCGCCGTCGGCCAGAAGGGCTCGACGATCGCCGCGGTCAAGAAGTCCCTCGAGGACTCCGGCGCGATGGAGTACACCACCATCGTCGCGGCCCCGGCTTCGGACTCCGCCGGCTTCAAGTGGATCGCGCCGTACACCGGCTCGGCCATCGGCCAGCACTGGATGTACGAGGGCAAGCACGTCCTCATCGTGTTCGACGACCTGACCAAGCAGGCCGACGCCTACCGCGCGATCTCGCTGCTGCTGCGCCGCCCGCCGGGCCGCGAGGCGTTCCCCGGCGACGTCTTCTACTTGCACTCCCGCCTGCTGGAGCGGTGCGCGAAGCTGTCGGACGAGCTGGGCGCCGGCTCGCTCACCGGTCTCCCGATCATCGAGACCAAGGCGAACGACGTGTCGGCCTACATCCCGACCAACGTCATCTCGATCACCGACGGCCAGTGCTTCTTCCAGTCGGACCTGTTCAACGCCGGCCAGCGCCCGGCCATCGACGTGGGCATCTCGGTGTCCCGCGTGGGTGGTGCCGCGCAGGTCAAGGCGATGAAGTCGGTCTCCGGTTCGCTCCGGATCGACCTGTCGCAGTACCGCGAGCTGGAGGCCTTCGCGGCCTTCGCCTCGGACCTCGACGACGCGTCGAAGGCGCAGCTCGAGCGCGGTGCCCGCCTGTACGAGGTGCTCAAGCAGCCGCAGTACTCGCCGATCCCGGTCGAGGAGCAGGTCTGCACGGTGTGGCTGGGCACGAACGGCCACTACGACTCGGTCCCGACCGAGGACGTCCGCCGCTTCAACCACGAGTTCCTCGACTCGGCCCGGCGCAAGCACGCCGAGATCCTCGACACGATCCGCGAGAGCGGCAAGTTCGAGGACGAGACCGCCGACAAGCTGGTCGCCGCGGTGAACGAGTTCAAGAAGGAGTTCACCACGTCCGAGGGCAAGTCCCTGGTCGAGGCGGACGCCGACGCGATGGACGCCGACAAGGTCGGGCACGAGACCGTCAAGGTCAACAAGCCCGCCCCGAAGAAGTGAGCTGATAGCTCATGGCCGCACAACTCCGGGAACTCCGGTCGCGCATCAAGGCGACCAAGTCGATCGGCAAGATCACCAAGGCGATGGAGCTCATCGCCACCGCGCGCATCACCAAGGCGCGGGCGAAGGTCGCCGCCTCCCGGCCGTACGCGGACGAGATCACCAAGGTGCTCTCGGCGCTGGCCGGTGCGGCGGCCAACCTCGACCACCCGATGCTGGTCGAGCGCCCGAACCCGAAGCGGGCCGCTGTCCTGGTCGTGACCAGTGACAAGGGCCAGTGCGGTGGCTACAACTCCAACGTGCTGCGCGCGACCGAAGAGCTGCTCGCCCTCCTGCGTTCGGAGGGCAAGGAGCCCCAGGTCTACGTCACGGGCAACAAGGGCCTGAACTACTACCGGTTCCGCAACCGCCCGGTCGAGGACAGCTGGACGGGCTTCTCCGACCAGCCGACCTACGCCGGCGCGGTGGCGGCCGGTGAGACCCTGGTCGAGTCGTTCATGGCCGGTGTCGACGACGAGCACGGCAACACCGACGGCGTCACGGGTGTCGACGAGATCCACATCGTCTACACCGAGTTCGTGTCGATGCTGACCCAGCGGCCGGTCGCCAAGCGCGTCGCGCCGCTCGAGGTCGAGTACACCGACGGCGAGGAGGAGCAGCAGCCGAAGCCGGGCGAGCTGCTCCCCAGCTACGAGTTCGAGCCGAGTGCCGACACGCTGCTGGACGCTCTGCTGCCGAAGTACATCAACACGCGGCTCTACGCGGCCTTCCTCGAGTCGGCGGCGTCCGAGCTGGCCGCCCGCCGGACGGCGATGAAGGCCGCCTCGGACAACGCGAACGACCTGGTGGGCAACCTGACGCGGGAGATGAACCAGGCCCGCCAGGCGCAGATCACCCAGGAGATCTCCGAAATCGTCGGTGGCGCGAACGCGCTCACCGCAGCAGGAAGTGATGATTGATGACCAGTACTGAAGCTCCGCGCGCCAAGGGGCGCATCGTGTCGGTGACCGGTCCGGTCGTCGACGTCGAGTTCCCGCGCGGTTCCGTCCCCGAGCAGTTCAACGCCCTCAAGGTCGAGATCGAGTTCGAGCAGCTCCGCAAGACGGTGACGCTCGAGGTCGCCTCCCACCTGGGTGACAACCTCGTCCGCACCATCTCCCTGCAGCCGCAGGACGGCCTGGTGCGCGGCGCCGAGGTCACCGACACCGGCGGCCCGATCACGGTCCCGGTCGGCGACAAGGTCAAGGGTCACGTCTACAACGCCCTCGGCGAGTGCCTCGACGAGCCCGGCTACGGCGATGACCTCGAGCGCTGGGGCATCCACCGCAACGCGCCGTCCTTCGACCAGCTCGAGGGCAAGACCGAGATGCTGGAGACCGGCCTCAAGGTCGTCGACCTGCTCACCCCGTACGTCCAGGGTGGCAAGATCGGCCTGTTCGGCGGGGCCGGCGTCGGCAAGACGGTGCTCATCAAGGAGATGATCACCCGCGTCGCCCGGAACTTCGGTGGTACCTCGGTGTTCGCCGGCGTCGGCGAGCGCACCCGTGAGGGCAACGACCTCTTCCTGGAGATGTCCGAGGACGGCGTCATCAACGACACCGCCCTCATCTTCGGCCAGATGGACGAGCCGCCGGGCACCCGCATGCGGGTCGCGCTGTCCGCGCTGACCATGGCGGAGTACTTCCGCGACGTCCAGAACCAGGACGTGCTGCTGTTCATCGACAACATCTTCCGGTTCACCCAGGCCGGCTCGGAGGTGTCGACCCTGCTGGGCCGCATGCCGTCGGCCGTGGGTTACCAGCCGACGCTGGCCGACGAGATGGGGCAGCTGCAGGAGCGGATCACCTCGACCCGGGGTCGTTCGATCACCTCGATGCAGGCGATCTACGTCCCCGCGGACGACTACACCGACCCGGCCCCGGCCGCGACGTTCGCCCACCTGGACGCCACCACCGAGCTCTCCCGGTCGGTGTTCCAGAAGGGCATCTTCCCGGCGGTGGACCCGCTGGCGTCGACGTCGACGATCCTCGACCCGGCCATCGTCGGTGAGGACCACTACCGCGTCGCCTCCGAGGTCATCCGGATCCTGCAGAAGTACAAGGAACTGCAGGACATCATCGCGATCCTCGGTATGGACGAGCTGTCGGAAGAGGACAAGCTGACCGTTCAGCGCGCGCGCCGCATCGAGCGGTTCCTGTCGCAGAACATGCTGGTCGCCGAGGCGTTCACGCAGATCCCGGGCTCGACGGTGCCGCTGTCGGAGACCATCGAGTCGTTCGACCGCATCACCAAGGGTGACTTCGACCACTACCCGGAGCAGGCGTTCCTGGGTATCGGTGGCCTCGAGGACCTCGAGAAGAAGTACAAGGAAATCACCAAGAAGTGATGCGTTAGCAGACGCAGTCGAGGGCGGCGGGGGCAGTGTCCTATATGGACTCGGGCCCCCGCCGTTCTCATACCAGGAGACAGACCTATTACACTCGGTGGTAACACCCCGAGCGAAGGAGTGCTACGTGGCTGAGATGTCCGTGGAGCTGGTGGCCGTCGAGCGCCGTCTCTGGTCGGGTACTGCCACTTTCGTGGTGGCCCAGACCACCGAGGGCGAGATCGGCATCATGGCCGGTCACGAACCCGTGCTCGGTCAGCTGGTCGAGGGTGGCGTGGTCAAGGTGACGACCACCGACGGGGAGACGGTCTGCGCGGCCGTCCACGGCGGGTTCCTGTCCGTGACCGGTACCGGGGTGAGCATCCTCGCCGAGAGCGCCGAGCTCTCGGACGAGATCGACGTCGAGGCAGCCAAGGCGGCCCTGACCGGGGACGACGAAACCGAGCGGGCGAGGGCTTCGGCCCAGCTCCGCGCAGCGGGTCAGTCGGCCTGAGCGCGAGACGGGCAGGAGCCGGGCCGTGAAGATCACCGTGGTCGTAGCAGGGCTCCTGATCGTGCTCGCGGTGCTGGCCGCCTGGTACGGCCAGCGGTGGATCCGGATGCGCCGCGGTGGTGGCGTGAGCGTCGCGCTGCGGTGGCGTCCGGACAACCCGCGTTCCAGCTGGCACCTGGGGCTCGGCCGCTACGAGGGCGACGAGTTCGTCTGGTACCGGGTGTGGAGCCTGCGCACCGGCGCGGACCGCGTCTTCCAGCGCGAAAGCATGCAGATCGCCGACCGCCGGGACCCGTCCGGCACCGAGGCCTACGCCGTTCCCGAGGGCTCGACCGTGCTGCGCTGCGAGTCGGAGACCCAGGAGGCGATCGAGATCGCCATGGGACCGGGTGCGCTGACGGGCTTCCTTTCGTGGCTCGAGTCCGCCCCGCCCGGGCGGCGCCTCCCGCGGGCGTCCTGACCTGTCTCATTCCGAGACAGCCGGCGGTGGCTGCGCGGGTTTACCGTGGAGGCCATGATTCTCATCGTGGTCAAGTGGCCGGTGAAGGCCGAGCACGCGGACTCCTGGCTCGACATCGTCGGGGACTTCACCCGCGGCACCCGTGCCGAGGCCGGTAACAAGTTCTTCGAGTGGTCCCGCAGCGTCGACGACCGGAACACGTACGTGCTGGTCGAGGGCTTCGAGGGGCAGGACGCGGCCGTCGCGCACGTCGGCTCCGAGCACTTCAAGACGGCGGTCGCGACGCTGGGTGCGTACATCTCCGACAACCCGCGGATCATCAACGTCCAGGACGCCTCCGACTGGGGCCCGATGGCCGAGATTTCCCCCCACTAAACTCACGGTGTGACTCTCGTCGAGATCCCCGGCTCCAAGTCCGTCACCGCCCGTGGCCTGTTCCTCGCCGCCGCCGCGCACGGCACCACCGTGCTCGGCCGTCCGTTGCACTCGGACGACACCGAGGGCTTCGCCGAGGGCCTGGTCGAGCTCGGCTACCGCGTCGACCGGCAGCCGGGCGAGTGGACCATCGAGGGCCGGCCGTCGGGTCCGGGGGTCGCCGAAGCCGACGTCTTCTGCCGGGACGGCGCCACGACGGCCCGGTTCCTGCCCGCGCTGGCCGCGGCCGGCACCGGCACCTTCCGCTTCGACGCCTCCGACCAGATGCGCCGCCGCCCGCTGGGGCCGCTCACCGACGCCCTGCAGGAGCTGGGCGTCGACCTCGAGTTCCGCGGCGAGCCGGGTCACCACCCGCTGACGGTCCGCGCGAACGGCATCAAGGGCGGCGAGCTGACCCTGGACGCGGGGCTGTCCTCGCAGTTCCTGACGGCGTTGCTGCTGGTCGGGCCGCTGACCGCGGAGGGCCTGCGGATCACGGTGACCGACCTCGTGTCGGTGCCGTACGTCGAAATCACGCTGGAGATGATGCGCCGCTTCGGCGTCGACGTCCGCCGCGAGGGGCAGACGTTCGTGGTCCCGGCGCAGCCGTACCAGGGGTGCGCGTACCCGGTGGAGCCGGACGCGTCGACGGCGAGCTACTTCCTGGCCGCGGCGGCGGTCACCGGCCGCACGGTGACCATCCCGGGCCTCGGCTCGGACGCCCTGCAGGGCGACGTGAAGTTCGCCGACGTGCTGCGGGAGATGGGCGCGCACGTCGACCTGACGCCGGACTCGGTGACGGTCGCGGGCCCGTCGGACGGCCTGCGCGGCATCACGGTGAACATGCGGGACATCTCCGACACGGTCCCCACCCTGGCGGCGATCGCGCCGTTCGCCTCCGGCCCGGTGCGCATCGAGGACGTCTACAACACGCGCATCAAGGAGTGCGACCGGCTCGACGCGTGCGAGGAGAACCTGCGCGCGATGGGCATCGAGGTGGCGACCGGCCGCGACTGGATCGAGATCCAGCCGGGCGAGCCCACGGGCACCGTGGTGTCCTGCCGCCGTGACCACCGGATCGCGATGGCGTTCAGCATCACGGGCCTGCTGGTCGACGGCGTGACCCTGGACGACCCGGAGTGCGTGAAGAAGACCTTCCCCGGCTTCCACCAGGCCCTGGGGACCCTGCGGGAGGGCTGGGGGATCTAGGGCTGCCCGCCCGGCGCCCACAGCACGTCACCCTCGGGATTGGCCAGCCGGGCGAGGATGAACAGCAGGTCCGACAGCCGGTTCAGGTACTTCAGGGCGATCGGGTTCGTCGTCTCCGGCTCCGCCTCGTAGAGGGCCCAGGCCGAGCGCTCCGCGCGTCGCGACACCGTGCGCGCCTGGTGCAGGAACGCCGCGCCCGGAGTGCCGCCCGGCAGGATGAACGACGTCAGCTTCGGCAGCCGCTCGTTGAACTCGTCGCACCAGGTCTCGAGCCGGGAGACGTACTCCTCGGTGATCCGCAGCGGCGGGTACGGCGGGTCGTCGGAGATCGGTAGGCAGAGGTCGGCCCCGACGTCGAAGAGATCGTTCTGCACCGTGCGCAGCACGTCCGTCACCTCGGCCGGCAGGCCGCCGACCGCGATCGCCAGGCCGAGCACCGAGTTCGTCTCGTCCGTGTCCGCGTACGCGCCCAGTCGCGGGGACGTCTTCGGCACGCGGGACCCGTCGCCGAGCGCGGTCGTGCCGTTGTCGCCGACCTTCGTGTAGACGCGGTTGATGCGAACGACCATGAACCCACCATAGCGGCCCCCGCCCGGGCCGAATCCGGGCGAGAGGGCATGATTGGCGGCCATGAGCGAGCACTTCGACGTGCATGGCGGAGCCCGGCTGGTCGGCGAGGTCGACGTGGTCGGCGCCAAGAACAGCGTGCTGAAGCTGATGGCCGCGGCACTGCTGGCCGAGGGCACCACGACCATCACGAACTGCCCGCAGATCCTCGACGTCCCGCTGATGGGCGACGTGCTGCGGAGCGTCGGCTGCGAGGTCGTGATCGAGGGCGACACCGCCACCATCACGACGCCGGCCGAGCTGTCGCACCGCGCGGATTCGGCGGCGATGGGCAAGCTGCGCGCGTCCGTCTGCGTGCTGGGGCCGCTGGTCGGCCGGCTGAAGCAGGCCGTCGTGGCGCTGCCGGGCGGCGACGCGATCGGCTCGCGCCCGCTGGACATGCACCAGAACGGCCTGCGCAAGCTGGGCGCGACGAGCACGATCGAGCACGGCTGCGTCGTCGCGAAGGCCGAGACGCTGGTCGGCGCGCAGATCTGGCTGGACTTCCCGAGCGTCGGCGCGACCGAGAACATCCTGATGGCGGCCGTGCTGGCCGAGGGCACCACGGTCATCGACAACTGCGCGCGCGAGCCGGAGATCGTCGACATCTGCACGATGCTCATCGAGATGGGCGCGAAGATCGAGGGCGCCGGCACGTCGACGCTGACCGTGCACGGCGTGGAGCAGCTGCACCCCACGACGCACAGCGTGATCGGCGACCGGATCGTGGGCGCCACCTGGGCGTTCGCCGCCTCGATGTCCCGCGGCGACATCACCGTGCGCGGGGTCAACCCGCACCACCTCGACCTGGTGCTGAACAAGCTCCAGCTGGCCGGCGCGGACGTCGAAACGTTCGGGGACAAGGGTTTCCGCGTGGTCCAGCCGGAGCGCCCGAAGGCGGTCGACTGGGTGACGCTGCCGTACCCCGGCTTCGCGACCGACCTGCAGCCGTTCGCGGTGGCGCTGTCGGCGGTGTCGGAAGGCACGTCGATGATCACGGAGAACGTCTACGAGGCGCGCTTCCGCTTCATCGAAGAGATGGTCAGGTTGTCGGGCGACGCCCGCACGGACGGCCACCACGCGGTGGTCCGCGGCGTCGAACGGCTCTCGAGCGCGCCGGTCTGGGCGTCGGACATCCGCGCGGGCGCGGGGCTGGTGCTCGCCGGCCTGTGCGCGGACGGCGTCACCGAGGTGTGGGACGTCTTCCACATCGACCGCGGCTACCCGCACTTCGTCGAGAACCTGAACCGCCTGGGCGCGAACATCAAGCGCGTCGCCGGCGAGCCTGAGCGGAAGTGAGTCACCCGCCCTGCGCGCCCAGTGCGCGCAGGGCGTACTCCACGAGCCGGTCCAGGTAGTCCGGCTCGGCGGGCGCCTGCCGGACCACCAGGCGCCAGTAGATCGGCGCGGCCAGGACGTCCAGCGCCATCTCCATGTCGAGGTCTCCGGGCAGCTCGCCGCGCGCGATGGCGCGGCGCAGCATCGCCTCGCCGACCTCGCGCCGCGGCCCGCCGATGCTCGTGCGCGTGCTCTCCGCGGTGTCGGGGCTTCGCACGCCCTCGGCGACCAGGTCCGGCAGGATGCGCGAAAACAGCGGGTGCGTCAGCCAGTCGATCAGGCCCTGCATCGTTTCGCGCAGGTCGCCGCGCAGTGAGCCGGTGTCGACGTCGGTCGCGCGGGTGACGCTGAACTCCGCGACGACCGCGGTGATCATCTCGGGCTTCGAGCGCCAGCGGCGGTACAGCGCGCTCTTGCCGACGCCCGCCCGCTTGGCCACCGCTTCCATGGACAAGCGCCCGTAGCCCTGCTCGGCGAGTTCGTTCAGGACGGCGTCGGTGATCGCCTGCGTGACCTCGGGCTGGAGGACCGCGGCGCCGGTCGGGGTGCGTGCCATGGAGCACAGTCTAGCGGGTGGACGGAACGGTACCGTCCCGTCTATGGTTACGACGGGACGGTACCGTCTCGTCCGAACGTTGAAGGAGGCTGCGATGCGCGACTTCGTCGAGCACGCGCTCGAACTGCTGCTCAAGCACGACATGGCCGGGTTCGCCGGGCTCTGGGCCGAGGACGGCGTCCTCGAGTTCCCGTTCGCCGGGCCGGGCTACCCGAAGCGGGTCGAGGGCCGCGACGCGATCCGCGAGTACCTGCGCGACTACCCGAACCTGCTCGACATCCGCGAAGTCACGGCCAAGACCGTGCACGAAACCACCGACCCGGCCGTGGTCGTCGTCGAGTTCACCGTCGCCGGGGTCGTGGTGGCGACGCGGAAGCCGTACGAGCTGTCCTACATCGCCGTGCTCACCGTCGAGGACGGCGAGATCCGCAGCTACCGCGACTACTGGAGCCCGCTGGCCGCGGCCGAGGTCCTCGGCGGCGTCGAAGAGCTGACCGCGGCCTTCACCGGGGGCGACCGTGGCTGACGTCCTGGTCCTCGGCGGCACCGGCACGACCGGCCGCCGGGTCGTCGCGGGCCTGCGTGCCGCGGGAGTCCCGGCCCGGGCGGCCACGCGGAAGCCGGCGGAGCCCGGCCAGGTCCGGTTCGACTGGGCCGACCGCTCGACCCACGCCGGCGCGCTGCGCGGGGCCTCCGCGGTGTACCTGCTGGCCCCGATCGGCGAGGCTTCGCCCGCGGTGCTGGTGGAGCCGTTCTTGGCGGATGCCCTCGACGCGGGCGTGCGGCGGGTCGTCCTGCTCAGCTCGTCGGCCGTCACCGAGGACACGCCCGGGCTCGGCGCACTGCAGAAGCTGGTGCGCACGGCGCCGGAGTGGGCCGTGCTGAGGCCGTCCTGGTTCATGCAGAACTTCACCGGCGAGCACCTGGTCGCCCAGGGCGTTCGGGACGGCGAGATCGTCACGGCCACCGGCGACGCCCGGGTCGCGTTCGTCGACGCCGGCGACATCGCGGCGGTCGCCGTGCGCGCGCTGACCGATCCGGTACCGCACAACACCGGACACGTCCTGACCGGACCGGCGGCCTTGAGCTACGCCGAAGCGGCCGCGATCGTGGCCGCGCACCTCGGCCGCCCGGTGCGGCACCGCGCCGTCGGCACGGCCGAGTTCGCCGAGCACGTGACGGCGTCGGGAACTCCCGCCGAGTTCGCCCGCGTGCTGGCCGCCCTCGACGAGGACATCCGCCGCGGCGCCGAAGACCGCGTCACCACGGTCGTCGAGCAGGTCACCGGACGGCCGGCCCGGTCGTTCGAAACTTTTGTGCAGGAGGAGATCCGGTGAAGCAGCTGATGTTCGAAGACGACGTCCAGTTCTGGTTCGAAACCCTGCGCCTGTTCGGGCACGCGGCCTACGGCGGCTCGGACTTCGGCGAGGTCCTCGCGGCGGCCTCGACGGTGACGCCGGGCGACTACGACAGCTGGCACGACGCCTACCGCGCGCTGGCCGACCGGCTGTACGCCGAAGCGGCCGAGGCGGGGCCGGTCACCGCGCGCGACCTGCTGCTGCGCGCGTCGACGTACTACTTCTCCTCGGAATTCTTCCTGCACGGCGACCCGGCGGACCCGCGGATCGCGGCGGCGTACGACCGCAGCGTCGAGTGCTTCCGCCGGGCGGGGGTGGCCGAGCCGGTCGAAATCCCTTACGACGGCACGGTTCTGCACGGCTACTTCTACCGCGCGCCGGGCGAGGACCCGAAGCCGTTGCTGATCATGCACAACGGTTTCGACGGCAGCGCCGAGGAACTGCACTACCTGGGCGCGGCGGCCGGCGCTTCGCACGGCTACCACGTTCTGACGTTCGACGGCCCCGGCCAGCCGAGCGCGGTCCGGCGCGAAAAGCTCCTGTTTCGCCCGGACTGGGAGCACGTGGTCACGCCGGTGGTGGACTTCGCGCTGGCGCTCGAAGGAGTCGACCCGGCGCGCATCGCGCTGCTCGGCGTGAGCTTGGGCGGCATGCTGGCCCCGCGCGCGGCGGCGTTCGAGCCCCGCCTGGCCGCGGTGGTCGCGGTGGACGGCGTGTACGACGCGGGGTCCGCGGTGACGTCGATGTTGCCGTGGCCGCGCGAGGAGATCGTGCGCCGGGCCCGGGCGCCGCACGACGAGGAGTTCGACGCGCTGCTCGCCGCGGGGCGCCGAACGAGCCCGACGCTGCGCTGGGCGTGCGACCACGGCCGGTACGTGCTGGGCGCGGCGACCGACCGCGAGTTCGTCGCGAAGTACCTGGAGTACACGCTCGAAGACGGCGTCGCGGAGAAGATCACCTGCCCGGTCCTGGTGTGCGAAGCGGCCGACGACCTCTTCTTCGGTGGTTCGCGGGAGACCGAGCCCCGGCGGCTGTACGCGCACTTGGAGGCACCGAAGACGCTGCTGACGTTCACGGCGGAGGAGGGCGCGGACGCGCACTGCCACGTCGGCGCCCAGCGGCTGGCGACGGGCCGGATCTACGACTGGCTGGACCGGACGCTTTAACCTTCGAGGGCGAGCGCCGCGCCGAAGCCCACCAGCGCGGTGCCCGTCGCGCCGTCCATCGCCCGGCGCACCTTCCGCTGCCCCAGCCAGCCCCGGACCCGGTGCACGAAGAACAGCAGCAGCACCTGCCACACGACGCCCAGGGCCGCGACCGTGTACGCGAGCAGCAGCGCGTCGGCCTGGTCCGTCACGCCCGGCGTCAGGAACTGCGGCAGCACCGACAGGTACAACACGATCACCTTGGGGTTGGTGATGTTGGACAGGAACCCTTCGCGGAACCGCCGTCCGCGGGAGGCGCGGGCCCGCCGGACGTCGTCGAGGGCCGCGTAGTTCCCGCGCCAGGCGCCGCGGAGGGCCTGGACACCGAGGAAGACGAGGTACGCGGCGCCGAGCCACTTCACCGTTTCGAACACCGGGCGGTAGCGGGTGATCACCGCGCCCAGGCCGAGCGCGGCCGCCGTGCCCTGCAAGAAGTTCGCGACGGTGATCCCCGCGCACGCCCAGCCGCCGCCACGAGCGCCGTCGGTCAGGGCGTTCTTCAGCACGACCATCGTGTCCGGGCCCGGCATCATCGCCAGGAACGCCATCATCCCGGCGAAACCCGCGTAGGTGCTCCAGGTCATCAGGCCTCCAGGGCGAGGGCGGCGCCGAAGCCGAGCAGCGCGGTACCGGTGACGCCGTCCAGCGCCCGGCGCACCCGCCGGCGCTCCAGCCACGCCCGCACGCGGTGCACGAACACCAGCAGCACCAGCAACCACAGCACACCGAGCACGGCGACGGTGTAGGCCAGCGCGAGCGCGTCCCCCGTCGTGGTGCGCCCCGGATCGAGGAACTGCGGCAGCACGGACAGGTACAGCACCAGCACCTTCGGATTGGTGATGTTGGAGAGGAAGCCTTCGCGGAACCGCCGGAACCCGCCGCCCCGCCGTCGCTGGGCCTCTTCGACGGCGTGGTAGCTGCCGCGGAACGCGCCGCGCAGCGCCTGGACGCCGAGGAAGACGAGGTAGGCCGCGCCGGCCCACTTGAGCGCGAGGAACACCGGCTGCGAGCGGGCGATGAGGACGCCGAGTCCCAGCGCCGCGGCGCTGCCCTGCACGGCGTTGCCGGCGAAGATGCCCACCGACGCGAGCAGCCCGCCCCGGAACCCGCCGGACAGCGCGTTCTTGAGCATGACCATCGTGTCCGGCCCCGGCGCGAGCACGATCAGGACCACGATGACCAGGTAACTCCCGTACGAACTCCACGTCACGGCTGCCCACGCTAACCGACGGGACCGGCCCGGTCTCGCGGATTTCGGTCACACAGTCCACATCTCGCGCACGGTGTGGACAAGTCGGCCGCCGGACGGCTTTCCGCCGATTTTGCCCGCCCCCGCCGATAGACTGGACTTGGGCACGCCCCCCGGAGAGGGTGGGGGCTGCTGTTTGGGGGCGGAGGCCGCCGGCGGCACCGGCCGGGTCGCCCTCGCCGGGCAGGTCACGGTCGCTGTCTCCATGGTCGCTGTCTCCATGGTCGCCTCGGCGGGATCTGCGCGGGTTTCGCCAGTGGCGGACACCGGCGAGCTGCCCGAACCGGTGCTGCGGCAGCACCCCGACGCCACCGGCTCGATCACCTTCGCCGGCGCGGAAGACCGGCGACGGCGCCGGATCGTCCACATCGACCGGTCCGCCGAACGCGATCCGGTGCTCCGCGCGATCGATCACGCACGGAGGGTGCACGAGCACGTGCGGCGCGCGCGGGACTCGGCGGGAGACGCTCCGGCAGAGTAGTGTTCGGCCATGTCAGCAGGCGAAATCGATCTTCTGCCCGGTGAACGCGTGCTCTGGGCGGGGGAGCCGGTCCAGCGCCCGCTCTACGTCGCCGCGGACGGGGTGATCGCCCCGGCGGGTCTCGTCCTCGCCGCCGCCTCCCTTTGGTTCCTGCTCACGAAGCAGCCGAGCGGCCTCACCATGGCCGCCGCGGTGGTCGCGCTGGTGCTCGGCTGCTACGGCGCTGTCGGCCGGTCGGTCGTCCGGTACCTCGCGCTCGGGCGCACCACCTACGCGCTGACGGACAGCCGGATCATCGCGCGCTCGGGCCTGTTCCGGCAGAAGGAACGCTCCAGCGA
This sequence comes from Amycolatopsis sp. NPDC051716, assembly GCF_040681595.1. NCBI lineage: Bacteria > Bacillati > Actinomycetota > Actinomycetes > Pseudonocardiales > Pseudonocardiaceae > Amycolatopsis > Amycolatopsis sp. NPDC051716. The sequence continues at coordinate 91,208 of NZ_JBFAZA010000020.1, read as the reverse complement.
GCTGGCCGGCCTGTCGGCCCCGGTGCTCAAGACCGGGCCCTCCCGCACCGGGACCATCGCCTTCGGCGGCCCGGGAACGGTGACGTTGATGGGCATCGGCGAGCCCAAGCGGGTCCGCGACCTGCTCACCAAGGCGATCGACGAGGCCAAAGCCCGCCAGGCCCCGCCGGAGGCGGACAGCCCGGCCGCCTGACCGGGCAACCCGCACGGCCTCCCGGAGCGTCAGCCCGGCAAAGAGGAGGTCGCCGTGGATGTGCCGACGAACGTCCTGCTGCCGGGTGAGCGGCTGCTGTGGTCGGGACGGCCACAGCGGCTCATCCTCGCCCGGTTCGACTGGTACCAGTTCGCATTCGGCCTGCTCTGGATAATCGTGGCCATCGTGGTCCCGGTGGCCAGGCAGAACTCGCTGTCGCTCTTCGAATGGGCCCTCGGGGTGGGCGGTGTCGCGTTCGTCTGGGTGCCGGTCGTCGTCAGGTTGCGAGCGCGGCGCGGTGTCGAGTACATCGTGACCGACCGGCGGATCGTGCTGGCCGATCGGTTCTCGGGAAGGACGCTCTCGTCGGCGTATCTCGGCACGCTGCCGCCGCCGGTCGCCCGGCTCCGGCAGGACGGCAGCGGAACCATCGTTTTCGGCAGGTACTCGCGTCCCCCGTTGATGCCCCCTCCTTCGTCGGGGCCCCTGATGTTGACGGGCCTGGTCGCCGTGCCGGAGGCCGGGCGTGTCCGCGACCTGATCGCGTGGGCACAGGCCGGGCAGGCCTGACGTGTCCGAGCGCGTTCGGGCCTGTTCCGGCAGAAGGAACGCTCGAGAGCCCGGCAAAGAGGAGGCCGCCGTGGACGAACCGTTGATCGCGCTGGAACCGGGTGAGCGACTGCTGTGGTCGGGACGGCCGCGGCGGATCGCCCCGACGGGTCTCGAGTGGTACCGCATCGTCTTCGGCTCGGTCATGGTGGCGGGGTTCGCCGCCGTCGGGTTGCCGGCCCTGGGGGTGGCCGTGACCTTGGGGATCGCCGGGCTCGCCGTCGTCTGGGCGCCGGTGCTCTGGCGGCTCCGGACGACGCGGCGCGAGGTGTACGCGGTGACCGACCAGCGGGTCGTGGTGGCCGACCGCGTCTCGGGCCGCACCCGCGCGTACGAGTACCTGAGTGAGCTGGAGCCGCCGGTCGTCCGGCGCGGCCAGGACGGCGGCGGCAGGCTCACCCTCACGAGACGGGACGCGTCCGTGAACCTGCTCGGCTACTCGATGCCGACGCGGAGTGGATCGGCCCCGATCGAGCTGTTCGACGTGCCGGACGCCGACGGGCTGGGTGCCCTGATCGTGCGGGCGCAGGACTGACGTCACCCGGACGTGTCCGATTGCACTGCCACCATAAGTTACCGGTCGGTACACTCGACGAAACGTCCACCGCCGGAGGTGTCCTGTGCCGTACCCAACGGACCGCGAGCGAGACCGACCGTGGGTGATGCGGACCTACGCGGGTCACTCGTCCGCGGCCGCGTCGAACGAGCTGTACCGGCGCAACCTCGCGAAGGGGCAGACCGGCCTCTCGGTGGCGTTCGACCTCCCCACCCAGACCGGCTACGACCCGGATCACCAGCTCTCCCGCGGCGAGGTCGGCAAGGTCGGCGTCCCGGTGTCGCACCTCGGCGACATGCGGCGGCTCTTCGACGGCATCCCGCTCGCCGAAGCCAACACGTCGATGACCATCAACGCGCCGGCCATGTGGCTGCTCGCGCTGTACGTCTCCGTGGCGCGTGAGCAGGCCGAGGCCGAGGGCCGCGATGTGGACGAGGTGCTCGCGAAGCTCGCCGGCACCACGCAGAACGACATCATCAAGGAGTACCTGTCCCGCGGGACCTACATCTTCCCGCCGGGGCCGAGCCTGCGGCTGATCACCGACGTGATCGCCTGGACCGTGCACCACGTCCCCAAGTGGAACCCGATCAACATCTGCAGCTACCACCTGCAGGAAGCCGGCGCGACGCCGACGCAGGAGGTCGCGTACGCGCTGTGCACCGCGATCGCCGTGCTCGACGCCGTCCGCGACTCGGGGCAGGTCGACGCGGCCGACATGGCGAAGGTCGTCGCGCGGATCTCGTTCTTCGTCAACGCCGGTGTCCGGTTCGTCGAGGAGATGTCCAAGATGCGCGCGTTCACCGCGCTCTGGGACGAGCTCACGCGGGACCGGTACGGGGTAACGGATCCCAAGGCCCGCCGGCTGCGCTACGGCGTGCAGGTCAACTCGCTGGGCCTCACCGAAGCCCAGCCGGAGAACAACGTCCAGCGGATCGTGCTCGAGATGCTCGCGGTCTCGCTTTCCCGCGGTGCCCGCGCCCGCGCGATCCAGCTGCCCGCGTGGAACGAAGCCCTCGGCCTGCCGCGGCCGTGGGACCAGCAGTGGGCGCTGCGGATGCAGCAGGTCCTCGCGTTCGAGACGGACCTGCTGGAGTACGAGGACATCTTCGACGGCTCGCACGTCATCCAGGCGAAGGTCGACGAGATCATGGCCGGCGCCCGCGAGGAGATCGCCCGCGTCCAGGACCTCGGCGGCGCGGTCGCCGCGGTGGAAAGCGGCTACATGAAGTCGCAGCTGGTCGCCTCGCTGGCCGAGTACCGCCGCGAGATGGAGAACGGCGACCGGGTCCTGGTCGGGGTCAACAAGTTCGGGACGACCGAGCCGTCGCCGCTGCAGGCCGAAGGGGCGAAGGCGATCGAGACGATCGACCCCGCCGTCGAGAAGGCCGCCGTCACCGCCATCGAAGAGTGGCGCGCCGCGCGGGACAACGACGCCGTCGAGCGGTCGCTGGCCACGCTGAAGGAACGCGCGCGGACCACGGAGAACCTCTTCGAGGCCACTGTGGACTGTGCGCGGGCCGGCGTGACCACCGGCGAGTGGGCCGGCGCGCTGCGGGAGGTGTTCGGCGAATACCGGGCGCCCACCGGCGTGTCCGCCGCCGCGGTCGCCGGCGTGGGCGATCCCGAGCTGGAGCGGGTGCGCGCGCGGGTCCGGGAAACCGGGGCGGAGCTGGGCGAGCGGCTGCGCATCCTGGTCGGCAAGCCGGGCCTCGACGGGCACTCCAACGGCGCCGAGCAGGTCGCCGTCCGGGCGCGCGACGTCGGCTTCGAGGTCGTCTACCAGGGCATCCGGCTGACGCCCGAGCAGATCGTCGCCGCCGCGGTGCAGGAAGGCGTGCACGTCGTCGGGCTTTCCGTGCTCTCCGGTTCGCACCTCGAGGTCGTCCCGCACGTCGTCGACGGCCTGCGGGCGGCAGGCGCCGGCGACGTGCCGGTGATCGTCGGCGGGATCATCCCGCCGGACGATGCCGCGCTGCTGACCGAACGCGGCATCGCCCGGGTGTTCACGCCGAAGGACTACGAGCTCACCGGGATCATGGACGGCATCGTCAGCCTGATCCGGGAGCGGCACGGCCTCAGCTGAGCCCGGCCAGGATGTCCTTTGTGGACCGCACGGTGGCGAAGCCGCCACCGTGCAGGTTGGTCGCCGTCGCGCGGGACAGCTCGTCGGCGGTGAGCACGGTGCCGTCGGGGCCTTCGAGGTCGAACGTGAACGTGGCGTCGAGGGCGAACGTGACGTCGTAGCCGAGGTTCCCGCCCATCCGCGCGGTGGTCTCACAGCAGAAGTTCGTCTGGATGCCCGCCAGCACGATGCTCGTGATGCCGCGCTTGCGCAGCCACGCGTCGAGGTCGACGTCGCCGATGAAGGCCGAGTTGACCCGCTTGCCGAAGACGAGGTCCGGCCGCGCGCCGTCGAGTTCGGGCTTGAAGTCGTTGCCCGGCTGCCCGGGCCGCAGCGGCGAGCCGGGCTTCGGCGAGTCGTGGTGCACCAGCACCACCGGAAGCCGCCGCTCCTGCCACGCGTCGAGCAGGGCCTTCATGTTCGCTTCGGCGCCCGGGTTGTTGCGCGGGCCCCAGAACTCGGGGTCGTCGAACCCGTGCTGGACGTCGATCAGGATGAGTGCCGTTTCGGTCATGACGTCGAGTGTTGCCGTCCGACGCACGGCGAGGGGAGTGGCAGAAGGCGCGCGATGCGGTACTTTTCTGCCATGCGCACGATCGGCGTCCTCCTGCTACCGGGCACCCGGATGTTCGACCTCGCGGTGATCGGCGAGGTCTGGGGCCAGGACCGGACCGACAGCGGCATCGGCCCGTTCACCGTGCGGCTGTGCAGCCCGGGCCGGGTGCGGACCCGTACGTCGCCGTTCGGTGACGTCGCGGCCACGCACGGGCTCGCCGGGCTCGACGGCTGCGACCTCGTGCTGGCGCCGGGCCGCGACGACCCTCTCGCCCCGGTGCCCGCGTCGGCGGTCACGGCGTTGCGGCGGGCCCACCGGGACGGGCGCACGGTCGCCGGGCTGTGCTCCGGCGCGTTCACGCTGGCCGTCGCCGGCCTGCTCGACGGCCGCCCGGCCACCACGCACTGGCGAGACCTCGACACGCTCGCCGGCGTCGCCCCGCGGGCGGAGTTGCAGCGTGACGTGCTCTACACCGACGACGGCGGGGTGTTGACGTCCGCGGGCGTCGTCGGCGGCCTCGACCTCTGCCTGTACCTGGTCCGGCGGGACCACGGCGCCGACGTCGCCGCCAGGCTGGCGCGCCGGCTGGTGATGCCGCCCGCTCGCGAAGGCGGGCAGCGCCAGTACGTCGACAACCCGTTGCCGCCGTCGGCGGCCCAGCCCGGCCTGGCGTCCACAATGGACTGGGCGCTGGCCCGCCTCGGCGCCGGGATCGGGGTCGAGGACCTGGCCGGGCACGCGCGGATGAGCGAGCGGACGTTCCACCGCGAGTTCGCGGCGGCCACCGGCGTCACGCCGGGACGCTGGCTGCGCGTCCAGCGCGTCCGGTACGCGCAGCGCCTGCTGGAGACGACGGCGCTGCCGGTCGAGCGCGTCGCCGAGCGATCGGGGCTGGGCACGGCGGCCAACCTGCGCCGGCGGATGCGGGCCGAGGTCGGCGTCGGCCCGGACGGTTACCGGCGCACTTTCCGGGCCGGAGGGGCTACGGTCGGGGAATGTACGAGCACCTGCTGATGAGCCGGGACGGCGACACCGTCACGATCACCATGAACCGGCCGGAGCGGCGCAACTCGCTGTCCGCGGACCACCTCGCCGAGCTGCTCGCCGCGTTCCGCGCGGCGGGGACGTCCGACGCGACCGGCGTCGTGCTGGCCGGCGCGGGACCGGTGTTCTCCGCGGGGCACGACTTCGGCGACGTGGCCAAGCGCGACTTGATGGGCGTGCGCGAGCTGCTCACGGTGTGCACGGACCTGATGAAGACGATGCAGTCGATCCCGCAGGTGGTCATCGCGCGGGTGCACGGCCTGGCCACCGCGGCGGGCTGTCAGCTCGTGGCGTCGTGCGACCTGGCCGTGGCCGCCGAGTCGGCGGGCTTCGCGCTGCCGGGCGGCAAGGGCGGCTGGTTCTGCCACACGCCGGCGGTGCCGGTGGCGCGCGCGATCGGCCGCAAGCGGCTGATGGAGCTGGCGCTGACGGGCGACGTCATCGACTCGGCGACGGCGTTGGAGTGGGGCCTGGTCAACCGGGTCGTTCCGGACGACCAGCTCGACGACGCCGTCGGGGACCTGCTGTCGCGGGCGACGCGCGGCAGCCGCGCCAGCAAGTCGATGGGCAAGGTGACGTTGTACGCCCAGCTCGACCGGCCCGAGGCAGACGCGTACGCGATCGCGCTGGAGGTCATGGCGGCGGCGTCCCAGCTGCCCGGCGCCCGCGAAGGCATGGCGGCGTTCCTCGAGAAGCGCAAACCCTCCTGGACCGACTGAACCCGCCCCGCTGCGGCCGGGTTTCGTCGTGGCCACGGACCGTACCATACGGTATGGTATGGCCATGGCGGGCAAACGGGACTGGCTGGACGCGGGACTGGTGCTGCTGGCGGAGCAGGGCGCGCCGTCGGTGACCATCGAGCGGCTCACCGAACGCCTCGGGCTGTCGAAAGGCTCCTTCTACCACCACTTCAAGGGCATGAGCGGCTACCGCACCGCGCTGCTGGAGCACTTCGAGGCCGAACGCACCACGCGGTTCGTGGCGCTGGCCGAGGCGGCGGAGGGCGACCGGCTGGGCGCGCTGCTGAAACTCGTCCTCGCGCCGGGGCCCGGGCCGGAGCTGGAGATCGCCGTCCGGGCGTGGGCCCTGCAGGACGCCGAAGCCCGGGCGGTCCAGGAGCGCGTGGACTCGACCCGCGTGGCCTACCTGACCGAGATCAGCGGCGACGCCGGTCTCGCGCGGGCGCTGTACCTGGTGGTCGTCGGGGCGGGGCAGGTCGTGCCGCCGCTGACCGGGCGGCAGCTCAAGGACGCACTGGAACTCGTACTGGGGAGACGGAAATGACCGAGCCGTACGTCGATGGCGCCGATTACGTCGAATTCAAGGAAATCGAGAGCGAGAACAGCCTGCGCGAGTTCGTCGCGGGCCTCTTCGGCTGGTCGCCGCCCTGGGTGAAGGCCCTGTTCGGCGTCCGGTACGTGCTCGCCAAGGCGTTGCGGCTGGACACCGCGTCCGTCCCGCGCACCGGTCGGCTGCGGCCCGAGGACGTCGGCTTCGCGCCCGGCGACCGGGTCGCGTTCTTCACCGTCCGGTCCGGCGATCCGGAGCGGTACCTGGTGGCCGGCGCGGACGACAGTCACCTGACCGGGTACCTGACGGTCGAAGCGGTGCCGCGCGGCTTCCGGGTCGGCACGATCGTGCACTTCCACAACCGCGTCGGCCCGGCCTACCTCGCGCTGATCAAGCCGTTCCACCACCTGGTGATCCGCGGGATGCTCAAGGCTGGTGCCGCTCGGCCAGCATGAGCTGCGCCCACGCGGCGATCGACTGCGCGTCGGTGATGTCGCCCGCCAGGATCATCTTTTCGATGTCCGCGCGCGCGAACCACGCGCTGCGCATGTCCTGCTCCTCGTGCTCGCGCTCCGGCTCGCCTTCGGTGAGGTCCGTGGCGAGGAACACCCAGCCGCGCTGGCTGCTCATGCCGGCGGCGACGTCGAGCTTGCCGAGCGGGACCATCGACCCGGCGCTCAGCCCGGTCTCCTCGCGCAGTTCCCGCGCGGCGAGCTCGGCCGGCGGCACGTCCGCCAGGTCCGGCGCGGTGCCCTGGGGGAACTCCCAGCGCCGCTCGCCGAGCGGGTAGCGGAACTGCTCGACCAGCCGGAACCGGTCGCCGTCCTGGGCGATGACCAGCGCGTAGGTGGGTTTGTCGATCACGCCGTAGATGCCCGGCGAGCCGTCCGGGCGGCGGATCTCGTCCTCCCGCACCGTCATCCAGTTGTTCCGGTACACCTCGCGGGACGCGACACGCTGAATGGGGTCCACGCGCCCAGTATCACCGACCCTGTCCTACCCTCCTCGAGTGCGTCTCGTGATCGCGCGGTGCCAGGTCGACTACGCCGGCCGCCTTACCGCCCACCTGCCGATGGCCACCCGCCTGCTGCTCGTCAAGTCCGACGGCTCGGTGTCGGTGCACTCCGACGACCGTGCGTACAAGCCGTTGAACTGGATGAGCCCCCCGTGCTGGCTGATCGAGGACGGCAAGCTCTGGATCGTCGAAAACAAGCAGGGCGAGAAACTGGTGATCTCGATCGAAGAGGTCTTCCACGACTACTCGCAGGCCCTGGGCGCGGAACCGGGCCTGCAGAAGGACGGCGTCGAAGCGCACCTGCAGGAACTGCTGGCCGAGCACATCAAGACCCTCGGCGACGGCTACACCCTGGTCCGCCGCGAATTCCCCACGGCGATCGGCCCGGTCGACATCATGGCCCGCGACGCCGACGGCAAGTCGGTGGCGGTCGAGATCAAGCGCCGCGGCGAAATCGACGGCGTCGAGCAGCTGACGCGCTATTTGGAACTGCTCAACCGCGACCCGCTCCTGGCGCCGGTGCAGGGCGTCTTCGCGGCCCAGATCATCAAGCCGCAGGCCCGCACGCTGGCCGAGGACCGCGGCATCCGCTGCTTGACCCTGGACTACGACGAGCTCCGCGGCATCGAGTCCGACGAGTTCCGGCTGTTCTGACGTGTTCGACGTGGAGCCGGGCCGGTACGTCCACTACAAGGGCGGCGAGTACGAGGTGCTCGGCGTGGCCCGGCACAGCGAGACCGAAGAGGAACTCGTGGTGTACCGGGCCCTGTACGGCGAGCGTGGGCTGTGGGTGCGTCCGGCGCCGATGTTCAGCGAGACCGTCGAGACACCCGCCGGCCGGGTCCCACGCTTCCGGCGAGTGCCGGACTGACCCGGGTTCGTTGAGACGGGCAGTTCGTTCGGCTGGGCCTCAGTGCCGGAAGCCGACGTCATGGGCAATTGCGGTCGATCCCGGAGAAGACGCTGGAGCACTGGGCCGGCATCTGCCTGGCCGAAGCACGCGGTGACGACCTCGACGGTTCTCGTCATCGTGGTGGGGCGCTGGACTGGGTCGGCATGTTCGGCAAGGCCCTGCCCCGGCGGCCGTTGAAGTGGGCACAGTTCTGGAAGGTCGTGACCCGGTGCGGGCCGGATGACTGGTGGGCGAGGGAAGCGCCGGCGATGAACGCCGGCTGGTGCACATCCCTGAGGCCGCGCTCAGCTGAGTGGCCACCCCCGCGGAGTTCGCCGAGACGCCGGCCGGCTGATCGCGGGTCGTTGAAAAACTGACCCCTCCGGCCGCCCGAAGGGGCGGTCTCGGTGCCGATACCGAATCGATGCCGAAATCGACGTATCTGATCCTTTGATTGTTACTCCGCCAGGAAATCGTTAACCCGATAGGTCGCCGCGCAGTCAACAGAAACTTTTTCATCGCTATTTATGCGCTGTTCGGGTGAGTTCGGGATCTTATTCGCCGGGGTCGTGCGACACTCGATTCGAGGGGTTCCGCCGGTGCGTCCGGCGTGGCCGGAGGGTGGTGCGCTCGGCCGTCTTTCTTCGTCGTGCCAACGTTTCAGTCCGCCTTCGAGCTCGTGGTGCGCATGTCATCCGGCCGACGTGTGCGCATTTTTGCCTGCACGGAGGAGGAAGTCATGCGTTATCGCCCACTCGGTTCCGATCCGGCCGACCCGCGGCTGGGCCGGTTCATTCCGGACGACTGGCGGCACGTGGAAAGGTATCCGCTCGGCGCGCTCGCCGACGAAGACCGGCCCACCCGGTCGCCGGTCGTGATCGGCGTCAACTGGTACTCGGCGTTCGACACGCCGGAACAGGACGAGAAGTCCGGCGAGTTCTTCATCGCGAAGGCCGGCGTCAAGAAACTCGGCCACATCCGCGGCGGCCACTGCGTGTGCCTCGAGCCGGGCGGCACCCCGGACACCGACGCCTGGTACGCGTTCTACGACCAGGGCCACGAAGGCGCCTGCGTCGGCTTCGGCTGGTCGCGGTGCATGTCGATCTTCAACGGCAGCGAGTACGCGGCCCGCTGGCTCTGGGACTCGGCCAAGAAGCGCGACGAGTGGCCCGAGACCAACCCCGGCGACGAGAACGGCACGTCGGTCCGGGCCGCCGCCGAGGTGCTCAAGGACACCGGGCACGTCCTGTGGGACGAGTCCTACGCGGGCGACGACTGGCACGTCCGGGAGCAGTACACCCCCGAAGCCAAGCAGGGCCTCAAGGCGTTCCGCTGGGCCAAGTCGGTCGACGACGTGCACGCCGTGCTCGCCAACCCGCGTGCCGACGAGCTCGGCGCCGTGCCGCTGCTCAATTCCTGGGGCCCGGGCTTCCCGCACCGGACCTACCTGCCCGACGCGGTGCTCGCCAAGCTGATCGAGGAGGACGGCGAGATCGCGGTACCGACCGATCGGTGATGCCGGCCGCTCCCGCGGCGCGAGAACGAGGGCGCGTTTCCCCTGGTGGTGACCGGGGGAGGCGCGCCCTCCGGCCTTTGTGGACACGTCAGCGTGCCGACCCTGAATCCATGCAGTACTGTCGCGATCCGACAGGGTGCTGGTGATTCCTGTCGGTTGTTGTCCTGTTTGAATAAGGAACTGCCGGAGGTGGGTCGGGTGCTCGTCCTAGCCGATGCGAACCTGCGACTCGACGCGAGCGCGATCGACTACATCGAATTGGCGTTCTACTTCGTGCTCGTGCTCGGCATCGGGTACCTGGCGCGGCGGCAGGTGTCGAGCAGCCTCGACTTCTTCCTGTCGGGCCGCTCCCTGCCGGCCTGGGTCACCGGCCTGGCGTTCATCTCGGCGAACCTCGGCGCGGTCGAGGTCATGGGCATGTCGGCCAACGGCGCCCAGTACGGCCTGCCGACCGTCCACTACTTCTGGATCGGCGCCATCCCGGCGATGCTGTTCCTCGGCATCGTGATGATGCCCTTCTACTACGGCTCCAAGGTCCGCAGCGTCCCCGAGTTCATGCGGCGGCGCTTCGGCAAGCCGGCCCACCTGGTCAACGGCATCAGCTTCGCCGCGGCCCAGATCCTCATCGCGGGCGCGAACCTCTTCCTCCTGGCCAGCGTGGTCAACCTGCTGCTGGGCTGGCCGCTGTGGGTATCGATCATCGTCGCCGCCGCGATCGTGCTCTCCTACACCGCGCTCGGCGGCCTCTCCGCCGCCATCTACAACGAGGTCCTGCAGTTCTTCGTGATCGTCATCGCGCTGGTTCCGCTGACGATCATCGGCCTGGTCAAGGTCGGCGGCTGGCAGGGCCTGGTCGACAAGGTGACCAACAGCCCGGGCGGCACCGCGCAGCTGCACTCGTGGCCCGGTGACAACCTGACCGGCTTCGGCAACAGCCTGCTTTCGGTGCTGGGCATCGTCTTCGGCCTCGGGTTCGTGCTCTCCTTCGGCTATTGGACGACGAACTTCGTCGAGGTCCAGCGCGCGATGGCGTCGAAGAGCATGTCCGCCGCGCGGCGCACCCCGATCATCGGCGCGTTCCCGAAGATGTTCGTCCCGTTCATCGTGATCATCCCCGGCATGATCGCCGCGGTCACCGTGTCCGAGTACGTCAAGGACAAGCAGGTCCTGCTGGACGGCGGCACCGCGGAAAGCGGCGTCACGTTCAACAACGCGCTCCTGCTGCTGATGCGCGACCTGCTCCCGAACGGCATGCTCGGCATCGCCATCGCCGGCCTGCTCGCTTCGTTCATGGCCGGCATGGCGGCCAACCTGAGCTCGTTCAACACGGTCTTCACGTACGACATCTGGCAGACGTACGTGAAGAAGGACAAGCCGGACGGCTACTACCTGAACCTCGGCCGCATCGTGACGTCGGCCGGCACGATCCTCGCGATCGGCACCGCCTTCATCGCGTCGAACTCCGGCAACATCCTGAACTACCTGCAGGACTTGTTCTCCTTCTTCAACGCGCCGTTGTTCGCGACGTTCATCCTGGGCATGTTCTGGAAGCGGATGACCCCGCACGCCGGCTGGAGCGGCCTGGTGCTGGGCACGGCGTCCGCCATCACGATCTGGGGCCTGTCGCAGGCCGGGGTGATCGGCCTGGAGGGTCAGGGCACCAGCTTCGTGGCCGCCGGCGTCGCCTTCGTGGTCGACATCGTGGTGAGCGTCGTCGTCTCGCTGGCCACCAAGCCGAAGCCGGACGAGGAGCTGGTCGGCCTGGTCTACTCGCTGACGCCGAAGGAAACCCGCCAGCACGACTCGACAGGCGAGAACGCGGGCTGGTACCGCAAGCCGGGCCTGCTCGCCGGCATCGTGCTCGTCCTGACCATCGCCCTCAACATCCTCTTCTAGGAGGTCGGAATGGCTACCGAGTCGCAGCCGCGCGCACACAAGGCCGGCGCCTTCGACATCCGGCTGATCATCGCCCTGCTGATCGGCGTCTACGGCGTCATCCTCACCGTCATGGGCATCGGCTTCACTTCCGACGAGGAGATCAAGAAGGCCGCCGGCGTCAACATCAACCTGTGGGCCGGGATCGGCATGCTGGTGGTCGCCGCGCTGTTCGTCACCTGGGCCCTGGTCCGGCCGCTCGTCGTGCCGGCCGAGACCGAGACCAGCGACACACCGGCGGCGGCGGGCGAATAGCCGGGTTGTCCGGACAGCGGCGCGAGGGTGCGGCTACCGTGCTTCGCGTGCTCCCTGACGTTCGGCGCCGCCGTCTTCCGAAGCTGTTCCTGCTGGTCACCGCGCTCGCGCTGCCGCTGACGGCGTGCGGGCAGGACCTCGGCAAGTCCAACTTCGCCCGGACGACGGTGCCCGCGGCGGCCGGCTCCGGCCAGGTCGCCGACGGCCCGATCACCGACGCCGCTGTGGCGGCCGATGTGCTCCGCACGATCCAGCCGTGCCAGTTCCTGACGAAGGCCGCCCTCGGCGCCCGGGGCCTCGGCACGGTCGAGAACGACCCGTCGCCGTCGTCCATCGCCTTCGACACCTGCAGCAACAAGGTGAAGGACCCGGGCGGCAAGGAGATCCGGTTCGAGCTCGAGATCGGCAGCACGGTGGTGCCGCGGGCCGACAAGACCGCCGGGGTGGTCGGCGGGCTGCCGCTGCGCGTGAACAAGACCGGCGACACCGACTGCACCGTCGCGGCGATGACGGCGCTGAACCCGGACGTGGCGCTCGCGGTGTCGGTCACCTACGCCGGTGATCCCTGCCGTCCCGGGCAGGCGTTCGCCGACTCCGTCGTCCAGAAGCTGCACAACTCGCCGGAGAAGTACTCGACGCCCGCGGGCACGGTGCTGACCGCCGATCCGTGCGCGATGGCCGACACCGCGGCGGTGACCGCCGTCGTGACGGCGGCGAAGCCCGCGCCCTCGGGTCTGCACTCGTGCGAGTGGCGGGACCGGGGCCCGTCGGTGACGGTCGGGTTCCGGCCGGGCCTGCCGCCGCTCGTCGGCGACGGTTACTCCAAGGTGGACCTCGGCAACGGCGTGACCGGCTTCCAGAAGCAGGCGACCGGCGGTTCGGCCCGGTGCAAGGTCGAGTGGCAGCACCGGCCGTGGCAGGGCGACGACGTCGAACTGGCCCAGGTGGACTACCAGGGCTATGACGACAACGACAGCGATCCGTGCGGCAAGGCGGTGGCCGTCGCGAAGAACGTGGTCACCAAGCTCCCCCGCCCCTGATCTGGCGGCGCGCCGCGCGGAGAGGTAGGAAGGGGGCACCCCACCCGCCGATGTGCCGGAGGCTGCCGTGAAGAAGATCATAAACGACCCGGCGAACGTGGTCGCCGAGTCGCTGCGGGGGCTCGCCGCCGCGCACGCCGACATCCTCCGCGTCCAGTACGACCCGGACGTCGTGATCAGAGCCGACGCGCCGGTCGCGGGCAAGGTCGCCGTCATCTCCGGGGGCGGGTCCGGGCACGAACCGCTGCACGGCGGGTTCGTCGGCCAGGGCATGCTCGCCGCCGCGGTGCCCGGCGCGGTGTTCACCTCGCCGACGCCGGACGCGGTGCAGGCCGCGGTCACCGCGACCACCGGCGAAGCGGGCGCGCTGCTCATCGTGAAGAACTACACCGGCGACGTGCTGAACTTCGAGACGGCCGCCGAGCTCGCCGCCGCCGAGGGCCTCGAGGTGCGCAGCGTCGTGATCGACGACGACGTCGCGGTCAAGGACTCGACGTACACCGCGGGCCGCCGTGGGGTCGGCGGCACCGTGCTGCTGGAGAAGATCACCGGCGCCGCCGCCGAGCGCGGCGATTCGCTCGACGCCGTCACCGCGCTGGCGCAGAAGGTGATCGGCCAGGTCCGGTCGATCGGCGTCGCCCTCACCGCGCCGACCGTGCCGCACGCCGGCACCCCCAGCTTCGACCTCGACGACAACGAGATCGAGTTCGGCATCGGCATCCACGGCGAGCCCGGCCGCGAGCGGATTCCGGCCGAGCCGGCCGACGAGCTGGTGGCGCGGCTGGTCGAGGCGGTCGTTTCGGACCTGCCGTTCGCCTCCGGCGACCGCGTGCTGCTGTTCACCAACTCGATGGGCGGCACCCCGCTCGTCGAGCTCTACCTGGCCCACGGCATCGCCGAGCGGCTGCTGGCCGACCGTGGGATCGTGGTCGAACGTCGGCTGGTCGGCCCGTACATCACCAGCCTCGAGATGCAGGGGATGAGCCTGACGTTGCTCAAACTGGACGACGAACTGACCGAGCTCTGGGACGCCCCGGTCAACACCGCGGCCCTGCGGTGGGGGCTCTGATGGCCTGCACGGCCGAGGGGGTCGCGGCGGCCGTTCGCGCCGCCGCGGCGGTGGTCGCCGAGCACCGCGGGGAACTGATCGACCTCGACCGCGCCATCGGCGACGGCGACCACGGCGAGAACCTGAACCGCGGCTTCACGGCCGTCGTCGCGGCGCTCGATTCCGCCGTGCCCGACACCCCGGGCGGGGTGCTGAAGCTCGTCGCGACGACGCTGATCTCCAAGGTCGGCGGGGCCGCGGGCCCGTTGTACGGCACGGCTTTCCTGCGTGCCTCGGCCAAGCTGGGCCCGGCCGCCGAGCTCGACGTCCCGGCGCTGGTGGACGCGCTGCGCGCCGGCCTCGAAGGCGTCCAGGCCCGCGGCAAGGCCGTGGGCGGCGACGCGACCATGGTCGACGCCCTGATCCCCGCGGTCGCGGCCGCGGAGAAGGCGGCCGGGGACGGCGGGGACGTCGCCGCGGTGCTGACCGCGGCGGCCGACGCGGCCGACACCGGTGCCGAGTCCACAGTGGACCTGGTGCCGCGCAAGGGCCGGGCGTCCTACCTCGGCGAGCGCGCGGTCGGGCACCTCGACCCCGGCGCCCGGTCGTCGGCGCTGCTGCTCCGCGCGTTCGCGGAGGCCGCCCGGTGAGCGTGGGAATCGTGCTCGTGTCGCACAGTGCGAAGCTCGCCGAAGGCCTGGCCGAGCTGGCCGCCCAGATGGCGCCGGACGTCACCATCATTCCCGCCGGCGGCCTCTCCGACGGCTCGATCGGCACGGACTACGACGAGGTCGTCGCCGCCACCCAGCGCGCCGACTCCGGCGACGGCGTCGTGCTGCTCTACGACCTGGGCAGCGCGCAGATGACAGCCGAGCTCGCCGTCGAATCGCTGGCCGACCCCTCGGCCGCGATCGTCGCGGACGGCCCGCTGGTCGAGGGCGCGATCGCGGCGGCGGTCGCCGCGCAGGCGGGGCAGGGCAGCAAGGCGGTGGCCGAGGCCGCCGCGTCGGCCGGCCTCCCCGAGGACCTGGCGCCCGCCGAGGCTGCGGCCGACGCCGCCGAAATCGAGCTGCAGCTGCACAACGAGGTCGGGTTGCACGCCCGGCCCGCCGCGGTGCTCGTGCGCACGCTCAGCGCGTTCGACGCCGAGGTGATCGTGCGGCTCGGCGACCAGGAGGCCGACGGCCACAGCGTGCTGGCCCTGATGTCGCTCGGCGCGCGCCAGGGCGACCGGATCCGCGTGCGGGCGCGCGGGCCACAGGCGTCCGCCGCGCTGGAGAAGGCGAAAGAGCTGGTGGACGGCAATTTCGGCGAGTGAAGCCGGGCGCTCGGCCGGGTGACTTGAGCGGTACTGACTCGATTCCGTCTGGGCTTCCGGCGGTTCCGTGTGGGAGAGTCGGGGCAATTACCAGCGAGTAACATCTCTGGAGGCCTCGATGGCGCGGGACATCTCGACGGTCGGTGTGGTCGGCCTGGGCACCATGGGGGCCGGTATCGCCGAAGTGCTCGCGCGCAGCGGGCTCGACGTCGTCACGGTCGAGCTCGACGAAGCGGGTGTCGCGCGTGGCCGCGGCCACCTCGAGCACTCCACCGAACGGGCGCTCTCCGGCGGCAAGCTGGACGCGCCCGGGCGGGCGGCGCTGCTGGGCCGGATCCGGTACAGCACGTCGCTGTCGGATCTGTCCGAAGTGGACCTGGTGATCGAGGCGATCCCGGAGAGCCTCGAGCTGAAGGCCGAGGTCTTCGCCGAGCTGGACAAGATCACCCGGCCCGAGGTGGTCTTCGCGTCCAACACATCGTCGCTGTCGATCACCGAGATCAGCGTGCACACCGCGCGGCCCGGCAAGGTCGTCGGGATGCACTTCTTCAACCCGGCACCGGTGCTGAAGCTCGTCGAGATCGTCAAGACGGTGGTGACCGAGCCGGACGTGGTCGCCGAAGTGGTCGAGTTCGCCGAGCGGCTCGGCAAGGTGCCGGTGGTGATCGGCGACCGCGCCGGGTTCATCGCCAACGCGCTGCTGTTCGGCTACCTCAACCACGCGGTGCGGATGTACGAGCAGCGCTACGCCACCCGCGAGGACCTCGACGCGGCGATGCGCTTCGGCTGCGGCTACCCGATGGGCCCGCTCGCGCTGCTCGACCTGATCGGGCTGGACACCGCGAACGAAATCCTCGACACGATGTACCACCAGTCCCGCAACCGCCTGCACGCGCCCGCGCCGCTGCTCAAGCAGATGATCACGGCGGGTTTGCTGGGCCGCAAGACCGGCCGGGGCTTCTACACCTACGACGCCCCCGACTCGCCCAACGTGGTCTCCTCCGGTGTCGTGTCCACGGTGGACGGTGTGCCGCCGCGCCCGGTGGCGCGGGTCGGCGTGGTCGGCACCGGCACGATGGCGACCGGCATCGCGGAGGTGTTCGCCAAGCGCGGCCTCGACGTCGTGCTGCGCGCCCGGAGCCTGGAGAAGGCGCAGGCGTCGGTGGCTCGCGTCAAGAAGTCGCTCGACAAGGCCGTGGTCAAGGGCAAACTGTCCGAAGAGGACGCCGCGTCGGCGCTGGCCCGGATCACCCCGGTGACCGACTTCGAGGCCCTGGCCGACGTCGACCTGGTCGTCGAGGCGGTGGCGGAGGAGTTGCCGGTCAAGCAGGCGGTGTTCGCGGCGCTGGACGAAGTGGTCCGCCCCGGCGCGGTCCTGGCGACGACGACGTCATCGCTGCCGGTGATCGAGTGCGCCGCCTCGACGTCCCGGCCGTCCGACGTGGTCGGCCTCCACTTCTTCAACCCGGCCCCGGTGATGAAGCTGGTCGAGGTGGTGTCGACGATCGCGACGGCCCCGGACGTGGTGGCCACAGCGAGCGCGATCTGCGCGACGGTGGGCAAGCACGCGGTGCACTGCGGCGACCGCGCGGGTTTCATCGTCAACGCGTTGCTGTTCCCGTACCTCAACGACGCGGTGAAGATGCTGGAAGCCCACTACGCGGCCGCGGACGACATCGACACGGCCATGAAGGTCGGCTGCGGCCTGCCGATGGGCCCGTTCGAGCTCCTGGACGTCGTCGGGCTGGACGTGTCGCTGGCGATCCAGCGCACGCTGTACAACGAGTTCCGCGAGGAGGGTTTCGCGCCGGCGCCGCTGCTGGAGCACCTCGTGACCGCCGGGCGGCTGGGCCGGAAGACCGGGAAGGGCTTCAAGGACTACTGATCAGTGAACGTGGCGCTGAGGTCGAAAGCCGGCCCGATGGTGACGGCCGGGGCGTCCGGTGCAGGCCAGATCCAGGCCGACCCACAGAGCGCCGGCCAAAGCCGCGCCCGCCAGACCCGCGAAGAGCAAGCGCCAGGGGTTCGTCTTGGTGCGCAACGGTGGCAGGGGCTGCGGTGGCCGTTACCCCGTTGCCCGGATCGTGATCGGCCGGGTCAGCGCTCGGCCACCTCGCCGAGGACCGGTTTCACGTCGAGCACCGGGGTGCCGTCGACGGCTTCCGAGCCCGTGACCGTGAGCGTGTCGCCGTCGACCGCCGTGACCGTGACCGTGTGGAGGCCGATCGGGTTCGGGCGGTCCGGGGAGCGCGTCGAGAACACGCCGGTGCTCGGGCGGTCGCGGTCGCCGCGGGGGTGGACCGCCTGGACGTCGCGGTCCGCCTCGTGCAGCCACGTCAGGAGGACCAGGCGGTCGCCCGGCCGGAGGTCGGCCGCCGCCGGGGTGAACTCCGGGGCGAACACCACCCGGGACGGTGGCGCGCCCTCGTCGCCCTGCTTCGGGGCCGTCGAACGGTCCGTCAGGGTCGACTCGATGCGCGCCACCGGGCGCACCTGGTAACTCGTCACCGGTAGTAGCCCTCCACCGGCACCCGGGCCTCGTCGAACAGTGCCGGGCCCTCCAGCTCGTACCCCCAGGTGACCGGCGGGCGCAGCGTGAGGAACTGCTCCGTCGACAACGCGTAGACGACGCGGCCGAGCCCGGACCGTTCGATCGCGCCGGTGCACATCCCGCACGGCTGCGTGCTGGTGAACATCGTCGTGGCCGCCGCGGTTTCCGGGTCCAGGTTCTGCGCCGCCCAGCGGGCCAGCTTCAGTTCCGGGTGGGCCGTGATGTCGTTGTCGGTCAGCGAGGTGTTGCGGTCCTCGGCCAGGATCTTGCCGTCGGCGTCGGCCAGCAGGGAGCCGAACGGCGGGTTGCCGTGTTCTTCGCGCGCCTCGCGGGCGAGCTCGATCGCCCGCCGCAGCAAGGCTTCTTCGGTGTCCTTCACAGGTTCTCCCTCCAGGACGCGGCCACCGCCGCGAGGTCTCGCCACGCCACCTCCGGGCGCAGCGTTTCGGCCGGGTCCGCGTCGAACGGGTCGAGCACGACGGTGTCCGCCCCCAGCGCCCGCAACTGCGCCAGATCGTCGATGACCTGCTCGAGCGTGCCTTCTCCGGCTCGCCGCTCCGGCCCGGTCACCGGCGCCGCCGTCACACGCAACAGGATCCGCGGCGCGAACGCGGGCAGCGGCCGGTCGCCGGCCAGCTTTTCCAGGCGCCCCAGTGCTTCCCGGAACCCGGCCATCGTCAGCCGCAGCGGGTGCCACGCGTCGCCGAGCTCCACCGCCCGGCGCAGCCCGGCGTCGCTGTGCCCGCCCAGCCACAGCGGGATCGGGTCCACGCGGTAGTCGTCGCGCTCGGCCCACGCCGCGCGGATCGTCCGCAGGTACTCGCTGGTGAGCTTGCCCCGCCGCTCGAACGGCACGCCCAGCGCGTCGAACTCCTGCTTCGCCCAGCCGATCCCGGCACCCAGCACGAGCCGGCCGCCGCTCAGCTCACTGAGGTTCGCCGCCATCCGCGCCACCAGCAGCGGATGCCGGTACGGCACCACCAGCACGGTGGTGCCCAGCCGGACCCGCTGCGTGACCCCGGCCAGCCAGGACAACGTCGTGAACGGCTCGTAGAACGGCGCCGGGTACTGCCCGGCGACGTCCGGCGTGATGGCGACGTGGTCGGACACCATCAGCAGGTCGTAGCCCAGCCCCTCCACCGTCTGCGCCCAGGCACGCAGGACGCCCGGGTCCGTGCCGGGCCCGAAATTAGGGACGTTCACGCCGATCTTCACCGCAAAAGGCTATCGGCGGACGAGCCCGGACCGGAAGGGATCGCTCACGGCGTTCGGCCCGTTCCGCCGTGGATCCCACGGTATGTTCGGCGGATGACCGAGAGTCTCGATCCGACGGACTGGGCCATCCTGGCCGAGCTCCAGCGCGACGCCCGGCTGCCCCTCACCGAGCTCGGCCGCCGGGTGAACCTGAGCGCGTCCGCGGCGACCGAACGGCTCCGGCGGCTCGAGACCGCCGGCGTGATCAGCGGCTACCGCGCGGAAATCGACCTCGCCAAGGTCGGCTACCCGGTGCTCGCCGTGGTCCGGCTCAAGTACCCCGGCAGCCGGCACGAGCCGCTGCGCAAGCTGCTCGGCGAACGCTCCGAGATCCTCGAATGCCTGCGCACCACCGGCGACGACTGCTACACGCTCAAGATCGCCGCGGCCTCCATGGCCCACCTCGAGCAGACGGTGGACGAGCTGGCCCAGTTCGGCAGCACGACCACGAACCTCGTCTACAGCCAGCCGCAGCCCTACCGCGGCCCGCGGGAGCCCGCCCGTGACCTCGGTGCCTGACCGCATCGTCGTGGTCGGCGTGACGGGCTCGGGCAAGTCGACGCTCGCGGCCCGGATCGCCGAGCGGACCGGCCTGCCCTACCACGCCGCGGACGACATCGCCTGGCAGCCGGGCTGGGTCGGCACCCCCGACGAGGAACAGCGCCGCCGGATCGCCGAGGTGTGCGCGCAGGACCACTGGGTCCTCGACGCCGCCTACAGCAAGTGGCAGGACCTCGTCCTGCCCCGCACCCAGCTGATCGTCGGCCTCGACTACCCGCGCTGGCTTTCGCTGGGCCGCCTGGTGCGCCGGACACTGGTGCGGGCGGTGACGCGCGAGCGGATCTGCAACGGGAACGTCGAGTCGGTGCGCCAGATGTTCTCCGCCGACTCGATCATCCGCTGGCACTTCCGGTCGTTCGCGAACAAGCGGGCCCGCATCCGCGCGTGGGCCGCCGAGTCGCCCGGCCCGGTCGTCGTCCGGCTGACGTCGCCGCGCGAGACCCGCCGCTGGCTCGAGACTCTCTGAGCTCAGGCGCCCGGCGGCAGCAGCGGACCGCCGCTCCAGTGCTGGAACACCAGGTTGGTGTGGACGCGGGCGACCTCGTCCCGCGCGGTCAGCTCGTCGAGGACCAGCCGCTGCAGCTCCCCGGCGGAGCTGGTCGCGACGTGCGCGAGGAAGTCGTCCGGCCCGGTCAGGTGGTAGACCGCCCGCACCTCCGGCAGGGAGAGCAGGTGCTCGATGAACGGGTCCACCAGCGGCCGCCGGTGCGGGCGGACCTGGACGAACAGGAACGCCTCCAGCGGCCGCCCGAGCTTCGCCGCGTCGACCGACGCGTGCTGGCCGGTGATCACGCCGGTGTCCCGCAGCCGGGCCACCCGGTCCAGGCACGTCGACGGCGCGATGCCGACCGCGGCCGCCAGGTCCTTGTTGGTGATCCGGGCATCGTTCTGCACCAGACGTAGAATTTCGAGATCGACCGGACTCAGTTCGACAGAAGCGGACATCGCCGAATGATATCCGAGAGTGTTGCTCCTGGTCCGGTGAAAGCTCGACCATGCTCGCATGACTTCCTCGCTGCGCACGCGGGCCGTCCACGCCGGCCGTGACGACCTCACGGACCTCGGCGTGCACGCCGCTCCGCTCGACCTGTCCACGACCTACCCGTCCCGCGACAGTGCCGCCGAAGCCGCCCGGATCGACGCCTTCGCCGCCGGCGCCGAACTCGATGGCCCGCCGATCTACGGCCGGGTGGGCAACCCGACCGTCGAACGGTTCGAGCGCGCGCTCGCCGAGCTCGAAGGCTTCGACCACGGCGTCGCGTTCGCCAGCGGCATGGCCGCCGTCTCGGCTTGCCTGCTTTCCGCGGTGGCGCAAGGGAAGCGGCACGTCGTCGCCGTGCGCCCGCTGTACGGCTGCAGCGACCACCTGCTCCAGTCCGGGCTGCTCGGCACGGAGGTCACCTGGGCCGCACCCGGCGCCGTCGCCGCCGCGCTGCGGCCGGACACCGGGCTGGTTTTCGTCGAGACGCCGGCGAACCCGACCTTGGCCGAGGCGGACATCGCCGAGCTGGCCCGTGCCTGTGGCGAGGTGCCCCTCCTGGTGGACAACACGTTCGCCACCCCGGTCCTGCAGCGGCCCGGCCTGCACGGCGCCCGGATGGTGCTGCACAGCGCGACGAAGTTCCTCGGCGGCCACGGCGACGTGATGGGCGGGATCGTCGCCTGCGACGCGGCGGATGCCGCGCGGCTGCGCCAGATCCGCTTCGCGACCGGCGGCGTGCTGCACCCGCTCGCCGGATACCTGTTGCTGCGCGGGCTTTCCACGCTGCCGCTGCGCGTCAACGCCGCGTCCGCGACCGCGGCGACGCTGGCGTCACGGCTCGGCGAGCACCCGGCCGTGACCGCCGTCCACTACCCGCGGATCGGCGGCCCGCTGGTGGCGTTCGAGGTCGGTGGCGACCCGCACGCCCTGATCGGGGCGGTCCGGCTGATCACGCCGGCGGTCAGCCTCGGCAGCGTCGACACGCTGATCCAGCACCCGGGCTCGATCAGCCACCGGATCGTCGACGAGGGCGATCGGCACGGTGCCGGTGTGTCCGACCAGCTGATCCGGATGTCTGTCGGCCTCGAGGACGTCGAGGATCTGTGGGCCGATCTGGAGCAGGCGCTGAAGGCCGGCTGAGCCCGGTCAGCCGCAGCAGCCGCCACCACAGCAGCCGCCACCGCCACCGGCCGGGGCCGCGGAACCGCTCGCGGCCCCGGTGAGGGCGACCGTGGTGAGCAGCTTGACGGTGTCGGCGTGGCCCTCCGGGCAGGTCGCCGGCGCGCCGGATTCGCTCATCGGGCGCAGGAGCTCGAACGTCTCGGTGCACTCGCGGCAGCGGTAGGCGTAGGTCGGCATGCCGTGATTATCGCCGGAGGCACCCGGGGATGGGAAGCTGGGCGCGTGCAGCCGCCCTCGCTCGCCGACGTCCCGCACCTCGGCCAGGTCGTCCCGTCCCTGCTCGCCGCGCTCGGGGTGCCCGGCTGCGGGAACGTCCTCGCGTTGCCGGAGGCACGCAGCGCCGGCGTGCTGCTCGTCGACGGGCTCGGCTGGGAGCTGCTCGCCGAGCACGCCGCGGACGCCCCGGTGCTGACCGAGCTCGCCCGCGAGTCGCTGCGCGTGGGCTTCCCGTCGACGACGGCCGCCGGGGTCGCCGCGATCGGCACCGGGCTCGCGTCGGGCGAACACGGGATGGTCGGCTACACGTTCGAGATGCCCGGCACCGGCGTGCTCAACGCGTTGCGCTGGTGCAGCCACGAAGACGGCAGCGATCTGCGTGGCGCCCTCCCGCCCCGCGAGGTGCAGCCGCTGCCGACGACGTTCGAGCGGGCCGCCGCGGCGGGCATCGACGCGGCCGTGGTGTCCTCGGCCCAGTTCCGCGACACGGCCTTGACGCTGGCCACCCAGAGCGGGGCGCAGTACGCCGGGGTCCACGCGCTGGGCGACCTCGCCGCGCGGACGTTGTCGGTGCTGGACGGGCGCGCGTTCTGCTACGCCTACCACAGCGAACTCGACTTGCTGGGGCACGTCTAC
The DNA here is from genome assembly GCF_040681595.1 of Amycolatopsis sp. NPDC051716. NCBI lineage: Bacteria > Bacillati > Actinomycetota > Actinomycetes > Pseudonocardiales > Pseudonocardiaceae > Amycolatopsis > Amycolatopsis sp. NPDC051716. Next base: position 68,437 of record NZ_JBFAZA010000020.1, on the reverse strand, counting down.
GGCCCCGGCTCGACCGCCTGGCGCATGCAGCTGCGCCAGATCGACCGGCTCGTCGAGTCCCTTGTGGACGGTCTGCCCTCCGGTGCGCTGCTCGCCGTGGTGGCCGACCACGGGATGGTGACCGTCGAGGACAAGCTCGACCTCGAAGACGCCCCGGAGCTGCTGGCCGGCGTCCGGACGTTCGGAGGCGAGGTTCGCGCGCGGCACGTCTACACCGAGCCGGGCGCGGCCGCGGACGTCCTCGCGGCCTGGCGGGAGGTGCTGGGCGAGCGGGCCTGGGTGCGCTCGCGCGAGGAGGCGGTGGCCGAGGGCTGGTTCGGGCACACGGTGAGCGACCGGGTGCTGCCGCGCATCGGCGACGTCGTCGCCGCGGCCCGGGACCGGTTCGGGATGGTCCGGGGGCTCGCGGAGGCCGTGGAGACGTCGCTGATCGGGCAGCACGGGTCGCTGACCACGGCCGAGCAGCTGGTGCCGCTGGCGTTGGCCCAGGGGTAGGCCGTACCCCGGCGGACGACACGTTCGTCTTGCGCGGGGAACTTTCCGCTTCCCGGTGCCGACCTGTCCACTGCGTACCGGACTGACGGGAGTGGGCGGAATGAGCGTGCTGGACGGGATCGGGGTCGTCGGGGCGGGCGGCGAGGGACGGGCCGTGGCCGCCTACCTCGCCGCGCGGGGGCTGCCCGTGCACCTCTGCACGCGGGATCTCGAGGCCGTCGGGGAGATCGCGCGCCGCCGGGAGATCGTCGCGCACGGGGTGCTCGACGGGCGGTTCCCGCTCCGGGAGGTGACCGCGGACCCGGCCGGGCTGGGTGCGCGGGCCGTCGTGCTGGTCGCCACCGTGACCACCGCCTACCCGGAGGTCGCCGCCGGGCTCGCGCCGCACCTGCGTCCGGGGCAGGTGGTGGTGCTGTTCTCCGGCAAGCTCTGCGGGAGCGTCGAGTTCGCCCACGCGCTCGCCGCCGCCGGGGCGCCCGACGTCGACGTCGTCGAGACCGACGCGCTGTTCGCCGCACGGCCGTCCGGGACCGACGGCGTGACCGTGCTCGGCGCCAAGGGCTGGAACCTGATCTCCGGCAGCACCGAGGCCGCCGTCGGCCGGCGCGCCGGGCTGCTGTGCGAGTGGTTCCCGATGCTGGAGGTCGCGCGCAACCCGGTGGAACGTGGCCTGCACGACTTCGGCGCGGTCGCGCACGTGCCGATCGCGCTGGCCAACCTCGGCACCATCGACCGTGCGGAGGAACTGCTCTTCTACGTCGACGGCGTCTCGGCGCGGACGATCGCCCTGCTCGAACGCACCGAGGCCGAGTTCGCCGCCGTCGCGGCCGCCTACGGCGCCCGGCTGCTGCCCATGACCGAGGTCCTCGACCGCTACTACGGCTGCCCGGCCACGACGTTGCTCGACGCGCTGCGGACGGTGAAGCCGTACCGGACGATCGCCGCGCCGACCAGCCTCGACCACCGGTTCCTCACCGAGGACATCCGCTCCACCTTGGTGCCGCTGCAGGCACTCGCGCGGTGCGCGGGCGTCGCCACGCCGATGGTCGACGCGGCGATCACGATCATGTCCGTGCTCGGCGGCGAGGACTTCCGCCGGACCGGCCGCACCCTCCGCCGCCTCGGCTGGGACGGCCTCGCCCACGACGCGATCCTGGACCGGCTGGGCGCCGGGGGCCGGGTGGGGGACCGCGCGGCCTGAGTACCGGCGGGTCTCCCGTGTTCGGGCGGGTATCACGTGTGCCCGGAGAGGCACCTGGTGTGACTGGGCGGGCATCACCCGTGTCTGGAGGGGCATCACGTGTGATTGGAGGGTCATCACACGTGATTGGAGGGTCGACTCGCGTGATTGGGGGGTCGACTCGCGTGCCGGGAGGGTCGGGTGGCGTGCCTGGAGGGTCGGATCGGGTGCGGGCCGGGGCGAGTGGGGTGGCGGTTAACGTTGGGGTGTGCCACGACGCAACCGTCCCGGCCGCCGTTCGGACGGTGGGCCGCCCGAGCGGGACCTCGGTGCCGCCACCGGGTGGGCGCGGGCCGAGTCCGGGACGGACGGGGACTGGCTCGTGCGGACCGTGCCCGGGAGCCAGGCCACCAAGTTCTACCGCTGTCCCGGCTGTGACCACGAGATCCGGCCGGGGACGCCGCACCTGGTCGTCTGGCCCGCCGACGAGACCGGATCCGTCGCCGACCGGCGGCACTGGCACCGGGCCTGCTGGGAAGCGCGGGCCCGGCGGCGGCCGCACCGCCGCTGGTGACTTCGCTCTGGAGTTGTCAAACACCACCCGGCGGTCAGCGCCGGTAGTGCCGGGACATCGCGCCGTCGTACATCTCCTCCGTGTACTCCGTGAAGCCCAGCCTCTCGGCCACCCGCAGCGACGGCTTGTTCGCGATGCTCACGCTGGCCAGCACCGGCACGGACGGCAGCTCGCGGGCGCACCACTCCAGGACCGCCTGCCCCGCCTCCACCGCGTAGCCCTTCCCCCACGCCGACGGCCGGAACCGGTAGCCGAGGTTCAGGACCTTCGCGCCGTGGAACTCGCGCAGCCGCACGCCGCACATGCCGATCACCTCGGTGCCGCCGCGTTCGAGGACCGCGGGGTAGCCGAACCCGTGCTCGGCCCAGTGCGCCAGCCACCCCGAGAACATCTCGGACGCCTCCGTGACCCCCGGCGGTGCGGGGTTGAAGCGGTTGGTCCGGGGGTCGGTGTGGATGTCGACCATCGCCTGCCGGTCCGCCTCGTGGAGCGGACGCAGCAGGAGCCGGTCGGTTTCGATGTCGGTGAACACATCGGCGAAGCTAGCGAGGGGGTCCGACAAAATGACGCGCATGACCGAACTGCCGCTGGTCCTCCTCCACGCCTTTCCCCTGGATTCCCGCATGTGGAACGCGGTGCGCGAGCCCCTCGCTTCACACCTTCGGGTGATCACCCCGGATCAGCGCGGGCTCGGCCGCTCGCCGCTGCCGGAGTCCGATCGCGAACCGAGCCTCGAGGACGCCGCGCGGGACGTCGTCGCCCTGCTCGACCGGCTGGACCTCGACCGCGTCGTGCTCGGCGGCTGCTCGATGGGCGGCTACCTCGCGATGGCCGTGCTGCGGCTCGCGCCGGAGCGCGTCGGCGGGCTCGTGCTGATCGACACCAAGGCCGCACCCGACACCCCCGAGGCCGCCCAGACCCGGCTGGACGTCGCGGATCGCGTCGAGCGCGAAGGCATCGGGAACTGGCTGGCCGAGGCCAACCTGCCCAACCTGCTGGCCGCGTCGACGCGGGAAAAGCGTCCCGAGCTCGTCGAGACGGTCCGGGAGATCATCGAATCCCAGCCGCCCGCCGGCATCGCGTGGACGGCGCTCGCGCTGCGGACCCGGCCGGACTCGCTCGATCTGCTGCGGGAGTCCGGCGTGCCCGCGCTGGTCATCGTGGGGGAGGAGGACCGGATCACCCCGGTGGCCGCGGCGAGCGCGATCGTCGAGGTGATGGACGGCGCGACGCTCGTGGTGCTCCCGGAGTCCGGTCACCTGACTCCGCTCGAAGACCCCGCGGGCGTGGTCGAGGCGATCCTGTCCTGGTACCCCGCGACTCACGAAGAAGCGAAGTAGGCGGCCAGCGCGGAGCGGGCTTCGGGAAGCCGGTGCGGGAACCGCCGGGCGATCACGAAGCGCCACGCCACGGCGAAGAGTTCCCGCAACCGCGTGTACGCGCGGAGGGCCTCGCCGGACACCGAGCCGGGGTAGGCGGCCAGGTGTTCCGGGCCGCCTTGCCGCGCCAGGATGCCGAGGTCCCAGGCGAGCGGCCCGAGCCAAGTGTCCTCGAAGTCCAGCCAGCACGGCCCGGCCGCCGTCGCGATCAGGTTCCCGGGGTGCGCGTCGCCGTGCAGCGGCTGGACCGCGCCGCCCGGCAGCGTGGCTTCGATCCGCGCGGCTTCCGCCCGCAAGCGGGGGTCGAGGTCGTGCCGGGCGAAGAGCCGCTCCAGGTCGTCGAGCGGCCCGCGGCGGGGCAGCTCGCCCGGATATTCGCGCAGGGCCGCGTGCACGTCGGCGAGGGAGCGCGCGACGACGTCCGGGGCGTACCGGTGCTCCGGATCGTGCGGGGTGTGGTGCCAGAGCGTGACCGGCAGCCCGTCCGCGAAATGCGGTCCGGCCGGGGGATCCGCGGTGGGTGAGACGACGAGCACACCACGGTCCGTGAGGAACCTCGAGAGCGCGACGTCCCGGGCCAGCCAGGCCGCCGGTTCCGGGCGGAGCAGGCGGGTCGTGGCGGGCACCCTGGCCACCAGCGGACCCAGCCTCACCAGCACGTTCGAGCGTTCGTGGAGCACTTCGGGATCGTGGGCGGGCAAGCCGAGGCGAGCGGTCACCGCGCGGGCCGCGAGCACCGCCGCACGGGTGTAGTCGTCGGCCACACACCGATCTTGCCAGCCGGTGCGCGCGACTGTCGGTAGCGAGGGCTACGATCCCCCTAAGCCGCCGGATCGGGTCCCGCCCGACCCTGTGGCGCGACGATGACCACCACAAGGTTTCAGTGTTGGAGGCAGGAGTGACGGCCGTAGCCCCCAAGCCGATCGCCACGCGCCCGTACCCCGCGCGCGAGTCGGTTAAGGGTTCGTACCTGCTGCGGTTGTTCCGCACGACGGACCACAAGCAGATCGGGATCATGTACCTGGTCACGTCGTTCGCCTTCTTCATGGCGGGCGGCGCGATGGCCATGCTGATCCGCACCGAGCTGGCGCGGCCCGGACAGCAGTTCCTCTCGCAGGAGCAGTACAACCAGCTGTTCACCATGCACGGCACGGTGATGCTGCTGCTGTACGCGACCCCGATCCTCTTCGGCTTCGCGAACTTCGTGCTGCCGCTGCAGATCGGCTCGCCGGACGTCGCCTTCCCGCGGCTGAACGCGTTCTCGTACTGGCTGTACCTCTTCGGCGGCCTGATCGTGCTGTCCGGCTTCCTGACCCCGGGTGGCGCCGCCGACTTCGGCTGGTTCGCCTACACCCCGCTGTCGGACGCCATCCACTCGCCGGGCGTCGGCGCGGACCTGTGGATCTCCGGCCTGGTGGTCTCCGGTCTCGGCACCATCCTCGGCGCGGTCAACATGATCACCACCGTGGTCTGCCTGCGCGCGCCGGGCATGACGATGTACCGGATGCCGATCTTCACCTGGAACATCCTGGTCACGAGCATCCTGATCCTGCTCGCCTTCCCGATCCTGACCGCGGCCCTGATGGGCCTGCTGGCGGACCGGCACCTCGGGGCGCACGTGTTCGACCCCGAAAACGGCGGCGTGATCCTCTGGCAGCACCTGTTCTGGTTCTTCGGCCATCCCGAGGTGTACATCGTCGCGCTGCCGTTCTTCGGCATCGTGTCGGAGATCTTCCCGGTGTTCAGCCGCAAGCCGCTGTTCGGCTACAAGAGCCTGGTCTGGGCGACGCTGGCCATCGCGGCGCTGTCGGTCGCGGTGTGGGCGCACCACATGTACGCCACCGGCGCCGTGCTGCTGCCGTTCTTCTCCTTCATGACGTTCCTGATCGCCGTCCCGACCGGCATCAAGTTCTTCAACTGGATCGGCACGATGTGGAAGGGCCAGCTGTCCTTCGAGACGCCGATGATCTTCTCGATGGGCTTCATCGTCACGTTCCTCTTCGGCGGCCTGACCGGCATCCTGCTGGCCGCGCCGGCGATCGACTTCCACGTGTCGGACAGCTACTTCGTCGTCGCGCACTTCCACTACGTGCTCTACGGCACGATCGTGTTCGCCACCTTCGCCGGCATCTACTTCTGGTTCCCGAAGATCACCGGCCGGATGATGGACGAGAAGCTTGGCAAGTGGCACTTCTGGACCACGTTCATCGGCTTCCACGGCACCTTCCTGGTCCAGCACTGGCTGGGTGCCGAGGGCATGCCGCGCCGGTACGCGGACTACCTGACCAGTGACGGCTTCACCACGCTGAACACGATCTCCACGATCGGTGCGTACATCCTCGGTGCCTCGACGCTGCCGTTCATCTGGAACGTCTTCAAGAGCTACCGGTACGGCGAGATCGTCACGGTGGACGACCCGTGGGGCTACGGCAACTCGCTCGAGTGGGCGACCTCCTGCCCGCCGCCGCGGCACAACTTCACCGAGCTGCCCCGGATCCGCTCCGAGCGGCCCGCGTTCGAGCTGCACTACCCGCACATGATCGAGCGCATCCACAACGAGGGTGAGATCGGCTTCTTCGGGAAGCAGAAGGTCAACAGCCACGCGGCGCCGTCGCAGGTGCTCACCGAAGCGGTGATCCCGGGAGACCACTCCAAGGACAACGCGAGCGAGCAAGGCGACAAGTAACCCCCTGATCGAGTGAGCGCGTGCCCGGCTGATGTGAAGCCGGGCACGCGCTCTACTTATGTCCGAGCCCGGACCGGCAGACTGACGGTGCAGCGTTGCCGAACGAGGGATGACCAGTGACCCAGACCCCCGTCCTGATCACGACGACCGGCCCCGACAAACCGGGTGTCTCGTCCGTGCTGTTCGCCGTGCTGACCCGGCACGACGTCGACGTGCTCGACGTCGAGCAGGTGGTCATCCGCGGGCAGCTCGTGCTCGGCGTGCTCGCCGGGGTCTACCGCGACCCGGAGGGCCTGCAGGAGACGGTCGAGCAGGCGATGGCGTCCGTCGGCATGAACGTCGACGTGAAGATCGGCAGCGCGATCGGTGACGACCCGTTCGCACTCGGCCGCCGCGACTCCTCCCACGTGCTGGTCGTCCTGGGCCGCCCGGTCACCGCGCGGGGCTTCTCGGAGGTCGCGCGCCGGCTGGCCGCGCTGGGCGCCAACATCGACGCGATCCGCAGCGTCGCCGACTACCCGGTGACCGGGCTCGAGCTGTACGTCTCGGCCGACGAGGACACTCCGGAAGCCGATGCCGCGCTGCGCTCGGAACTCGCCGACGCCGCTGTCGAGGCCGGCGTCGACATCGCCGTGGAGCGAGCCGGCATCATGCGCCGGGCCAAGCGGCTCGTCGTGTTCGACGTGGACTCGACCCTGATCCAGGGCGAGGTCATCGAGATGCTGGGCGCGCACGCCGGGGTCGAGCCGGAGATCCGCGAGATCACCGAAGCGGCCATGCGCGGCGAGCTGAACTTCACCGAGTCGCTGGAACGGCGGGTCGCACTGCTGGCCGGCCTGCCGGCGACGGCGATCGACCAGGTCGCCGCGTCGATCGAGCTGACCCCGGGCGCCCGCACCACGATCCGGACGCTCAAGCGGATGGGCTTCCGCACCGGCGTCGTTTCGGGCGGCTTCACCCAGGTCATCGACGGTCTCGTGGAGGAACTGGGACTCGACTTCGCGGTGGCGAACGAGCTCGAGATCGTCGACGGCAAGCTCACCGGGAAGGTCATCGGTGACGTCGTCGATCGCGCGGGCAAGGCGAAGGTGCTTCGCCGCTTCGCCGCCGAGTACGACATCCCGCTCGAGCAGTGCGTCGCCGTCGGGGACGGCGCGAACGACATCGACATGCTCTCGGCCGCGGGCATGGGCGTCGCGTTCAACGCGAAGCCGGCGCTGCGCGAGGTGGCCGACACCGCGCTGTCGCACCCGTACCTCGACGCCGTGCTGTTCGTGCTCGGCCTCACCCGCGGCGAGGTCGAAGCGGCCGACGCCGCCGACGGGTTCGAGCTGATGCGTCCGTGAGCAGCGTTCTCGACCCCCTGGGCGCCCGCTACGCCTTCTGGTTGGGGCTCCCGGCCGAAGACACGTCGGACACCTCCGACGAGCTCCCCGAGGAAGTCCGCGCGATGCCGGTCATCCTCCGCATCGAACGGGCCGAGCCGCCGGGCCGCACGCCGCTGCTGGAGGCGGCGGCCGCGGCGGCGCTGGCGGTGTGCCTCGACGAGCGCGCCCAGCCCGGCGGCGAGTGGGCCGAGCCGGTGCACGCCTGGCTCGACAACCGGATCCGGAAGGTCGCGCGGCGGGCGCGGGGCGCGCACTGGGCGGCCGTCCAGGAGCTGCCGGGCATCACCGTCGAGGTCGACGGCGCCGAGGCGCGGGCGCTCGTGCCGGGGCTGGTCACCGAGACGCCCAAGGAAGTCGCGCGGCTGCAGATCTCCGGCAGCGAACTGCCGCCGGACGAGCCGGGCCCGCTCCCGGACGGTGTCCCGCTGCTGCTGCTCAACCCGCACGTGCCGATGACCGTCGGCAAGGGCGCCGCCCAGGTCGGCCACGCGACGATGCTCCTCGCCGCGTTGCTGGGCGACGCGGAGCGGGCCGCCTGGGCCGATCGGGGCTTCCGGGTCGCCGTGCGCACGGCGAGCCCCGTGCGGTGGAAGGAACTGCACCCCGGTGACGACCCGGAAGGCGCGTGGCGGCGCGACCGCGTCATCGCCGTGCGGGACGCCGGGTTCACCGAGGTCGACCCGGGCACGATCACGGTGCTCGCCCAATGGGCGCCGGAACAAGCGTCCCCCTGAGCCGGTTGGAGCGGGCATGGGACTCGAAGTACAGCGCGACGGGCAGCACGCGTTCGTGGGGCGCAACGACCGGGGTGCCGAGGTCCGGATCGGCCGGAAAGACGCCGAGGGAGCGTTCTCGCCCGCCGAACTGCTGCAGATCGCGGCGGCGGGCTGCAGCGCGGTGACCGCGGAAGAGCTGATCACGCGGCGGATCGGCGAAGAGGCGAAGTTCCGCGTCGCCGTGAGCGCCGATCGGCGTGAAGGCGCTTCGGAGCTGGACGCCGTGCACGTCGCTTTCGACGTCGACGTGTCGACATTGGCGGCGGATCAGCGGGAGGCGCTGGCCGGCGCCGTGGACCGGGCGATCGACCGGCTCTGCACGGTGAGCCGCACGCTCAAGAAGGGAATCCCGGTGACGGAGACGTTCCCGCAGAACTAGTTCTGGCTGGATTCCCAGACGACGTAGGCCTGGTCGGCGTCGGTCGTCATGGCCTCGATGAACTTCTCGTTGTCGAAGCCCGGCAGGGCCTGCAGGCGCTCGATGAGCGCGTCGGCCGCCGGGTCGCCGCTGGGGACCGCGGTGCCCTTGCCGTCGGTGCCCACCAGCATGAAGAACACGTCTTCGTTCCAAGGGCCGTCAGGGATGACCCTGACCATCACCGACGACAGGTCGGACCACGTGACGGCCTCTTCGCTGCCGTCCGCGAGCCGCCGCCGCACTCCGGTGTCGTCGACGCTGACGGTCCGGGACTGGGCGCTGGACGAATCCTGGGTCAACCGGTGCTCCCTTGTTGCTTCGGTTGCTTCACCGTACCGGGCGGTGCTGTGGAGCGCGTCACGCGGGCGCGGCTGCGTCCAGCCGGCGCAGTGCTTCCCGCACCACCTTCGGGTCCATCGTCGGCCAGAACGGCGGCAGCGACGCGCGCAGGAAGCCGCCGTAGCGGGCGTTCGCCAGCCGCGAATCGAGCACCGCCACCACGCCGCGGTCGGTGACCGACCGGTGCAGCCGCCCGGTGCCCTGCGCCAGCAGCAGCGCCGCGTGGGTGGCCGCCACGGTGAGGAACCCGTTGCCGCCGCGCGCTTCCACCGCGCGTTGCCGTGCCGAGGACACCGGGTCGTCCGGGCGCGGAAACGGGATCCGGTCGACCACCACGAGCTGCAGTGACGGACCGGGGACGTCCACGCCCTGCCACAGGCTCAGCGTGCCGAACAGGCACGTGCGGACGTCTTCGGAGAACTTCTGGACCAGCAGCGACGTCGCGTCGTCGCCCTGGCACAGGATCGGGAAGTCCAGCCGTTCCCGCATCTCCTCGGTGGCCTGCTTGGCCGCCCGCATCGAGGAAAACAGGCCCAGCGTGCGCCCGCCCGCCGCCTCGATCAGCTCGGCCAGTTCGTCCATTGTGGACGACATGAGGCCGTCGCGGCCCGGTGGCGGCAGGTGCTTGGCGAGGTACAGGATGCCGTTGCGCCGGTGGTCGAACGGCGAGCCGACGTCCAGGCCGGTCCACTTCGGGCCCGAGTCGTCCGACGGCGCTTCCTTCTCCGTCGCGGCGCCGGGCGCCTGTTCGACCCGGGCGGCGCCGGGCGGGAGACCCCACTGGCGGGCCATGGTGTCGAACGTGCCGCCCAGCGTCAACGTCGCCGACGTCAGGATCGTCGTGTGCTGGTTGAACACCCGCTCCCGCAGCAGGCCGGCGACGCCCAGCGGCGCCACCTTCAGCGCCGGTGGCCGCGGGTTCGACGAGTACTTGTCGCCGGAGAGCCAGACGACGTCGCGCTGGTGCGCCTGGTCCTCGTCGAAGGCTTCCAGCAGCCGGACCGCGGTGTCGTGCACCTCGTCGAGCAGCGACCGCGCCAGCTTGCGCGCCGTGGCCCCCTCGACGTCCTCCTTGCGGTCGGAACCCAGCGCCGTGATGCACCGGTGCGCGGCGTCGCGGACCGCCGGGATCGCGCCCTTCAAAGGCCGCGGCAGCTCGTCCATCCGGCCCGCGGGCAGGTCGTCGACGATCAGGGCCAGCCCGTCACCCGCTTCCAGCAGGCCGTCGGCGACGTCGGCGTCGATCAGCTTGCCGCAGCGCCGCGCGGCCGCCGCGCACATCGCGCTGGTCAGCTCGCCGGTGGCGACCGAAGTGACCCGGTCGACCAGGTCGTGGGCCTCGTCGATGATGACCACGTCGTGGTCGGGCAGGACCTGGTAGCCCTGCAGCGCGTCGATCGCCAGCAGCGCGTGGTTGGTGACGATGACGTCGGCGCGGCCGGCCTCGGCGCGGGCCTTCTCGGCGAAGCAGTCCGTGCCGATCGGACAGCGCGAAGCGCCGAGACATTCCTTCGCCGTCACGGAAACCTGGCGCCACGCCTGGTCGGTGACGCCGGGGACGAGCTCGTCGCGGTCGCCGGTTTCGGTGTCCGACGCCCACTCCCGCAGCCGCGTGACCTCCTTGCCCAGCCGGGACACCGCGAACGGGTCGAACAGCTGGGCGTCCTCCGGCTCGTCCGGCGCGCCGGAATCCAGCCGGTGCAGGCACATGTAGTTGCGGCGGCCCTTGAGGATCGCGAAGGTCGGCTCGCGGCCGAGCGGCTTCTTCAGCGCCTTCGCCAGGCGCGGGAGGTCACGGTCGACGAGCTGGCGCTGCAGCGCGATCGTGGCCGTGGAGACCACGACCGTGGCCTCCTTCTCGACGGCGTGCCGGATCGCGGGCACGAGGTAGGCCAGTGACTTGCCGGTGCCGGTGCCGGCCTGCACGGCCAGGTGCTCACCGGTGCGGATGGCGCGGCCGACGGCGTCGGCCATCTGCACCTGCCCTGGGCGTTCGGCACCGCCTACGGACTCCACCGCGTGGGTGAGGAGTTCGAGGACGCCGGGGAAATCGGTTCGGGCGGGCACAGCGACACACATTAGCCGCCACCACCGACAGAGATCGGTGCTCCGTCGCGAACGGGCCACTCGCGTCGCGGGACCTCCCGCGGGGGAAGGTCCCGCGGCGGGCGTCAGTCCTGGTTGCGGCCGGAGACCAGCTTCCAGGTCAGCGGCAGCAGGCCGGCGGCGACGACGATCTTGATCGCGTCCCCGATCAGGAACGGCGTGACGCCCTTGGCGAACGCGGTCGACAGGTCGAACCCGGTCGACGCCATCAGCCACGGCACACCGAAGGCGTAGATCACCAGGTTGCCGAGCACCATGGTGCCCGCGGTGCGCACCGGCGTCCGGTCGCCGCCGCGGCCGGCGAGCGCGCCGACCAGCGCGCCGGCGAAGACGAACCCGACGATGTAGCCGGCGCTCGCGCCCGACAGGCCCGAGGTGCCGTGCTGGAACCACGGCACACCCACCGCGCCGACCAGCAGGTACACCAGCATCGAGGCGGCCCCGCGCGACATGCCGAGCGACGCGCCGACGAGCAGCGCGGCGAACGTCTGGCCGGTCATCGGCACCGGACTGCCCGGCACCGGGATCGTCAGCTGCGCGGCGGCGCCGGTGAGCACGGCACCGCCGGCGACCAGGGCGATGTCCCGCACGAGCGAGCCGGGGACGAGGTCGGCGAGCACGGGCCGCTTGCCGGCGAAGGACAGCGAAGACACGAAACCTCCCGAGGTGAACAAGGCGACAACCGAGGTTAACGCTCGTTACCGTCCCGTGGACCCGCCGAGTTGCGTTCCTCACCGGCCACTCGTCCGGGTGGACCCGATCAGGGCGGGCGCCGGACCGGCCGATGACGAAGGGCAGAGCTGCGAACTGTCACGCCAACCGCGGAGGCCGGACATGCGAAACCCCAGGAAGCGGACATTTCGGTTGCTGGCCGTGACGACGCTGGCCGCTCCGCTCCTCGGCGCGGCGGCCCCCGTGACGTCCACCGGATGGGCGTCGTCCGGCTCGGTCGACGTGACGATCGACAACGAGCAGGTCGTCACCGGTGAACTGGCGAAGTGCACCGTCGACGGTCCCTACCAGGGCTGGACGCAAGGCGGCGCCACGGGCGACATCGCGGTGTTCGGCGCCGGTAACACCGGCTGCGGGCGAGCCGGCGAGGCGGCGATCGCCCAGGCGGCCGGGCGCCGCTTCCGGGCGACCGTGCTGCAGCGCTACGGCGGCCCGGAACTCACCGTCCGCACCTTCTCCGCGAAGTGCGCGACGACGGCCACCGGTAGCCAGGGCGAGGTGGCGGTCGGCGCCGTCGAAGGGGTCACCGTGCCGGAGGAGATCCCGCCGAACTACCGGATCGTCATCCCCGGCGGCGCCGCCGGCACCGCGCTGGCGACGGTCGTGCTCAACGAGACCGTGACGCCCCAGCCGCCGGACGGCAGCCTGGTGACGCACGCGGTGCACATCAAGCTGTTCCCGCAGGGCGGCCCGGCGAGCGGCGACATCTACCTGGGGACGGCCGCCTGCGACCCCTTCGGCAAGAAGTAGCTCAGGCCGTCCCGAAGCGCGCGGCCGCCGCGACGAATTCGCCCGCCCGCGTGGCCAGGTCGGGCAGGCTGCCGCCGGAGGACAGCGCGTCGCCCAGCAACGGCGTCGCCGCGGCGACCGCGATCGCGCCCGAGCGCAGGTAGCCCTCGACGTCGGCCAGGTGGACGCCGCCGGTGGGCACCAGCGGGACGTCGGGCAGCGGCGCCCGCACCGCCCGCAGGTACGCGACCCCGCCCACGGCCGCGATCGGGAACACCTTCACCGCGGCCGCGCCGAGCCGCCAGGCCTGGTCGATCTCCGTCGGCGTCAGCGCGCCGCAGATCACGGGGGTGTCCAGGGCGGCGGCACGCTCGAGGACCGCCGGGTTGACCGTCGGCGTGATCAGGTACGCGGCACCCGCGTCCACCGCGATGTCCACATCGGACGCTTCGCGGACGCTGCCCGCGCCGATCAGCGCGGCTTCGCCCAGCGCCAGGCGCAGCGCGGTGATGGCCGCGGGCGCACCCGGCGTCGTCAGCGTCGCTTCGAGCAGGCGGACGCCTGCCGCGTGCAGCACCATCGCGGCGTCGGCGAACCGCGACGCGTCGCCGGCGCGCAGGATCGCGACGAGCCGGTGTTCCGCCAGCGCCGCCTGCAGGTCCTTCACGCGGCCGGGCCGACGGCGGCGGTGCCGGTGTAGGTGACACCCGCCTCGTCGAAGTCCTTCAGCGTCGCGTCGACGGTCGGCTGCGAGCCGCCGACGGTCATGTCCAGCAGCACCCGCACGCCGAAGCCGGCCTTCGCGGCGTCCAGCGCCGTCGCGCGGACGCAGAAGTCCGTCGCGATGCCGACGACGTCGACGTCGGTCACGTCGTGCTCGCGCAGCCAGGCCTCCAGGGACTTCCCGTCGCGGGCCGCCCCCTCGAAGCCGGAGTACGCGGCGCTGTACTCGCCCTTGGAGAACACCTCGCCGATCGGGACGACGTCGAGCGCGGCGTGGAACGACGCGCCCGCCGTGCCGGCGACGCAGTGCACCGGCCAGCTGTCCTTGAAGTCCGGCGTCTCGCTGAAGTGGTCGCCCGGGTCGATGTGGTTGTCGCGGGTGGCCACGACGTGGCTGTACCCGCCTTCGGCGGCCTGCTTCGAAATGGCGGCGGCCGCGGCGGCCCCGCCCGGCAGGCCGAGCGAACCCCCTTCGCAGAAGTCGTTCTGCACGTCCACCACGATCAGCGCGGTTCCCATGGCCGGACTCCGTTTCAGAAGAAGAGGGTGGGGATGGCGGGTTCGCCGTGCGAGAGCTTGAGGCCCTCCCACGGCAAGCTGACCAGGCCGCGGCGCAGCCGCTGCCTCGCGTCGTCGAGCGTAGGCAGGTCGGGCGCCGGACGGCCAGCGCGGATCAGCGGGATCTGCAGCGGCCGGTCGTTGGCTTCCGGTTCGGGAGCGGCCCCCGAGGTCGTCCAGACGACCTCTTCGACCGCCGTGCCGGTGCCGCGGTGGCGCCGCAGCGCGGACTTGCGGCCGCCGCGCGACTCCTTGTGCGCGCTGCGCTTGGCGACCGGCTTGCCGTCCACCTCGACCAGCTTGTAGACCATCCCGGCGGTCGGCGCGCCGGACCCGGTGACCACCGAGGTGCCGACGCCGTAGGCGTCCACCGGCTCCGCGCGCAGCGCCGCGATGGCGTGTTCGTCCAGGTCACCGGACACCACGATCCGGGTGTCCTTCGCACCGAGGGAATCCAGCTGCTCGCGGGCGCGGCGGGCGAGCGGGCCGACGTCGCCGGAGTCGATCCGGATCGCGCCGAGCTCGGGCCCGGCGACGCGGACCGCCGCCTCGATGCCCGCGGTGATGTCGTACGTGTCGACCAGCAGCGTCGTGTCCGCGCCCATCTTGTCCACCTGGGCGCGGAAGGCCGCTTCCTCGCTGTCGTGCAGCAGCATGAAGGCGTGCGCGACGGTGCCGCGCGTCGGGATGCCGTAGCGGCGGCCGGCTTCCAGGTTGGACGTCGTCGCGAACCCGGCCAGGTAGGCGGCCCGCGCGGCCGCGACCGCGGCGTACTCGTGCGTGCGGCGGCCGCCCATCTCGATGATCGGGCGGCCGTGCGCGGCGCCGGACATCCGGGCCGCGGCCGACGCGATGGCGCTGTCGTGGTTGAGGATCGACAGCACCAGCGTCTCCAGCAGCACGCACTCGGCGAACGAGCCGGTGACGGTGAGGATCGGCGAGCCCGGGAAGTACAGCTCGCCCTCGGGGTAGCCGTCGATGTCACCCGAGAACTCGTAATCGGCGAGCCAGCCCAGCGTCGCGTCGTCGACCACCGCGGTGGCCTCCAGCTGCGCCAGTTCGGCGTCGGTGAAGCGGAAGTCCGCGATCGCGTCGAGGACCCGGGCGGTGCCCGCCACGACGCCGTAGCGCCGCCCGTCCGGCAGCCTCCTGGCGAAAACTTCGAATACGCAGGGCCGCGCGTGCGTCCCGTCGGCGAGTGCGCTGCCCAGCATGGTCAGCTCGTAGTGGTCGGTGAGCAGCGCAGTGCTGGCCGTGACCGGCTCCGGTGAACCCATGGGGTAAGCCTATTCACCCACATGGCCGGACCTGGCGCGGCGTACCCCGTCACCCCCGTGACACCATGGGGTGCATGTCCACGCCTGTCGCATCCGAACAGACGCAGGTCGAACCGGCCGGAGCGGAAGTCGCCGAGTCGGACACACCGTGGCGGACCGTGGTGTGGAACGACCCGGTCAACCTGATGTCGTACGTGACGTACGTCTTCCAGAAGCTGTTCGGCTACAGCCGTGACCACGCCACCAAGCTCATGCTGGACGTGCACCAGAAGGGCAAGGCGATCGTGTCGTCCGGCAGCAAGGAGAAGGTGGAGACGGACGTGGCGAAACTCCACGCGGCCGGCCTCTGGGCCACCATGGAGCAGCCCTCGTGAACGGTTGGCGGCGCAAGGGCGCGGTGATCCACGCGGGGTTCGAGCAGCAGGAAGCGGCCGTGCTGCGCGGGCTGGTCAGCCAGCTCGAGGACATGCTCACCGCGCGGGCCGAAGAGGCGCCCCAGGACGAGCTCGCCGAGCTCACCGGCATCCGGACCGGGCCCAGCGAGTCGCCGGACGACCCGGTGCTCTCGCGGCTGCTCCCGGACTTCCACAAGCTCGACCCGGACAACCCGTCGCGGGAGGACATCGACTCCGTCGCGGCGATGCGGTCGCTGCACGAGCCGGAGCTGCTCGACATCAAGGTCGGCGTGGCCAAGATCGTGCTCGACACGCTGCCCCGCGACGGCGGCCACGTTCGCCTGACCGAGGAACAGGCCGACGCGTGGCTGGGCGCGCTCAACGACGTCCGGCTGGCGCTCGGCACCGCGCTCGACGTCACCGAGGACATGCCCGACGAGCTGCCCGAGGACGACCCGCGGGCCCCGCACCTGGGCGTCTACCACTGGCTGACCTGGGTGCAGGAGACGCTGATCCAGGCGCTGACCGGATGATCACCGACGTGCCGGGTGTCCTGGTCGGGCACCACGAGCGGGTCGGCGACGGCTGGGCCACCGGGACGACGGTGGTGCTGGTGCCCGAGGGCGCGGTCGGCGCGGTCGACCAGCGCGGTGGCGCGCCCGGCACGCGGGAGACGAACCTGCTGGAGCCGGAGAACCTGGTGCAGCGGGTCAACGCGGTCTGCCTCTCGGGCGGATCGGCGTACGGCCTCGCCGCGGCCGACGGCGTGATGCGGTGGCTTTCGGAGCGCAACCTGGGCTTTCCCGTCGGGACGCAGCCGCACGAGGTGGTGCCGATCGTGCCCGCGGCCGTGCTGTTCGACCTGCCGCGCAGCGACTGGGGCAACCGGCCCGACGCGTCCTTCGGCTACGCGGCGTGCGACGCGGCTTCGCGCTCGTTCGAGCAGGGCACGGTGGGGGCGGGTGCGGGGGCGGCCGTGGGGTCGCTGAAGGGCGGGATCGGCTCGGCCAGCGAAGTCGTCGGCGAATTCACGGTCGGGGCGCTGGCGGCGGTCAACGCGGCCGGTGAGGCCGTGGACCTGGCGACAGGCCGGGCGTACGCCGCCGACCACGGCGACTTCGGCGTCCAGTGGCCTTCGCGAGCCGCTGACCTGCCCTCCCGCCGGACGGACCTCAACACGACCATCGGCGTCGTCGCGGTCGACGCGGCGCTGTCCAAGGCCGAAGCGCGGCGGATCGCGGTCGCGGCGCAGGACGGCCTGGCGCGAGCCGTGCGCCCGGCCCACACGATGTTCGACGGCGACACGGTGTTCGCGCTGGCCACGGGGGCGCACGAGCTGCCGGACGCGAGCGGCCCGTTCGGCGCGGCGGCCCGGCCGGCGGCGCTGGACGCGCTGTGCTCGGCGGCGGCGCGGGTGTTCGCGCGGGCGATGGTGCACGGCCTGCTGGCGGCGACCACGGCCGGCGGGGTGCCCGCCTACCGGGACGTCTGGCCGGAAGCGTTCGGTCAGCCGCCCGGGTAGGGGTCCTCGGGCAGGGCGTCGCCGGCGGCCTCCAGGTTCGCCGCGCGCACGGTGCTCACGTACTCCTCGTCGATCTCCATGTCGATCCCGCCGACGGACAGGATCGGCCCGAGCGAGGGGTGGATCTCGAGCGGGCCCAGTTCGGTGGAGCGCGGCAGGCGCTCCCAGATCTGCTTCGGCCGGTTCAGGCTCCATCGGCTGCACGCCAGCAGGGTGACGTGCCGGTCGGTGACCATGACCAGGAACCCGACGCGCATGCGTGAGCGGTTGACGTAGAGCGACATCCCCGGGATCACGTACTGGATCCGCTCGTCCGTGCCCAGGTACATCCGGCACCGATCGCGTATTTTCGACGACACTGGCACCCGGCCAGTATCCCGGGAACGGCCGGTGAGCGGTAGGTCTCAGCATCTGGACGAGCTTTGTCCACCACCTAAGATGTCGGTGTGCTCCGGATCCGCCGTGAACTCGTCGACGAGATCGTCGCCCATGCCCGCCGTGACCACCCCGACGAGGCGTGCGGGGTGATCGCCGGGCCCGAAGGGTCGGATTCCCCCGAGCGGTTCATCCCCATGCTCAACGCGGCCCGCTCGCCGACGTTCTACGAGTTCGACTCCGGTGACCTGCTGAAGCTCTACCGCGAGATGGCCGCGAACGACGAGGTGCCGGTGGTGATCTACCACTCGCACACCGCGACCGAGGCCTACCCGTCGCGGACCGACGCGAACATCGCGGCCGAGCCGGACGCGCACTACGTGCTCGTCTCCACCCGCGACCCCGAAGTGCACGAGTTCCGGTCGTACCGGATCGTGGACGCCGAGATCACCGAGGAGCCGGTCGAGATCCTCGGCTGAGCCCACGGAATAAACCGCCGCGCCACCGGCGTCTGCGTGTAAGAACCCACCGGAGGTAAGAACCCATGGCCGTGACCGTCTCCATCCCGACGATCCTGCGCACCCACACCGGCGGCGAGAAGTCCGTCGAGGCGAAGGGCGCGACCGTCCTCGAGGTCATCGACGACGTCGAGTCCCGCCACGCGGGCATCAAGGGCCGCCTGGTGAAGGAGGAGAAGCTGCACCGCTTCATCAACGTCTACGTCAACGACGAGGACGTGCGCTTCGCCGGCGGGCTCGAGGCCGAGGTCAAGGACGGCGACACCCTGACCATCCTGCCCGCCGTGGCCGGTGGCTGATCGATGGCTCGCTTCGAGTCCCTGCTCGACGCGCTCGGCGGCACCCCGCTGGTCGGGCTGCCCCGGCTCTCCCCGACGCACGACGTGCGCCTGTGGGCCAAGCTGGAGGACCGCAACCCGACCGGTTCGATCAAGGACCGGCCCGCGCTGGCCATGATCGAAGCCGCCGAGCGCGAAGGCAAGCTGCGGCGCGGCTCCACGATCCTGGAGCCGACGTCGGGCAACACCGGGATTTCGCTGGCCATGGCCGCCAAGCTCAAGGGCTACGGGCTGGTCTGCGTGATGCCGGAGAACACCTCCACCGAGCGCAAGCAGCTGCTGCAGGCCTACGGCGCGCGGATCGTCTTCTCGCCGGCCGCGGGTGGCTCGAACGAGGCCGTCCGGCGGGCGAAGGAGCTGGCCGAGGCGAACCCCGACTGGGTGATGCTCTACCAGTACGGCAACCCGGCCAACGCCGACGCGCACTACCGCGGCACCGGCCCGGAGCTGCTCAAGGACCTGCCGACGCTGACGCACTTCGTCGGCGGCCTCGGCACGACGGGCACGCTCGTCGGCGTCGGGCGCTACCTGCACGAGGCGAAGCCGGACGTCCGGATCATCGCGGCCGAGCCACGCTACGGCGAGCTGGTGTACGGCCTGCGCAACCTCGACGAGGGGTTCGTGCCGGAGCTGTACGACCCCTCGGTGCTCAACGGCCGGTACTCCGTGGGGGCGTACGACGCGTTGCGGCGCACCCGGGAGCTGCTGGAGAACGAAGGCATCTTCGCGGGCATCTCGACGGGCGCGGTGCTGCACGCGGCCTTGGCGGTGGCCGAGAAGGCCGCGGCCAAGGGCGACACGGCGGACGTGGCGTTCGTCGTCGCGGACGCCGGGTGGAAGTACCTGTCCACGGGGGCCTACGCGGGGTCGCTCGACGAGGCGGCCCAGCGGCTCGACGGGCAGCTCTGGGCCTGAGTCACTCGGCCTGCCACAGCGCGGGCAAGGCGAGGTCGACACCGTCGGCCCGCGCCAGCCGCTCGAAGGTGGCCATGGTCGCTCCCAGGTCGTCGAACGGCTTCGGCAGCAGCTTGAGCGGCTTGGACAGCGGGCGCCAGAAGGCGTCCCAGTGGATCGGGCGGACGACGCGCGGGCCGAGCGCGCCGGCGGTCTCCCGCCAGTACCGCTCACGCCATTCCTCGGTTTGCTTGCCGGCCGCCCCGATGCCGAGGTAGACGACGTTCGCCGAGTAGCCGGTGAGCGCTCCGGGCACGAAGTTCGCCGACGCGTGGACCACGACGCTGCCCGCCGCGTGCGCGATGTGGAACGAGTAGCACCGCCCGGTCTTGAAGGCCTTCGCCCTGGCCGGCAGCCGGACCGGCTCGGTGATCTCACCGGGCACCCGGTCGCCGGCACTGTGCTCGGCCTCAATCGGCGTCACGGTGAAGGCGCCGAACTCGACGGGCCGGCCCGGGACCAGTTCCTCGAACGGCCCGGCGGCCAGGCCGTAGCCCTCCTGGACCTTGCGGGTCGACGGCGAGCCGGCCAGCGTGGCCCCGGTCAGCTCGGCGACGACCGGCGCGTCGAGGGCGTGGTCGACGTGGGAGTGCGCCACCAGCACGGCGTCGAGTTCCGTGATCCCGAGGCGGCGCAGGGCCTCCTCGATCCGGCCGCGGTCCGGCGCCACGCGTGTCGCCAGCTTCAGCAGGGACGGCCGGGAGAAGAAGCCGTCGACCAGGACCGCCGAACTCCCGTCGGTGACCAGGACGTTCGAAACCCCGGCGAACGCCGTGCGCAGTTCGGGCATGCTGGGGAGTATGAAGGTCATCGGGCTGCTCGGCGGCATGAGCTGGGAATCCTCGATCGAGTACTACCGGCTCGTCAACGAGCGGGTGAAGACCGTCCTCGGCGGGTTCCACTCCGCGCACACCGTGCTCTACTCCGTCGACTTCGCCGCCATCGAAGCCATGCAGGCCGACGGCCGCTGGGACGACGCCGGTGCCGAGCTGAACCGGGCCGCCAAGGCCCTTGAAGCCGCCGGAGCCGACTTCGTCGTGCTGTGCACCAACACCATGCACAAGGTCGCCGAGCAGCTGGAAGACGGCCTCGGCATCCCGCTGCTGCACCTCGGCGACGCCACCGCCGCGGCCATCAAGGCCGCCGGTGTCCGCCGGGTCGGGCTGCTCGGGACCGGCTTCACCATGGGGCAGCCCTTCTACCGCGACCGCCTCGCCGCGCACGGGCTCGACGTGCTCGTGCCCACTGCCGAAGACCGCGACCTCGTGCACCGGATCATCTACGACGAGCTGGTGCTCGGCGTCGTGAAGCCCGAGTCCCGCGAGGCCTACCGCGGCGTGATCGCGCGGCTGGCCGGCGCGGGCGCCGAGGGCGTCATCTACGGCTGCACCGAGATCGAGCTGCTCGTCGGGCCGCAGGACAGCCCGGTGCCGACGTTCCCCACGACCCGCCTGCACGCCGAGGCGGCGGTGGACTACGCCCTGGGCACCACCTCGCTGCCCGTGCCGCCCGCCTGAGGTCACACGCCGACCACCGCCTCGCCGCCCGTGTGCGCTTCGTGCTGCGCGACGACCTGCCGCCACAGCCGTTCGCGCTCCTCGTCCGTGAACCGCGCCGGTGAGACGCCGAACACGTCGGCCGCCGCCGTCCACCAGGCCGGCGGCGACTCGATCAGCTCCTTGACGCCGTGGCGGTTCAGGGTCAGCGCCCGCAGGGTGTCGACGCCGGCCGCGTCGCGCCGCTGGAGCACGCAGACCCGCACGAACCCGGACTCCGGCGCCGTCGACAGCCACGCGTGCTTCTCGGCGAAGTCGGCCATCTCCGCCGGGCCGGGTGCGAAGTCGAAGCCGGTGAAGCTGCCCGAGGGGTCGTGGTCGAACCGCCAGCCACCCGGCGCCACCTCCGACGGCCGTAGCCGGTAGGTGTGCGGGCCCTGGACGTACGTGCCTTCCCGGAGGGGGAGCGGCTCGTGGATGCCGTCGCCCAGCCCGGCGTCCACCAGCCAGGTCGCCGACGGGTCCTCGGGCAGGCCGGTGACGGTCAGGGCCAGGTGGTTCCGGTCGACGTTCGGCGCGTCCGCGGCGCCGCCCTGCACCCCGCCGTGGTGGCGCGTGACCTGGTAGCCGAGGGCCCGCAGCAGCGCCGAGAACGCCCCGTTCAGGTGGTAGCAGTACCCGCCACGGCCCCGCAGGATCCGCGCCAGCGACGCCGACGGCTCGAGCGAGGTCGTCCGCCCGAGCTGGATCTCCAGCGGCTCGTACGGCACCCGTTCCACGTGTGCCGCGTGCAGCCGCCGGAGGGCGTCGGCGCTCGGCGGCTCCGCGTCGAGGCCGAGCCGCTGCAGGTATCCGGTGACGTCGAAGTTCCCCATGCCGCCACGGTAGCGGCGACCCCCGACAAAACCCGCGGATCAGGGATTTCACCCGAGGTGGAGTGGCCACGACGCGCCGTAGCCTCGAAGGGTGAGCACCTTGAGCCCCGCCCCGGAAACCGCCGCCGCCAAGCGCGTGCTGCCGCCGAAGCCGGTGGCGGCCGCGATCGTCGCGCTGTCGTTCACCCTGCTGCTGTACCTGGTCGAGCTGGTCGACGTCATCCTCCCCGGTGACCTCGACCAGGGCGGCATCCACTCGCGGGCGCTGTCCGGGCTGGACGGCGTGCTGTTCGCCCCGGTCCTGCACTTGGGCTGGTCGCACCTGTTCGCGAACACCGTCCCGGTGCTGGTGTTCTCCTTCCTCGCGATGGCCGCCGGAATCGGCCGGTTCGCGCTGGTCACGGCGATCATCTGGGTGGTTTCCGGGCTCGGCGTGTGGCTGATCGGGCCGTCGGACGGCGTCACCGTCGGCGCGTCCGGGCTGGCCTTCGGCTGGCTCGCCTACCTGCTGGTCCGCGGCCTGTTCAACCGCGCGGCCGGGCAGATCGTGGTCGCCGTCGTCCTGCTCGGCGTGTGGAGCGGCATGCTGGCCGGGCTGCTGCCGGGCAACCCCGGCGTCTCCTGGCAGGGCCACCTCTTCGGCGCGCTGGCCGGCGTGCTCGCGGCCTGGCTGACCACCCGCCGGGCCGGCAAAGCCGCGCCGGGTAACCTCGAAGTGTGACGTCTCCGCCCGCTGATGCCCCGATCGGTGTGTTCGATTCCGGCGTCGGCGGGCTGACCGTCGCGAGGGCGATCCTCGAGCAGCTGCCCGCCGAGCAGCTCCGCTACGTCGGCGACACGGCGCACAACCCGTACGGCCCGCTCCCGATCGCCACCGCCCGCAGCTACGCGCTCGCGGCGCTCGACGAGCTGGTCGAGAGCGGCGTGAAGGCCCTGGTGATCGCCTGCAACACGGCGTCCGCGGCCTGCCTGCGCGACGCGCGCGAGCGCTACGAAGTCCCGGTGATCGAGGTCGTCCTGCCCGCCACGCGCCGCGCCGTCGTGGCGACGCACACCGGCCGCGTCGGCGTGATCGGCACCGAGGGCACCGTGCGGTCGCGGGCCTACGAAGACGCCTTCACCGCGGCGCCCGGCATCACGCTCACCAGCGTCGCCTGCCCGCGGTTCGTCGACTTCGTCGAGCGCGGCATCACGACCGGGCGCCAGGTGCTCGGGCTCGCGCAGGGTTACCTCCAGCCGCTGCTCGACGCCCAGGTCGACACGCTCGTCCTCGGCTGCACGCACTACCCGCTGCTGCAGGGCGTGCTGCAGATCGTGATGGGCCAGGAAGTCACCCTCGTTTCGAGCGCGGACGAGACCGCCAAGGACCTCGTCCGCGTGCTCACCGAGCAGGACCTGCTGACCACGCGGGACACCCCGCCGCGCCACGAGTTCCTCGCCACCGGTTCGGCGGAGCCGTTCACCCGGCTCGCCCAGCGGTTCATGGGGTTCGCGCCGGGTGTCCTCGCTCCCACAACCGCGTGATCGCGGCGGTGGACGCTTAGGGTGTCGTCGTGCGACTGACCATCCTCGGGTGCTCCGGCAGCATCCCCGGGCCGAACGCCGCCGCGTCCGGCTACCTGGTCGAGGCCGAGGGCTTCCTGCTCGGCCTCGAACTCGGCAACGGCACGCTCGCGCAGCTGCAGGCCGTGGCCGACCCGTTCGACCTGGACGCGCTCGTGCTCACGCACCTGCACCCCGACCACTGCGCCGACGTCAGCGCGCTCACCGTCCTGCGGCGCTACCACCCGGCGCCGCCGTACCCGGCGCGCCCGCGGCTGCTGCCGCTGTACGCCCCGCCGGACGCCCCGGTCCGGCTGGCCAACGCCTACGCCCCCAACGAGACCGAGCGGGCCGTCACGGACCTCTCCGACGTCTACGAGTTCCGGCCACTGCGGTCCGAGCCGTTCCGGATCGGGCCGTTCGAGGCCGTCGCGGTCGAGGTCGACCACCCGACCCCGGCGTACGGGCTGCGGCTGTCCTACGGCGGCCGGATCCTCGCCTTCACCGGCGACACCGGGCCGTGCGCGGCGCTGAACGAGCTCGCCGACGGCGTCGACCTCCTGCTCGCCGAAGCGTCCTGGACGGACTCGGCGGAGCGCCCGGCGGGGGTGCACCTGTCGGGCAAGCAGGCCGGTGAGCTGGCCCGTGACGCCGGCGTCGGGCGGCTGTTGCTGACGCACATCGCGCCCTGGACCGACGCCGGGGCGGTGCTGGCCGAGGCTTCGGCCGGGTTCCCCGGCGCCGAGGTCGTCAAGCAGGGTGCCGTCTACGACGTCTGAGCGCGCGGTCATAGAGTGCACGTGTGGCTCGTAAAGATGGCAGGAACGACGACCAGCTCCGCGACATCAAGATCACCCGGGGGTTCCAGCAGTGGCCGGCGGGGTCGGTGCTGATCGAATTCGGCAACACGCGGGTGCTGTGCGCGGCGAGCGTCACCGAAGGGGTGCCGCGCTGGCGGGCCGGCTCCGGCCTCGGCTGGGTGACGGCCGAGTACGCGATGCTGCCGTCCGCGACCAACACGCGCAGCGACCGTGAGTCGGTGAAGGGCCGGATCGGCGGCCGCACGCACGAGATCTCGCGGCTGATCGGCCGCTCGCTGCGGGCCTGCATCGACCTGGCGGCGCTGGGCGAGAACACGATCGTCATCGACTGCGACGTCATCCAGGCCGACGGCGGCACCCGCACGGCGGCGGTGACCGGCGGTTACGTGGCCCTGGCGGACGCGATCACCTGGCTGGGCGCGGCGAACCGGCTGAACGACCCGCAGCCGCTGTCGTCGTCGGTGGCGGCGGTGAGCGTCGGCGTCGTCGACGGCCGGGTGCGGCTCGACCTGCCGTACGAAGAGGACTCGCGCGCCGAGGTCGACATGAACGTGGTGGCCACCGACGCGGGCACCCTGATCGAGGTCCAGGGCACCGGCGAGGGCGCCACCTTCGCCCGGTCCACTTTGGACAGGATGCTCGACCTGGCGCTCGCGGGCTGCGCGGAGCTGACCCGCCTGCAGAACGAAGCCCTGGCGCTGCCCTACCCGGGTGAGCTGCCGGAGCCGCGCCCGGACAAGAAGAAGGGCTCGAAGTGACGAAGCTGCTTCTGGCCACGCGCAACGCGAAGAAGCTGGGCGAGCTGCGGCGGATCGTGGCCGCGGAAGGTCTTTCGGGCCTCGAGGTGATCGGCCTCGCGGACGTGCCCGACTTCCCCGAGGCACCCGAGACGGCCCCGGACTTCGAGGGCAACGCGGTGGCGAAGGCCCGCGACGCGGTGGCGGCGACCGGATTGCCGGCCATCGCGGACGACTCGGGCATCGCGGTCGACGCGTTGAACGGCATGCCCGGCGTGCTGTCGGCCCGGTGGTCCGGGCGCCACGGCGACGACGAGGCGAACCTGGATCTGGTGCTGGGCCAGCTTCGTGACGTGCCCGACGAGCGCCGGGGAGCCCAGTTCGTCTGCGCGGCGGCTTTGGTGTTGCCGTCGGGCGAGGAGACGGTGGTCCGTGGCGAATGGCGCGGCACCCTGGTCCGGGAACGGCGTGGGGTGAACGGCTTCGGGTACGACCCGATCTTCCGGCCGGACGGCGAGAGCCGGACGTCGGCGGAGATGGAACCGGCGGAGAAGGACGCGGTTTCCCACCGGGGGCTGGCTTTGCGGGCGCTGCTGCCGGCGCTGCGCGAGCTGGCTTAGCTCCGCTTCAGCGCCGGCTCGCCACGCTCATGGCGCGGCGTCAGGCAGCCAGGCCGAGGTCCCGGATCAGCTTCGCCACGTGGCCGGTCGCCCGGACGTTGTAGAAAGCGTGGGCGATCTTGCCGTCGGCGTCCACGACGAACGTCGAGCGGATCACGCCCAGATACGTCTTGCCGTAGTTCTTCTTCTCGCCGTACGCGCCCCACGCTTCGATGACCGTCTTCTCGGGGTCGCCCAGCAGCGGGAACGTGAGGCCTTCGTTCGAAACGAACTTCGCGAGCTTCGCCTGCTTGTCCGGTGAGATGCCGACGACCTGGTAGCCGGCGTCGTTCAGCTCGGCGAGGTTGTCGCGGAAGTCGCAGGCCTGCTTGGTGCAGCCCGGGGTGCTCGCCGCCGGGTAGAAGTACACGACGACGGACCGGCCGCGGAAGTCGCGCAGCGACACCTCGTTGCCCTCGCTGTCGGGCAGGGTGAAGTCCGGGGCTTCGTCACCGGGGGAAAGGCGCTCGGTCATGCCCCGAGCCTAGCGTCAGGCGGGACCGCAGTAGGTGACCGCGACGGCCTCGGTGGCGCTCGGCCGGATCTGCAGCCGCAGCTGCGTCTGCTCGCGCGGGACCGCGAACGCCAGCGTGATGTGCACCGAGCGGCCCGGCATGACGTCCTTGCCCGCGTCGGTGATGCCGGTGAAGCCCTGGGTGGTGTCCACGACCTGCTTGACGGCGGCGCCACTCGAGGTGGCGGTCACGTTGAGGCCCGAGAGCTTGTACGTCGTCGAGCCGTCGTTGGTCAGCTGGACGTCGAAGGCCGCGCCGCGCGGGCTCTGCGGGTACGCCGACGGGCTGGGCCGGAACGACTGCGGGGAGCCGACCGAGATGGTGAGGCCGCTGGCGAACCGGTGATCGGCGCCGAACTTGAGGTCGTGGCCCGCCGGGGAGACCGAGGCGCCGGCGCCCGCGGGTGAGCCGGCCGCGCCGAGGGCCGCGGTGCCGTCGTGCGCCGAGGGGACCCCGCACGCCACCGCCAGGCCGAGCAGTCCTGCGGTGAACATGATCTTGCGGGTGCGCGCGAGCGCCATTGCGGGTACTCCAGTCGGCGGGTCGGGTGCCGTCGGCAACGGGGGATTGCCGGGCGAACCCGCTCCACTCTGGCCGTGATCGCGCGCGGTTACGAGGCGCAACCGGGGGTTGTCGCGCACCTGGTGCCACCCCGTGGCCAATCCGTGACCGGAACGGCACGGCTGGTGACAATCTCTGGCCACATGCCACTTAAACCGCGAGCGCGAACAACAGGATGAAGATCGCGACGCCGGCCACCCACGCCGCCATCAGCCAGCCGAAATCCCGGACCGGGTCGACCGCGCGGCTCTCCTCGCCCGGCACGTACACGCCGCGCTCCTCGAACCAGTCCACCCAGCGGGCGATCCAGTGCAACGGATTGCGCGACGACATGCTTCACCTCCGGGGGCGCGTTTCCCCCGTCACAGTACGCGTTCGGCCACGCACGCCGGAAGACGCGGGCGGCCGTCCACTTCCGACAGGCCACGGCCGGGTGAACCTCGGCGCCACTCGTGTAGAAACTCAGGCGAGTCCGTGACGGTGCAGGATCGCCACCGCACGGACGGTCGCGTAACCGCGCCATTCGAGCGCCGCGGCCGGCGAAAAGCTCGCGAAATCCACCCGCCAGCCACCATCGTCCTGTTGCGCGGCCGCGAGCCGCCGCAGTTCGGCCTCGATGACGTCGTCGGCGAACAACGCGCGCGCCGGGCGGTCCGGCAGCGGGGCGAAGTCCAGGGCGCGGAGGGTTTCGCCCTCCGAACCACCGTCCACCGGGGCCAGTCCGTCGGCCGGGACGAACGCGGCGAGGTGCTCCAGGAGCGCGGGCGCCTCCTCATAGAGGTCGTGCGCCGCGTCCGCGAACTGCACCGCGAAGGACAACGCGATCGCGTGCGGCGGCGCGGAAAGCTCGCGGATGGCGCGGAAGCAGTACCGGGTCGCCGCGGCCAGCCACGGGTGCTCGCGCACGGCCCGGTCGTGGCGGGCGACGCGCAGGGCCACGCCCGCGGTGAACGCGGTGCTCTGCAGGGTGGCCTCCGCCGGATCGGCCTGGACCCAGAAGGGCGCGCAGCCGGCCGGGTCCGCCACGGGCCGGGCGAACGGCAGGCCACCGTCCGGACGGGACGCCGTGGCCAGCCAGTCGCAGAGCTGCGCCGCGTGCGGTGTCGTCGCCGGGGCGATCTCCTCGAACACCTCAAAGGCGTGGAGGGCGCCACCGGGCTGGCTTTCCGGCGCCCGCAGGTCCGGCTCGAGGCCCCAGCCGTAGCCGCCGTCGGCGTTGCGGTAGCCGTCGACGGCGGCCAGCACCGCGTCGGCGCCGGCGGTACCGCCGAGCAGCTCGAAGCGGCGGCGGTCGAGGAGGCGGGCGTGCGTCGCCATGAAGGACGCCGCCGCGGGAAGGTTCACGGACATGCCGCCAGCCTCGCACCGGTGCGGCCGGCGGTCTTGAACGGATCGGACCTCAGGGCAGCCGGGGCCCGACGGCGGGGGCCTCGCGCAGCCGTGCCGCGTCCTGCCCGGGTGGGGCACCGAACAGGCGGCGGTACTCGCGGTTGAACTGCGAAGGGCTGTCGTAGCCGACGAGGTGCCCGACACCGGCGACGTCGCCCGCGTCGGCCAGCAGCAGCGACCGGGCTTCCTGCAGGCGGATGCGCTTCTGGAACTGCAGCGGGCTCATCGCCGTCACCGCGCGGAACTGGCGGTGGAACGCCGACGCGCTCAGCCCGCTCAGCCGCGCGAGCTCCTCGATCCGCATCGGCTCGGCGTAGTTGGCCCGGATCCAGCGGATGGCGCGGCCGACGTGGGCGGTGCCGCTGTCGGCCAGGCCGATCCGGCGGACCAGGCCGCCGTGCGGGCCGGTCAGCAGCCGCCAGAGGATCTCCCGCTCGATCAGCGGCGCGAGCACGGGCGCGTCGGACGGGTGGTCGAGCAGTCGCAGCAGCCGCAGCGCCGCGTCCAGCAGCTCCGGACCGGCGTCGTCGATGGCGATGGGGGACGCGGGTGGGGTGCGAGGCGGCGCCTCGAGCAGCAGCGGGGCGATCGCCGCGGGCCGCAGGGCCAGGCCGAGGCCCAGTGCCGGCGTCCGCGGGCCGGCGCCGACGAAGTGGCCGGTCACCGGCAGGTCGGTGCCGACCAGCAGGTATTGCCCGGCGCGGTACTCGTGCACGTGGTCGCCGAGCAGCAGGCGCTTGCCGCCCTGGGCCATGACGACCAGCAGCGGCTCGGCGAGCGAGTGGTGCGGTTCGCTCGTTTCCACTTTGGACAGCAGCAGGCCCGGCACCGGCGTGCGCAGGTCGGCGTGCGCGTGCCGGGTGATGAGGTCGCGGAGTTGTTCGAGCACTCGTCCAGATAACCGGGGCCGAGAGGATCGTGCAAGAGGTCGGGGCGATCGGTCTACCGGTGAACAGGGTGTTCGCGGTTTCCTGGTCTCAGTCGATCCACTGAGCAAGGAGAGTTTCGTGTCACTCGATCACTACGTCACCCTCGGCCGGTCCGGCCTCCGCGTCAGCCCCTTCGCCCTCGGCGCGATGACCTTCGGCGAGGACCCCGGTGGGGCCGGCTGCGGGGTCGAGGAGTCCGAAAAGATCCTCGCGACCTACCTCGACCTCGGCGGCAACTTCGTCGACACGGCGAACTTCTACACCAACGGGCATTCGGAAAAGATCCTCGGCGACTTCTTCGCCGCCCGCCCCGGCCTCCGTGCGCGGGTGGTGCTCGCGTCGAAGTTCTTCGGCAACCTGTTCCCCGGCGACCCCAACGGCGGCGGCGCCGGCCGGGCGTCGATCATCGCCCAGCTCGACGAGACGCTCCGGCGGCTGCGGACGGACCACCTCGACCTGTACTGGCTGCACAACTGGGACCGCCGCACGCCGATCGAGGAGACCATGCGGGCCCTCGACGACCTGGTGCGCGCGGGCAAGATCCGGTACGTCGGCTTCTCCAACACCCCGGCTTGGGTCACCGCGCAGGCGCAGGCGACCGCCTTGCTGCGCGGCTGGACGCCGTTGATCGCGCTGCAGGTCGAGTATTCGCTGCTGGCGCGGACGGTCGAGGGCGAGCTGGCGCCGTTCGCGCTCGACCAGGGCCTGGCGCTGGTGCCGTGGAGCCCGCTGAAGAACGGTTTCCTGTCGGGCAAGTACCGGCGTGGCGCTCCGGCGCCGGAGTCCGCCCGCGCGGCTTTCGTCGGCGGTCCGTCCGAAGCGGAGTTCGCGGTCGTCGACGCCGTCGCCGCGATCGCCGGCGAGGTCGGGTCGACGTCCGCGGCGGTGTCGCTGGCGTGGTTGCGCGCGCGGCGCGGAACGGTGGTCCCGATCATCGGCGCGCGGCGGCTGGAGCACCTGACCGGCAACCTCGCCGGGCTCGAGGTGACGCTGACGCCGGCGCAGCTGGCCCGGCTGGACGAGGTGTCGGCGCCGACGCTGGACTACCCGGCCCCGATGCACGGCGCCCAGCGGGCGATGCTCCAGTTCGCGGGCACGACGGTCGACGGTGAACCGTCCACTGTGTACCCGCCGTTGCTGCAGAGCGACGTCCGCTACTGAAGGACGCTAACTGCGGAACGTGCGGCGGTAGGTGTCCGGGGGCACGCCGACCGTCCGGTTGAAGTGCCGCCGCAACGTCGTCGCCGTGCCCATGCCGACCGACTCCGCGACCGCGTCGATGCTCGCGTCCGTGTTCTCCAGCAGCTCCTGCGCGCGGCGGATGCGCTGGTTCAGCAACCACCGCAACGGCGTCGTGCCGGTGGCCGAACGGAAGTGGCGGCCCAGGTGGCGGGAGCTCATGTTCGCTCGGCGGGCCAGGTCCTCGACCGTCAGCGGGCGGTCGAGGCGGGCGGTGATCCACGGGAGCAGCGAGGCCAGCGGGTGGTCGTCGCGGGTGGGGACCGGTGCCGTCACGAACTGGGCCTGGCCGCCCGCTCGGTGCGGTGGCACCACCAGGCGGCGGGCGATCGCGTTGGCCGCCGCCGGGCCGTGGTCGGCGCGGACCAGGTGGAGGCACAGGTCCATGGCCGCCGCCTTGCCCGCCGAGGTCAGGACCTGGCCGTTGTCGACGTAAAGGACGTCGGGGTCCACCGTGACCCGCGGGTAGCGGGCGGCGAGGACGTCCGTGTGGGCCCAGTGCGTGGTGGCGCGCAAGCCGTCCAGCAGCCCGGCCGCGGCCAGCACGAACGCGCCCGTGCACAGCGACGCCACCCGGGAGCCGCGGGCGTGGGCGGCGCGCACGGCTTCGACCAGGCCGGCCGGGGGGTCCGCGTCGACGTCGGCCCAGCCCGGCACGAGCACCGTGTCCGCGCGCGCCAGCCGGTCGAGGCCGTGGTCCGGCTCCAGCAGGAACCGGCCCACCCGCACCGGGGCCGGGCCGCAGACCGCGAACCCGTACCGGGGGTCGTCGCCGAACACCTCGGTGGCGATCGTCAGCTCGAACGACAGCATCCCGTCCGTGGCGGCGAGGGCGACAGCGTGCATGTCCGAAACTGTACGCATCCCGTCGTTCCGGACACTGGTGGCGACCACCGCCGCTGGCCAGGATTGCCTCATGACTTCGGTACTGGTTTACGGCGCTTACGGGCACACCGGCCGCTTCGTGGTGGCTGAACTGCGGAAACGCGGCTACGACGTGGTCCTTTCCGGACGGAACGCGGCGAAGCTGCCGGGCGGGCGGCCGGCGTCGGTCGACGATCCGGCGTCCCTCGACCGCGCGCTCGAGGGCGTGGCCGCGGTGATCAACTGCGCGGGCCCGTTCGCCGAGACGGCCCTGCCGGTCGCCGAGGCGGCCATCCGCGCCGGCGTCCCGTACGTCGACGTCGCCGCCGAGCTCGAGGCGAACCTCGACACCCTCGCCCTGACCGCCGACACCGCCGTGGTGCCCGCGATGGCGTTCTTCGGCGGCCTGGCCGACCTGCTGGCCACGGCGGCGATGGGCGACTGGACGGCGGCCGACGAGGTGCACGTCGCCTACGGGCTCAGCGGCTGGCGCCCCACGGCCGGAACCCTCGCCGCGGGGCGGGTGTCCCGGGAACGCCGTGGCGGCAAGCGCATCCGCTTCGCGGGAGGACGGCTGGAGTACCGCGACGACGCGTTGCCGACGCGGGAGTGGCCGTTCCCCGAGCCGCTCGGTCCCCGGCCCGTCCTCGGCGAGTTCTCGATGGCCGACATCGTCACCATCCCGCGGCACTTGAAGGTGCGCGACGTCGTCAGCTACATGACGGTCGACGCGGCGGAAGGCCTCGCGGCGGCGGGCGAGCGCGACGCGGCCGAGACGTTCGTGGTCGACGTCGTGGTGCGAGCCGGGGAAGAGGAACGCCGGATCGTCGCGCGCGGCGAGGACATCTACGCGGTGAGCGCGCCGCTGGCGGTGGAGGCGGTGGACCGGATCCTGACCGGGCGGGTGAAGGTGAAGGGCGTCGCGCCGGCGGGGGAGATGTTCGACGCCGCCGATTTCCTGCGGGCGCTGGCCCCGCACATCACGGTCGAGTAGGCCGCCGGGCGGGGCACGGCGAGCGAGGCCGGCGCGCACCTGTCGCACGCAGACCCCGCCCACGCGCGAGTGGGCCCGGAGAGACTCGAACTCTCACTGGCACGGACCTTCATTCCCGCAAGCTAGCGGGTGCTGGCGGGGCCTTCGGAATCAGCTCCGCTGCAGGTCATCCCGCTTGTTCGCCGATCATCAAACTAGTGGGAACTAACGGCGCTAAGTGCCGGTCTGCTGTAAATCCTGCTGTACGCCCGGCCATCAACTCGGCCAGCATCCCCTCAACCACGGCGAGCCGTTGGGCCAACAGCACGGGGTCGGTTGACGGGTCCGGGCCGGACGTCGGCGGGGCCGCGGTGCGCCGCTCGAGCGCCTCCCGGACGGTGTCGAACCCGGCGTCGGAGAGGTGCGCGTACCGGCGGGTCACCTCGGTGTCGGAGTGGCCCATGACGCGGGCGATCTCCGTCAGCGGCACGCCCTCTTGGATCAGCCACGAGGCGTAGGTGTGGCGCATGTCGTGCGGCCGAACCCGACCTTCGATCCCGGCGAGGTCGAGGGCGCGCTTCCAGATCGTCTTGCCCCAGTCGTTCGACTTCAGCGGCGCGCCGCGGCCACCGCGGAACAGGATGTCGCCGCGGCACTCGCCGATCCGGTGGGTGATCCCGCACGTCTCGCGCAGCCCGAGCGCGGCCTGCCGTTCCCGGTGGGTGACCAGCCGGCCGACGAGGTCGGCCGGTAGCGGGACCGTGCGCTCCTCCTTGTCCTTCGGCACTGGGTCGATCACGTAGGCCTTCTGGTCGAACTTCTCGACGACCCGGATCGTGCCGCGTTGCAGGTCGACCCGGTCCCAGTGCAGGCCGGCGAGTTCGCCGAAGCGCAGCCCGGTCTCGACGCCGAGTCGGACGAGTAGTGCGTTCGGGCCGTCGAGGGCGAACGTGATGGCCTCGACCTCGTCCGGTGTCAGGTACCGCTCGAGGCCGGTCGGGAGATCGGGGTAGGCGACATCTCGCGCCGGGCTGGAGGCGAGCCGGCGGTCGGCGACGGCGGCGTTCAGGCTGGTCTTCAGCAGCATCAGCGCCGAGCGGAACGTCCACGGCGGGCACGGCGGCTTCGCGCCTCGCCGCGGCGGTGTGGTCATCTTCCGCTTCCAACGCTCGACCATCATCGGCGTGATGTCGCCGAGCTTGGTTTGCGACCAGGTTGGCGCGATCCAGTTCCCGGCGACCGACCGGTAGTTCTCGTCGGTGGCGAAGGCGAGAGAGCGGGAGCTGTGCCAGAGGTCGAACCATGCTCCCCACTCGATCTTCGCGCCCTTCACGTCGAGTGCACCTGGCTCGCGCGCTTCAGACTCCCTCCGGCCGGCCTCACGCAGGGCCTGCGCTTCCTGGGTGAACGCGCCGGCAGACTGTTCGACGCCGTGCCCGTCGCGGTAGATGCCCTGGTAGTTGCCCGATGTGAGTCTTCTGGTCCAGGCCACTATGCCTCCTTGCTCAGGTGCTGGGTGATCTCGCGGAACGCGGCTTCGTTCCGCGCGGCCAGTGCTTGCTCCGGGGTCACCTTGCGCGAGAGCGCCTCGATGAGTTCCTCGTCGGCGCGGTAGTCGGCTTCGCGGTAGGCGAGCAGCATTCGCCAGATCCACGCGATGGCGACGGCGGTGGCGGCACCGACGATGAACGGTGGCGTGCTGCGGTAGTCGTGGGTGATGACCAGCAGAACCCCCAGGGTGGCGGTCAGCAGGCTCGCCCCGCCGGTGGCCATGCTGGACGAGGACGCGAAGGTGCGGCTGAGGATCGCCCGGCAGGAGATCCTGACGAAGGAGAAGCCGGTCGAGTTCACGGCGTTGATCCATGAGTGCGTGCTGCGTGAGGTGCTCGTGTCGCCCGCTGTGCAGGCGTCGCAGCTGCGGCACTTGCTGGCGATCGGGACGCTGGCCAACGTGACGGTCCAGGTCGTGCGCGCCGGCGTCGGCTGGCATCCGGGGCTGGATGGGTCCTTCATCTTGTACGAGTTCCTCGACACCCCGTCGATCGTTCACATCGAGCACTTCAGCTCGAGTGCGTTCCTCTACGAGGACCGGGACGTCGCGAACTTCAAGGCAGCCGCGCGCATCGTGCGCGGCGTGGCGATGAGCCCGGAGGACTCGGCCGAGCTCATCGCCGAGGTGATGGAGGATATGGAGATGAGATGACCCTACCCAACCGCCCGACGTGGCGGAAGTCGTCCTACTCGGCCTCGCAGAGCGAATGCGTCGAGGTGGCCCTGGCCCCCGTAGTGGGGGTCCGGGACACGAAGGACAGGGAAGGTGGCGAGCTGACGATTCCGGCAGAAGCGTGGGCGGTGTTCACGCGGCGGGTGCGTTAGCCAGACCAGGAGCCCCCGACGCAGGGCGATGGGCGTCGGGGGCTCCGTCATATCCGGGGCTGCTGTACTTCTGCTGTACGCGACCTGGTCGGGCACCGGGTGGGTGTTGCTCTGGTGCTGGTCAGGCGGCCGGGGTGGGCCCGGAGAGACTCGAACTCTCACTGGCACGGACCTAAACCGTGTGCCTCTGCCAATTGGGCTACGGGCCCCCGGCGCTTGGCAGCCTAGCGTGCGGCGTGGCCCGTGCGGAGGCGGCGGGGCGGTCGACTAAGTTGGGGCACTGGAAGTCCCTTGCGGCGAGGAGGACAAGTGGCCCGCGATCCCGAGACGATCGAGCGTGAGATCGAGCAGGCTAGGACCGCTCTGGCGGCGACGCTCGACCAGCTGACCGTCAAGGCCGACCCGAAGAAGCTCGCCGACGCGGCCAAGGACGGCGTGCGCGCCAAGCTGGACAACCCCAAGGTCAAGTTCCCGCTGATCGGCGCGGGTGTCCTCGTGGTGGTCCTGCTGGTGCGCAAGCTCCTCAAGTAGCGCTCAGGCCTGTTTCGCCGGCGCCTTGCTCTCGGCAGCGGGCGCCGGCGCCGGCGCCGGCGCTGCCGGGCTCTTGCGGTCCTCGACCGCCTTCGGCAGCTGCTTGCTCGGCGGCAGCTGCGGCTTCTTGTCCGCCGCCGCCGGAGTCTGCTGCTTCGGCACGCTGCCGGGCGGCGGGACCTCGAGCGGTGGCAGCTTCGGGAGCGTCAGCCGGGCCGTCATGTACGCACTGGTGAAGTCCAGCGCACTCCCGTTGAGCAGGTGCACCACCGTGGTCTTGCCGTCGCCGGCGAGCTCCTCGACCAGCTGGTCGGCCCGATCGCGCGCGGCGATGATGCCGGGCGCTCGCGCGGTCAGCTCCTTGCCGCGGCCGCTGACCGTGATGGCCCAGTCGGCGTCGTCCTGGACGTACGTCGCCGTGATCGCTTCCACCATCTGCCTCACGCCCCTCTCCCTCACCAGCATCCTTACACAACCGTGACGCGGTCACCGCGTTTTCGTGACGTGGTTCCCGCGCCCCTCCTCAGGTCGCGAAGGTCCAGCACACTTTCTACCTTGTCATCGGTACCGTAGAGCAACTCTGTGTCACAGGACACGACAACGCTGAGTAACGACCAGATGGCCTAGTGCACGCGCAGGCTAACGTGCACGCTGCCGCAGGCCGGTCCACAGCACGTCCATGGCGTATTCGGTGGCCGTTTCGGGGCTCACTTCGTCGTGGCGCTCGCACCAGATCGCGAGCCGTTCGCACGCTCCGACCACGAATTCCGCGGCCGCTTCGGCCCGCAGGTCGTCCCCGGTGTCGAAGTGGCCGCTCATCAGCGCGGCGATGAGGTCGGTCTGCTGCCGCCGGGTCTCCTCGACCTCGTCGGCGGCCGGCGTGCCGATCAGCGCCATCTCGTGCCGCAGCAGCGACCACGCCTGACGCCGTTCCCGGATGAAGACGAAGAAGGCCAGCAGGCCGCGCCGCAGCGCGTCTTCGGCGTCCACCGCGCCGACCGTCGCCTGCTCGGTGACCTCGCGCAGCACCGCCCGCGACTCCCGGATGCAGGCCAGCAGCAGGCCTTCCTTCGAGTTGAAGTACTCGTAGAGCATCGGCTTCGAGACGCCCACCAGTTCGGCGATCTCGTCCATCGACGCCGCCGCGTAGCCGCGTGCCGAAAAGACCTGCTCGGCGACCTCGATCATCTGCCGCATCCGGTCGGCCCGTGGCATGCGCTTGCGCTTCGCGGTGGTCACGGGCCACACTCTACCGCTGGTAACCTACTCTCAGTAAGTTGGACGGCGAGTAACAGGAACTCGGAGGCGTCATGGGCAACCGCACGGAGACCGGGGTCGTCATCGTCGGGACCGGGTTCTCCGGTCTCGGCATGGCGATCCAGCTGCTCGAAGAGGGCCGGGAGGACTTCGTCATCCTCGAAAAGGCCCACGACGTCGGCGGCACCTGGCGCGACAACAGCTACCCCGGCTGCGCCTGCGACATCCCGTCGCACATGTACTCGTTCTCCTTCGAACAGAACCCGGGCTGGTCGCGGGCCTACTCGCCGCAGCCGGAGATCTGGCGCTACCTGCGCGAGGTCGCCGACAAGCACGACCTGCGCCGGTTCGTCCGGTTCGGCCAGGAGATGACCGGCGCCCGCTGGGACGCCGAGGAGAACCGGTGGCACGTCGCCACGAGGGGCGGCGACGAGTTCACCGGTACCGCGCTGGTCGCCGGGGTGGGCGCGCTCCACCTGCCGATGATCCCGGAGCTGCCCGGGATCGAGAAGTTCGCGGGCCCGGCCTACCACTCCGCGCGGTGGCGGCACGACGTCGACCTCGCGGGAAAGAAGGTCGCGGTGATCGGCACCGGCGCCAGCGCGGTCCAGTTCGTGCCGAGGATCGCACCCGAGGTGGCGGAGCTGACGCTGTTCCAGCGGACGCCGCCGTGGATCATGCCGAAGGCCGACCACGAGATGTCCGGCCGGACGCGCGCGCTGTTCAAGGCGTTCCCGCCGGCCCAGCGCGCCTACCGCACCCTGCTGTACTGGCTGCTCGAAGCGCGGGCGATCGGCTTCAACGGCCAGTCGTGGGTGATGAAGCTCGGGCAGCGGATCGCCAAGCGCAGCATCGACCGCGCGATCGAGGACCCGCAGCTGCGGCGCAAGGTGACCCCGGACTACACGATGGGCTGCAAGCGCGTGCTCGTCTCCAACGACTACTACCCGGCGCTGGCGCGCGGCAACGTCGACGTCGTCACCGAGGGCGTGCGGGAGGTCCGCGAGCGCAGCGTCGTCGACGCCGCGGGCGTCGAGCACGAAGCCGACGTCCTCATCTACGGCACCGGCTTCCACGTCACCGACGCCTTCGACGACCTGGAGATCGTCGGCCGCGACGGGCGCAACCTCGGCAAGGAGTGGGCGACCGGGGGGATGCGGACGCACCTCGGCATCACCGTCGCGGGGTTCCCGAACCTGTTCTTCCTGCTCGGCCCCAACACCGGCCTCGGGCACAACTCCGTCGTGTTCATGATCGAGGCGCAGATCTCCTACATCGCCGAAGCGCTGCGGCTGGCCGGGGGCCGGGCGATCGAGCCGAAGCCCGAAGTCCAGGAGCGGTTCAACACGCGGATCCAGCGCAAGCTCGCGAAGGGCATCTGGACCCGCGGCGGCTGCAAGAGCTGGTACCTGGACGCGCAGGGCGTCAACCGGACGATCTGGCCCGGCTTCACCTGGCGGTACTGGCTGGACACCCGGAAGGTGCGGCGCGAGGACTTCCAGGTCGGCTGACCGGGCGGGTCCCTCGTCGGAGGGTGAGGGACCCGCCCGGGATCAGCGGGAGGTGTAGCGGCGGAGGTGGGCGATCAGGTCGACGGTCGGCATCCGGCACAGCTCGGCCATCCGCTCGAGCGCGGGCAGGTCGAGGGCGATCTCGCCGCCGCCCTGCTCGCCGGCCTGCCGCAGGCGGTCCTCGGCCCAGCGGCGCAGCGGCCACAGGTCGGGCGGGGCGTCGGCGACGACCTTGCGCAGGTCGACGCGGACCCGCCCGGGCTCGTCCAGGAACACCCGGCGGTGCACCTTGGCCAGCAGGTCCTGGGGCAGTTCGTCCATCGCGACGCACAGCTCGACCAGGCGCACGACGGAGCACTGTCTGGTGCCCAGCTCGTAGGTGGCCAGCGTCTGCAGCGAGATCTCGCTCTGCAAGTGCTGGTTCAGCTCCTTGCGCGTCCACCCTCGGCTGCGCCGGAGCTTGCGGAGCTCGTCTCCGAGGATCCGCTGGTACTCCTCAGCGTCGATCAGCACATCAATGTCCCCTGCCGTGCGCTCCCACGGCACCCGCACGGGCGTGATAATTCCCGTGCAGGTGCACCCTCACGTGTATGTAAGTGCGCTGGCGCCCGGCCCTTACGCGATTTCGGGCATGTCTTTGATACCGATTGCGCGAGTTAGGCCGAACGGGTTAACGGCGGCTCGCTCACCGGCTCAGTTCACGCAGGGAACGCCCTCGGCGGTGATCGGCTTTTCCTCGTCGGCCCCGGCCGGCGGGGGTGCGGCGGCCGGCGACGTCGCTCCCGGCGCACCGGCGCCCGAGCCCGCGTCGGAGGTCGTGCCCTGGTAGTCGGCGCCGAGGAACACCGTCACGTGGCCCGCCGCCACGCTCTTGTCCTCCTGGATCGTCGGCGAGCCGCCCAGGGCGGACGCGACGGCTTGGCCCTTGTCCTTGCCGCCCTTCGGCACCCAGATCACCGTGGTCTTGCGCGAGGTCGCGTTGGACGTTTCGCCGGAGGTGAAGCCCTTGCCCTCGAGGGTCTTGGCGACGCCCGCCGCGAGGCCGGTGCGCCCGGAAGCGTTCCGGACGTCGACCGTGGTCGCCTTGTTGGCGGGGTCGGCCTGCTGGCCGGGCGGGGCCGGCTCGCCCGGCTGCGGCCCGGCGAGCCCCTGCACGAACTGCTTCACCGCGGTGGGGTCGACCTGGATGGCCGAGCCGTCTTCGGGGGTCTTGTAGTCGATGTTCTTCACCGGGATGGTGCGGAACTCGAGCTGGCCGCCGGTCAGGCCCTTCATCTGCTGGGCGAACCCGAAGATGTCCCAGTGCTGGCTGAGCACGACCGACTTCTTGATCGCGTCGATCAGGTCGTTGAGCTTGCCGGGGTTGGTCAGCGTGCCGGCCGAGAGCACCTTGCGCGCCATGCCGGCCATGAACACCTGCTGGCGCACGACGCGGTCGAGGTCGCCGTTCGGCAGGCCGTGGCGCTGCCGGACGAACTCGAGGGCTTCGACACCGGAGATCGTGTGCTGGCCCTTGGTGAAGTTCGCCCCGGAGTACTCGTCCTTGACGTTGTTGTTCAGGCAGACGTCGACGCCGCCGACGGCCTTGGTGATCTCGCTGAAGCCGAGGAGGTTCACCGCGGCGTAGTTGTCGATGGTCGACCCGGTGAGGTTCTGGACGGTCTCGATCAGCTCGCGAGCCCCGGCCTGGTTGGCCTGGACGTCGAGCTCCTTCGGATCGGTGACGCCCTTCTTCTGCAGGTCCTTGCGGGCCGTCAGCATCGCCCGCGCGTACGCCGAGTTGATCTTGTGCTTGCCGTAGCCGCCGGGGATGTCGACGTAGGTGTCCCGCGGCAGCGAGATCGCGACGGCCTTGCTGCCGTCGTTGGGGATGTGCACGAAGATCAGCGAGTCGGTGTTGAGCTCGCCGTC
Source organism: Amycolatopsis sp. NPDC051716 (assembly GCF_040681595.1). Lineage (NCBI taxonomy): Bacteria > Bacillati > Actinomycetota > Actinomycetes > Pseudonocardiales > Pseudonocardiaceae > Amycolatopsis > Amycolatopsis sp. NPDC051716. Next base: position 28,789 of record NZ_JBFAZA010000020.1, on the reverse strand, counting down.
GGCGTCGCCGGCGCGCAGCTCGTCGAGCACCTCGCGCGGCAATGGGTTGCCCTGGGCGTCGGTGCGGCTGTCGAGGCCGACCAGCAGGATGTCGCGGGCGCCGTCGGCGGGCTTTTCGCCACCGCCGCCGTCGCTGATCACGTTCGTGTAGTTGAGCCCGTTGACCAGGCCCTGCATGGCCGCCCAGGCGTACCCGGTCAGGCCCATCACCAGCAGCGAGACGACGGTCAGCGCGATCTTCGCGCCGCGGAAGGAGTTGCGGCCGGCGCGCGCGGCCGGGCGCGGCTGCGGACGGCGGGACGCCGGTGGCGCCGCACGGCGGGCATCCGCCGGCTCGCGACGCGGTGCCGGGCGGCGCGCCGGGTTGGCGCGCCGTGCGTCGTCGCGGCCTGGCTCGTCCTGCCAGGGCCGGGCGGGGCGACGGCCGCCTTGCCCGTTCCGAGGCGGGTAGTCCACGCGGGCGACTCCTCACTCCATCGATCGGGTGGTGCTCAGGGATGGACGCATGGTGCCTCCCCCGGGTTGCCGTAGCGTTACACATCCCCCTGCGAATGTGCTGCGCGCCACCCAGTTTCCCGCAGGTTCGATGGTTTCGCCTGGTCAGGACGTCACGTTCGCCGGCGGTCGAACCGGGATGAGCGTCCCCGCGGCGGCCAGCAGGGCGAATGCGGCCGTCACCGCGTGGAGGGTGACGCCGAGGAAGCCGGGCGTGCTTCCGTCGGCGGCGAACAGCAGCGACGGCGCGCAGGCGAGCGCCGTGGCCAGCCACGTGCCGGTCGCCGCGCCGGCCCCGATCCGGATCGTGTGCAGCAGGAAGACCCCGAGCAGCAGGTGCACCAGGCTCTGGATCGGGTCGAGCCGCAGGCCGAGCAGGTCGGCGTCGGCCGCGACCCCGCCGAAGCGGGTCAGCGCGAAACCGAACACGCCCAGCGTCGCGTAGCCGATCCCGAGCCCGGCCGCGGCCCGGGTGAGCACCGCCGTCCGGCGGCCGGGGTGGTCGGCCGCACGCGGCGCCCGGACGCCGTGGGTGTGCCGTTCGAACCACCAGAACACCAGCGTGGCGGGCACCGCGAGCAGCCCGACCGCGACCAGCGTGCGCGGGCGGATCAGCCAGCTGACCCCGTCGGCGATCCGGCCGGGCAGGTACACGACGGCGACCAGCAGCAGCATCGCGGCGAGGAACGCCAGGTAGAGGCTCATCGGCGCGCGCAGGACCAACCGGCAGGCGCGGGCGACGCCCGGCCGGTCGCCGAGCCTGGCGAGCGGGCGCGCCAGCAGCCCGAGCACGCCCAGCTGGACGAGGCCGAGCAGCAGCACGCCCCACGGCGGCGCGGAGAACGCGGCGGGCGCGCCCGGGCTGCCGAGCAGGACGGGTGGCCCGTCCCGCAGGACGCTCACCCCGAGGAGGCCCGCGACCCCGGCCGCGGCGGCCGCGGCGAGCAGCCGGCGCGCCGGGCGGAGGCCGTCGGCGTGCGCGAACGCGAGCTGCTGGGCGAGCAGGGCGATGGCGAACGTCGCCACGTAGCGCGGCAGCGGCGAACCGGACCAGCTCGCGGCCAGTTCGCCGCCGGCGACCAGGGCGAGCAGCCCGGCGGCCGCGGGCACCGGCGCCCGGCGGTGCAGGGCCAACAGCGGGGGTGCGCACACGATCGTCAGCAGGTAGACGCCGAGCAGCCAGAGCGGGTGCAGCGCGATCCGCATCACCGTCGCCGTCGTCCCCGCCGGGCTGCCGAGCAGTTCGAGCGCGAGCGGCGTCAGCAGCGCGACGACCGCGAAGATCAACGCCGGGCGCAGCAGCGGGCTCGCGCGTTCGGCCAGGTAGTGGCGGTAGCCGCCGCCGGCTTCCTGCTCGGCGCGCCAGCCGGCCGCGTTGGCGTGGCCGCCGGCGAAGTAGATCAGCGGGGCGAGCTGGGCGAGCCAGGTGAGCGGCCACAGCGCCGTCTCGGCCGCCCCGGCCCAGTGCGCGAGCGCCGTCACGGACTCGCCGAGCAGCAGCAGGACGACCCCGCCGGCACCGAGCAGGGCCCACCGGCTGATCTCCGCGGGTGCGGCGGCGGGCACGGGCGCCCGCGGCACGCGGCGCGCCCGCAGCCAGCCGCGCAGCCGGAAGACCAGCAGGCAGGCGATCACCAGCACCCCGGCGACCATCGGGCCGATCGGGTCGCCGACCGGCGGGCCCCAGCGCTGGTGCCACGAGTTGACGACCAGCCCGGCCGAGTAGAAGGAGGCGACGACCCGGCAGGTGAGCGCCGAGTTCATCGGGTTGAGGTCGCAGGCGTGGTGCATGTCGTAGGACAGGCGGTCGTCCAGGGCCTCCCGGACCTCGGGGCCGAGCGGGTGACCCTTGCGGTCGGCGTACCGGAGCAGGTCGTAGCCGAGGTCGTGGGCCTTGCACGGCACGGCGTAGTCCCACTTCGTGTTGTCGTCGCCCCACGGCGTCGAGCAGCCGCCGTCGACGTGCACGGCGCGGACCGTGCCGTCACGGGCCGGCAGCGCGCCCGGGGTGACGCCGCTGAGCGCGGTGAAGTCCTTCGGCAGCCGGGCGAGCGCGTCGGGGTGCGGACCGGGGTGGACCAGCGCCTCGACGGCGTTCTGCGCGGCCAGCACGTCACCGGTCGGCGGGCCCTGGTCCGGCGGGGCCGGCGGGCGCGAGGCGATCAGCCCGAACGCGAAGACGACCAGCAGGACCAGCAGCAGCCACCCGGACGTCGACCAGGGTCGGCGGGTGCGTGGCGAATCGGTCGGTGCCGGCATGGGTTCAAGGGTGCCAGCCCCGCTCGGCGGCCGACATGGGGATAACCGCCGGGTTGCCCCGGGGGTTTGCCGCAGGCTGCCCGGACGGCTGCCCGTTCTTCCCTACCGCGGCGCGGACGTCCTGGTGAGACTGGGGAGAGGGGGCGCGGCGACCAGGAGGCAGCAGTGCGCTCGACCGAGCTCGCCGTGCCCGCGGAGAACACCGTGCGCGCACTGCGCCGGCTCGCCCCCGGCGCCCGGCTTCGCGAACCGCGCACGCCGGAGCTGCGGGTGCTGGCCGGTGCGCTGCGCGACTGCGCGCCGCCGGAGCTGGCTCGCGCCCACCCCGGCCCGGTCGCCCGGGCGGTGCTGGCCGCGCAGCTGCGGGCGCTGGACCGGGCGATGACCGGCTTCTTCGCGGCCGACGAAGGTGGCCGGGAAGCGGCTCGCCTGGTGCGGGCGGCCTTTTTCGGCAAGGTCCGGCGGGCGCGGCCGCTGCTCGACCGGCTGCACACCGAGCCGGGCTTGCGGACCGCGGCACTGGCCTGGGCGGACGTACTCGGCCACCGGATCCTGGCAGGAGAGCTGCGCGGGGTCCGGGAGCGTCCCGGGGAAGAGGACGGCCGGCTGGCGGCGGAGCTGGCGGTGGCGGCGCTGTTGCCGCGCGCCGAGACCGGCGCGGGCGGGCGTGAGGTGCTCCTGCCGCCGGACGGTGCTGCGGGTGGGCCGGTGGGCGGTGGCTCGGCGCCGGGCTCCGGGCCGGTGGGCGCGCCGCCCGGCGGTGGTGCGGGGGACGCGACCGGGCCGCGGCCGGGGGACGAGTCGCGAGACGGTGCGGGTGATGCCGTCGGCCCACTGCCCGGCGCCGGTGGGGGAGGGACGCCCGGTCCGGGTGACCGTGTCTCCCCGCCGCCTGCCGCCCCGGCCGGCGGCAGCGCCTTCCTCCACGTCCGCTCGGTCCGCGTCACCGACCGCGGCTTCCGGGTCGACGTCCACGCCGATCCCCCCGTCGAGCTGCTGCGCGACGGCGACGGCCTCACCCTCCGCGCCCTGTGGTGGAACGGCCTGGACCGGGTCGCCGACGACCTCGGCCACGAGTACCTCCTGCTGGCCAGGGACCACGCCGGCACCGGGACCGTCCGGCACTGGTGCCACCCCCGTCCGGCGCCCGGCGCGGGCGTCCTGCGGCTCGAGTCCGCCGGCTACCGCGGTGAGCGGGTGCGGCTGGCCCCCGCCTCGGCCGGGACCTGCGCCGAGGTGCTCGTCAAGCTCGAACTCACCGTCCGGCTGGGGGCGTGACCGCGTCCGGGGCGAAGCAGACCTGGTCGCGGCCGTTCTCCTTCGCCAGGTAGACCGCCGCGTCCGCGGACTGGAGGAGACGCTCGAGGGTGTCCCCGTGGCGGGGGTGGCGGGCCACGCCGATCGACGTCGTGCGGTCGGCGATGGTCGCCGGGTCGCCGCGCTTGTCCGTCGTCACCATGTGCAGCTTGGCGATCGCGATGCGGATGCGCTCGGCGGCGTCCCACGTCGCCTCTTCGCCGATGTCCGGTAGCAGAACGAGGAATTCCTCGCCGCCGAAACGGCCGACCAAGTCGCTCGGTCTGGTCACGTCGTCGAGCGTTTGCGCAACGGTGCGCAGCACGTCGTCGCCCGCCGGATGTCCATAGGTGTCGTTAATCCACTTGAAGTGGTCCAGATCGACCATCAGCAACGCCAGTTGATCACCCGATCGAGCGGTCCGTTCAAGCGCCCGTTCCGCCGCCTCTGACCAGCCACGCATGTTGAGAATGCCCGTTTTCGGGTCCGTCCGGACGTCGTTCTGGAGCTGATCGAGTTCCGCGAGGCGATTGAAGACCACGGTGACCACGGCCATCACCGCCACCATCGGCGGGACGGCGGCGAGCAGGATCGCGGTCACCGCGCCGAGGCCGATGGTGATCGCTTCGAGCATGTTGTCGGCCGGGCTGCCCAGCACGTTACGAACCGTGCGCCCGGCGGGGGATCCGAGCAGCAGGACCCCGCCCACGTACGCGATCTGGATCGCTTCGTAGATGGCTCCGGTGACGACGATGGTGCCGGACTCGCGGAGGAAGTCACCCCACCCCGGCCGGCCGAGCAGGTGCGGCCCGAGCGCCGTGTAGGTGAGGTGGGCGAGTGCGCCGGCGAGGCCGTGCGTGATGGACGAAAATATGAAGTTGTGGGCCGGCCGCCGCGCGATGAACCAGTGCTGCAACCGGATGACGGCAATGACGAAAAGGATGAGCGGTACCGGCAGTATCATCGCGGCGGAAAACGTCCACACGGCGGTGAGGTCGATCAGCACCGTTTTGGTCCGGTCGCGTCGCCGTTCTTCCTGGCGCTGGGTCAGCTGAATGTGGACGGTGGCACCCGCGGCCAGAATCGCGAAATTGATCCAGTCGTTTCCGGACGGAATCGGCGAACGGGCGAACGACACGGCGAGAACGGCCACCGCGACGGCCTCGGCCGCCAGCATGAAGGCGACCTGCACCGGACGGCGGCGCCAGAGCGCCCAGTTGCCCGGCCAGTACGCGTGGCGGACCCGGGCGGTCGCCGGTGCGCCACTGGTCGTGGTCGCGGGCGTACCTGTGGTCACGTCCGGTTCCGCGGCGCCGTGGTCTCGGGACACGGCCGCCCGTGCCGCCTGGTCGCCGCCCGGTTCGCCCGGCGCGGCGGGGTCCCCGTCCGGTCCTGGATGCAATTGGTCACCTCCTTTCCAGCCTAGTCCCGGCCTTGAGTAATCTCATCGGTACCTGGCAGAGTGTTCACGCATTCCGTAACCGGGTACCATCCCACAGCAACGGATCGGCCAAGGCCCCGGAGTAACTGCCGGGAACGCGGCGCAAACGGTTCTGCGAGACTCTCCCCGCATGGAGGTGGCCCCCATGAGCAACCGCGACTTCTGAACCACCCTCGAATTGTCACCCGTGACGTCCGTGAATGCCATTCATGATCTTGGCCGTACCCGGAGGTGGCACCTGGCGCTCACGACGGCCACGGTTGCGGTTCCGCCCCGCCCACCCGGCGCCAGGCGAACGCCACCGGCACGGCCAGCAGCAGTCCCACCGCGCCCGCCAGCGCGATGGTCGTGTGCGCGGAACCCAGCGCCTGCGCGACCAGCCCACCCACGCCGACACCCACGCCCTGCGCGACCCGCAGCCCGGTCCGGTACAGCCCACCCGCGCTGCCCCGGATGTCGTTCGGCACCCACGTGATGAACGTGGCGGACACCGTGATGACGTACGCGCCCGTCGCGCCGGCCAGCGCGAGCAGGATCAGCGCGAACGCCAGGTTCGGCCGCAGCGCGAAGGCCGCCAGCGCGGCCAGCGGCAGCGCGGCGAGCACACCGAGCAGCTTGCGGCGGTGCTCGGTCGTGACGAACCGCGACAGCAGGAACGTCCCGGCGACGAAGCCCAGCGGATCGGCGGCCAGCAGCCAGCCCACCGCCTGGTCGCCCGCGCCCAGCTGTGCGGCGAGCGGCGCCGCGAGGCCCTCCGGGATCACCGCCAGGCCGACGAGCCAGGACAGGTAGAGCAGCACCCGCAGCCGTTCGTCGCCGAAAACCTGCCGGACGGCGCCGAACCACGGGGCACCGCCGTCGCCCGCGGCGGGCCGGCGCAGCACCAGCAGCCGCACGGCGACGGCGGCCACCAGGAACGTCAGCGCGTCGATCGCCAGCGCCCACGAGGTCCCGATCGTGGTCACCAGCAGCCCACCGACGGCGAGGCCGACCAGCATCGCGGTGTTGTTCGTGATCCCGCGCAGGTCCTGGCTCTGCAGGTAGACGTCGTCGTCGGTGAAGACCTCGCGGCCGAGCGCGTTCTGCGCGGCGTTGCCGGGCGCGTTCGCCAGCCTCGCGAGGACGAACAGCGCGAACAGCCAGCCCATCGGCATCCCGGGCAGGGCCATCAGCCCGATCAGGACGGCCTGGGCGAGCGAGCCGGTCACCAGCACCGCGCGCCGGGGGAACCGGTCGGCGAGCTGGGACAGGCCGAGCCCGCCGGCGAGCGCGGGCAGGAACGTCAGGGAGTAGACGACGGCCGACAGCAGCGGCGACCCGGTCCGGTCGAAGGTCAGGATGGCCAGCGCGACGATGGTCAGCTGGTCACCGAGCATCGACTGCGTCTCGGCGAACCACAGCGCGCGGAACTCGCGGCTGGCCAGGACGGCCCGGAGCCGGGGTGTCGCGCGCGTTGTCACCTCGTCACCACCACCGTCCCCCGATCGAGTGAACCTGGACCGTCGCATTGTGCCTCTCCGGTGACGACGCCGTCCGGGGGAGTCACGGCCTACCACCGGGAAGCACCCACAGTATGCCGCCGGTTACGCGCCGATGTCCCCTGAATGCGAGCCAGTCACCCCCTCGTGACCGGCCCACGGGTACGTCCGGCTGATCGAACCGGACTCGCTCGGCGCAAGGCGGCGGCCGCTCGTCGTCGCGCCGATGCCGCGTTGGACCGAATGGGCCAAGACTGGACAGTGAGCCGGCCGGGGTGGACGGACCGCGCGCCGCCGGCGCTGCAGATCGGGGAGAAGCGATGGACGGGTTGATGGAGGGCAAGGCGGTCGTGGTCACCGGCGCCGGCCGGGGCCTGGGCGAAGCGTTCGCGGTGCACATCGCGCGCGCGGGCGGGGCAGTGGTGGTCAACGACGTCGACGCCGAGCTGGCGGAGCGGACGGCGGAGACCATCCGGGCGCACGGCGGCCGCGCCGTCGCGAGCGGGCACAGCGTGGCCGAGGCGGGAGAGGCGCAGGAGATCGTCGACCTGTGCGTCAAGGAGTTCGGCGGGATCGACGGGCTGGTCAACAACGCGGGGCTGAACTACGAGGCGCTGCCCTGGGAGGACGACGCCGAGCAGGCGCGGGAGCTCGTCGCGGTCAACGTCCTCGGCGTGGTGAACACCGGCCTGGCCGCGATCAAGGCGATGGTCGACGCGGGCACCGGCGGGTCGATCGTCAACATCTCCTCGGGTGCTTCGCTCGGGCAGCGCAAGCTCGGCGTGTACGCGGCGAGCAAGGGTGCGGTCGCGTCCCTGACCTACTCCTGGGCCCTAGACCTCGAGGACGTCGGGATCCGCGTCAACGCCGTCTGCCCGCTCGCGCACACCCGGATGGTGTGGAAGTCCGAACGCTCCCTGCGCGCCTGCCCGCCGGACCGCACGCCGTCGCGGATCGCGCCGGTCGTGCTGTTCCTGCTCGGTGAGGGTTCGGACGGCATCACCGGGCAGATGATCCGGTGCAACGGCCCGCAGCTGCACGTCATGGGCCAGCCGTTCCTCAAGCAGCCGATCCTCGAGCGCCCGGTGTGGGACACCGAGACCGTGCAGAAGGCGTTCGACGAGGTCTTCTCCGCCCACCTGGAGAACTACGGCCTGGAGAAGCGCGTCCCGCCGCGGCTGCGCAAGTGGACGGAGACGACCTCGCCCCGGACCGCCTAGGAACCCGCGGCCGGCTCGGGGTCGCGGGTCGCCGCGTAGAGAGCCTCGATGTCGGTCGAATACCGGTCGTTGATGACCCGGCGCTTGAGCTTGAGCGTCGGGGTCAGCTCGCCGGATTCGGGCGTCCACGCCTTCGGGAGCACGTGGTAGCGCTTGATCTGCTCGATCCGCGCGAGCCTGCTGTTGGCCGACTCGACCGCGCGTTCCAGCTCGGCCCGCACGGCCGGGTGGTCGGCGAGCTCTTCGGGGGCCGCTTCGACGCCGTTCGCCGCGGCCCAGCCGGGGGCGATCTCGTCGTCGAGCACGATCAGCGCCGTCACGTACGGGCGGTCGTCGCCGATCGCGACCGCCTGGCCGATCAGCGGGTGCTCCTTGAGCAGGCCCTCGACGCGGGTCGGCGCGATGTTCTTGCCGCTCGAGGTGATGATCAGTTCCTTCTTGCGGTCGGTGATCGTCACGAAGCCGTCTTCGTCGATCGTGCCGATGTCGCCGGTGGCGTACCAGCCGTCCGCGTCGGTGGCGTCGGCGATCGTCCCGTCCTCCTGGAGGTACCCGAGGAACACGATCGGCCCGCGCACCAGCAGCTCGCCGTCCTCGGCGACCTTCACCTCGACGCCCTCGACCGCCTTGCCGACGGTGCCCGCGCGGAACGCCTCCGCGGAGTTGGACGTCGCCGCGCCCGTCGTCTCGGACAGGCCCCAGACCTCGCAGATCTCGATGCCGAGCCCGGCCAGGAAGTAGATGATCTCCACCGGGATGGCGGCCGCGCCGCTGGAGGCGACGAGCACCTTGTCGAGCCCGAGCAGGGCGCGCACCGGCGCCAGCGCGGCTTCGTCGGCCTGCCGGATCTTCTCGGCCAGGTCCGCGGGCACCGGCTGGCCGGCGCTGCGCAGCTTGTAGCCCTGCTGCAGCAGCTCGTTCGCCTGCAGCAGCGCGGTGCGCCTGTCCTCCGGGACGCCGCCGAGCATGTTCTTCAGCCCGGCGACCATCTTCTCCCACACGCGCGGGACCCCGAAGAAGCTCTGCGGGTGCACCTTGCCGAGCGCGCCGACGACGCCCGTCGGGTCGGCGAGGGTGTGCACGTGCCCCGCCCAGACGATCGGCAGGTAGATCGACAGCTCGCGCTCGGCGATGTGCGCCAGCGGCAGGTACGCGATGTTCGTCGCGTGCATCGGCGGGTGGTGCAGCTCGGTGACCGCGTACGCCTGGTGGATCGCGTTGCGGTGCGAAAGGACGACGCCCTTCGGGTCACCGGTGGTGCCGGAGGTGTAGATCATGGACAGCGGGTCGTCCGGCTTGATCTCCTGCCAGGACTGCTCGAAGACGTCGGGGTCGGCGGCAAGCGCTTCCCGGCCCCGGGCGCGCAGATCGGCGAGGGAAACGAACCGGTCGTCGCCGCCGGGGATCGCGGTCTCGTCCATCACGACGACGTGCCGCAGCGCCGGCAGGTCGTCGAGCACCGGCCGCCAGCGCGCCAGCTCGCTCTCCCCGCCGAGCACCACGACCGGTGCCGCGCTGTGCCGCGCGACGAACCGGATCTGGTCCGGGCTGAGCGTGGCGTAGGCGGTGCAGGGGATGGCGGACAGGTGCGTCGCGGCGAGGTCGGCGACGATGTGGTCCGGGCAGCCGGGCGCCATGATCAGCATGCGGTCACCGGCGGCGAGCCCGAGCCCGGCGAGCCCGCGGGAGACCTCGGCGATCGCGGTGCGGAACTCCGCCCACGTCAGCGTCGGTTGTCCTTCGATGTCGAGCGAGGTGATCGCCGGCAGGTCCGGGTACTCGACCGCGTTGCGGTGCAGCAGCCGCGGGATCGTCTGGCCTTCGGTCTGCTCGGCGACGGACGGGGTGGTCAACGCTGGCCTCCTCGGTACTCCGGATGGCCACACTGTAGGGGCTCCCGGCGCAGGGGGATAGAGAATCGCGGCCACGTCAAGCGTCGCCGTCGAACCGGACATAGCGGTCAGGTCTCCACCACTGTCCACTGTGTACACGGGCGTCCGCGCCGGAACCGCGCTTCAATGGAGGGGCCGCTTCCACGAGGGACGGCGGACTCCGGGGGGAATCGATGACGCGGTCGGCGCGCAAGCTGCTCGATGAGATCCAGGCGGAACTCGCGCCGCGCGACGGCGACAACCGGCTCGTGCCGCTGATCGCCGCGGGCCGGGCCCCGCGTGCGGTGTTCGCCGCGCTCGCCGCCGAGGAGAAGCTGATCACGCTCAGCGACTGGCGCAGCTTCCACGCGCTGGCCGCCCGGGCCGACGAGCCGAACGCGCGCACCTTCTTCGGCGGCCTCGCGCCGGGAGAGCAGCAGGCGAACGGGATGCTCGACGCGTTGCTCGCGGCGACTGGTCCGGACCACGGGCGGGAATTGCCCCGCGCCGGCTGCCAGGTCTACCCGGCCTACGTCGCCTGGCTCGCGCTGAACGGCGAGTCGTCGGCGACCGCGGCCGGGATCTTCGCCAACTTCGCCGCCTTCGGCCGGTACTGCCGGGACGTCGCCGCCGGCATGCGGGAGCACTACGGCTTCACCGACGAGCAGTGCGCGTTTTTCGACTTCTTCGCTGCGGACGTTCCGGAAATAGAAGAACAAGCGCTCGCCGCGATCCAGGCCGGCCTCGACGCCCACCGGCTCGACGAACGCGAAGCGCACCGCTGCGCGCGGCTGTTCCAGAGCTACGAGCTGCTCTTCTGGAACACGCTGGCCGACGAGTTCCCGGGCTGAGCGCCCGTAGCGGCGGCGGAACCGGTACCGGGCCACCGCAGCGTGATCAACCGACCGCGAATGCGGAATGCCGGGAATTCGCACTCGGTCTCCGGCGAATCCGCGGCAGCGTTTCGCCGATCCTGCGCATTCCGCTTTCCCGGGGGTGTCCACTCCGGACGAAGGCGGGGTGCGGAGGTGTGAGTGCGGGTCCGTGATGTTTGTCACCGAACGATTCGTCGCTGTCGTACGTAGAGAGGCCGGCCCGGACGCGCGGCGGGGATCGGGAGCGCTCCCAGTGCTCACATCCGTACGGGGAACGAAAGTCGACCTGCGACGAAGGTCACGACTTACGGTGGTGGACTTTCCAAGCGCAGGCAGCGAGTGTTGAGGGGTCACCGTTTCAAGATCACGTTCTCGCCACGGACTTGACGCGCCCTGGAGGGCTGCCTAACGTCGTCGCGGGCGAAGCAGACCACGGTGATGTTGATCCGGCTGGTCGGAATCCGGGTGTCGAACGCCTCGGGCGACCCGAAACCATGTACTGCCGGAAGGAAAACGGACCCAGGTGAAGCAGATTTCTCTTCGACGCAACCGGGGATCCTCGATTCGGAAGCGCGTGCTCACGATCGCGCTCGTCCCCAGTATCGCGCTGTTGCTGGTCGGTGTGGCCCTCGCGGGCTACCTCATCTACGACGCGGTCACCGGCCGGGACTACACGAACCGCATCCGGGGCTCGGAAGCCCCGTCGATCCCCTTCCTCGCCTCCCTGCAGCAGGAGCGCCAGGCCACGCTGAGCTTGCTCGCGGGCCAGAGCAACCAGCGTGCCGTGCTGGCGGCCGTCCGGCCGAAGACGGACGAGAACGCCGCGAAGACGATCCAGTACCTCAAGGACAGCTTCGCCGACTACGACGACACCCCGCCGAGCGTGCTGAAGAACATCACCACGTTCTTCGGGCTGTACCAGCAGCTGCCGCAGAACCGGCAGGCCATCGACGGCGGCCAGATGCAGATCAACCAGGCCTTCGTCTACTACAACAAGATGATCGACCAGTTCACCGACGGCGTGGCCGGGCTCGCGCAGAACGCGCGCGGCGCCCAGAACGCCTTCGACCGGCTGACCGCCATCCCGCTGTTCACCGCGGCCGACGCGATGCAGCGCAGTGACGCGCTCGCCGCCGCCGGGCTGGCCGCGGGCGGGCTGAGCAACGACGACTTCCGGACCTACGTCGGTCAGGTCGGTGCCTACCACGCCCAGCTCGACGCCTCGGCGCCGAAGCTGATCCCCGAGGTCAAGGCCAAGTACGACGAGCTGCTGGCCAGCCAGCCGTGGCAGACGGTGAACCAGGTCGAAACCACGTTCCTGCGCGGTGACCTGTCGAAGCTGCCGGTGCCGCAGGACCAGTGGCGCACCGCCGCCCGCCAGGTCGGTTCCGCGCTGATGGGCATCTTCATCCTCCAGAGCTCCAACGCGAGCCAGGCCGCGATCAACGACGCGGACTCGACGTTCACCGAGTCGCTGATCGCCGGCGTAATCGCGGTCCTGTTCGCGGTCTTCGTGGTCTTCGTCGCCGTCCGGCTGTCGAACCGGCTCATCGGCCGCCTGCACCGGCTGCGCGAGGACACCCTCGACGCCGCCGAGGTCCGGCTGCCCGAGCTGGTGGCCCGGGTCCAGGCGGGCGAGCCCGTCGACCTCGAAGAGGGCGGGCACTTCCTCGACCACGGCACCGACGAGATCGGCCAGGTCGCCGACGCGTTCAACAAGGCGCAGCAGACCGCCATCGCGGCCGCCATCGAAGAGGCGAAGACCCGGGAGGGCACCAAGACGGTGTTCCTCAACATCGCCCACCGCAGCCAGGTCATCGTGCACCGCCAGCTCAAGGTGCTCGACCAGGCCGAGCGCAAGCAGGAGGACCCGGAGCAGCTGGACACCCTGTTCCAGCTCGACCACCTCTCCACCCGCGCCCGCCGCAACGCCGAGAACCTGATCATCCTCGGTGGCGGGCAGCCCGGCCGTCAGTGGCGCAACCCGGTCGGGCTCGCCGAGCTGGTCCGCGGCGCGTCCGCCGAGACCGAGGACTTCGCCAGGGTCAAGGCGGCGGTGCTGCCGCAGATCGCCGTCCGCGGCCCGGTCGTCGGCGACCTCGTGCACCTGCTCGCCGAGCTGATCGACAACGCGACGGCGTTCTCGCCGCCGCAGTCCCGGGTCGAGATCCGCGGCAACGTGGTCGGCAAGGGTGTCGTGATCGAGGTCGAGGACCAGGGCCTCGGGCTCGAGCCGGACCAGACCGAAGAGATCAACACGATGCTGGCCGATCCGCCGGACTTCGGGATCATGGCGCTGTCGGACGAGCCCCGCCTCGGCCTGTTCGTGGTCGCGCGGCTGGCCGCGCGGCACGGCATCCAGGTGCACCTGCGGGAGTCGGCCTACGGCGGCACCCGGGCCATCGTCCTGGTGCGCACCGACCTGCTCGCCCCGCTCGCCGAGATCGAGCCGGAGCAGCCGATCACCCCGCCGAAGCCGGAGCTCGTCCCCAATCTGGCCGAGCCCGAGACGACGGCCAACGACGAGGTCGCGCCGCTCAAGCGGCCGGTCCGCCGCCCGCCGCGGCACCGCACCGAGCCGCCCGCGGCCCCGCCGGCGCCCCCGACGGCTCCCGCGGCCGTGAGCCAGCCGCCGACGCCGGTGCCGCCGATGGCGGCCCCGCCGGTGACCGTCCCGCCGCCGGCCCCGGTCCAGCCGTCCGCCCAGCCGCCGTCCGCGCCGACGCCGGTCCCGGCCGGGTCCGTGTCGGAGCCGGTGAGCCAGCCGACCCAGGCCCAGCCCGTGGCCGCGGTCCGGCCGCCCGCCCCGCCCGCCCGGTCCTCGCGCCCGGCGCGGCCGTCCGCGCAGCAGCCGGTGTGGCCGCCGCAGGAGCCGCGGGCCGCGGCGACGCCCGAAAGCCGCCCGCAGCAGCCGCGCCGCCCGGAGGCGCCCGGCCGCCCGCCGCTGCCGCAGCGGCGACGCCAGCAGAGCCTCGTCCCGCAGCTGCGGGAGGATAAGCCGGCGACCGCGGAACGCGAAGAGGTCCGGCTGGATTCCCCGGAGGTCGCCCGCAGCAGGCTGTCCGCCTTCCAGCAGGGCACCCGGCGGGCCCGAGACGAAGAGTTTCCCGAGAACGACGACAGGTACGGAGAGCGCGAGTAATGGTCAACTCAGGCGCCCACGAGCTCGACTGGCTGCTGGACGACCTCGTCAAGCGGGTCGCCGGGGCGGACCGGGCGGTGGTGCTGTCCTCGGACGGCCTGCTCATCGGGAGGTCGGGCAACCTTTCCGAGGAGGACGCCGAACACCTGTCCGCGGTGGCTTCGGCGTTCCAGAGCCTGGCCCGCGGCACCGGGCGGCACTTCGGCGGCGGCAACGTCCGCCAGACGATGGTCGAGATGGACCACGCGTTCCTGTTCGTGACGGCGGCCGGGCGGGGCGCCTGCCTCGCCCTGCTGGCCCGCGAAGACGCGGACATGGGGCTGGTCGCGTACGAGATGAACCTGATGGTGAAGCGGGTCGGCCAGGTCCTCACCTCGGCCCCGCGGACCGGCGCCGGCGTTCAGCCCACGTCGCCATGAGCGCACGGCACGAAGCCTGGTTCGACGACGAGGCCGGCCCGCTGGTCCGGTCCTACGCGGTCACGGGCGGCCGCACCCGGTCGGACACGCTCGGGCTCGACCTCATCACGCTCGTGGTCGCCCTGCGCACCGCGCACGAAGCGGGCATGCTCGAACCGGAGTACGCGCGCATCATCGCGCTGTGCCAGCGGCCGGTCTCGGTGGCCGAGGTGGCCGCCCGGGTCGATCTCCCGCTGCCCGTGGTGAAGGTGATGCTGAGCGACCTCATCGAACAGAACCTGGTGCTGTTCCGTACCGCGGCACCGGTCCAGGAAACCCCCAACCGACACGTATTGCAGGCGGTTCTTGATGGCATCCGGAAACTCTGACCCCCGGCGGAACCTGACCGCGACCGCGGTCAAGGTACTCATCGCCGGCGGGTTCGGGGTCGGCAAGACCACGATGGTCGGTTCGGTGAGCGAAGTGCCGCCACTGCGGACCGAGGAGGTCATCACCACCGCGTCCGAGGGTGTCGACGACCTGTCCGGCGTCGAGCAGAAGACCACCACGACGGTCGCGCTCGACTTCGGCCGCATCACGATCAACCCCGACCTGATCCTCTACCTGTTCGGCACGCCGGGCCAGGACCGGTTCTGGTTCATGTGGGACGAGCTGGCCGAGGGCGCGCTCGGCGCCGTCGTGCTGGCCGACACGCGGCGGCTCGACAGCTGCTTCGCCGCGGTGGACTTCTTCGAGCGCCGCAACCTGCCGTTCGTCGTCGGCGTGAACTGCTTCGACGGCGCGTACCGCTACGGCACCGAGGAGGTCCGGCAGGCGCTCGACGTCGGCATGGACGTCCCGCTGCTGCTGTGCGACGCCCGTGAGCGCGACTCGACGAAGCAGGTGCTGACCAGCCTGATGGAACACGTGATGGCGCGGTCCGACCTCGCGGCCGCCCAGGGCGGTTACTGACCGGACCGCGCCCCCGGGCCCCTCAGCGCTTGATGAGGTTGTCGAGCGCGAGGCGGCCGGGGCCGATCGCGGCGAACAGCAGGAAGATCCACGAGTACACCGCGGCGGGCTCACCCATGTTCTGCAGCGGCAGCAGGCCCATCGGGGCGTGCACGGTGAAGTAGGCGTAGGCCATCACACCGGAGAGCAGGATCGCGGCCGGCCTGCTCGCCAGCCCGACGAGCAGCAGCGCGGCGCCCACGAGCTCGAAAACGCTGCCCCACCAGCCGGGGAACGAGCCGAACGGGACGCCGCCGCCCTGGCCGTCGATGCCGCCGAAGAGCCCGAATCCCTGCAGGCCGTGGAAGCCGAACAGGAACGAGATCACGATCCGGCTCGCGCCGATCACGAGGCCGGTGACCTGGGTCTTGGCCGGGGTGGTGGTGCGGGTTTCGCGGGCGATGGTGGCGGTCATGGTGGGGTTCCTTCCCTGGGTTTCCCTTGCTTCTGCCTACGCGTCGATCGGGCCCCGGCGGGTTTCGACACCCTCGCGGAAAAATCTTGGAAGAGTTTCGGGAGACTGTCTCCATGGCGGGCAAACAGAGTGCCGGGCTCCTGCTCTACCGTGGCCGCGGCGAAGACGTCGAAGTGCTGCTCGGGCACATGGGCGGGCCGTTCTGGGCGAAGAAGGACGCGGCCGCGTGGTCGCTGCCCAAGGGCGAGCTCGACCCGGACGAGTCCCCCGAGAAGGCGGCCCGGCGGGAGTTCGAGGAGGAGCTGGGGCTGCCCGCGCCCGAAGGTGAGTACGTCGAGCTGGGCGTGGTGAAGCAGTCGGGCGGCAAGGTCGTCACGGCGTGGGCGGTCGAGGCCGACCTCGATCCGGCCGCGGTGGTGCCCGGGACGTTCACGATGGAGTGGCCGCCGCGCTCGGGTCGTCAGCAGGAGTTCCCCGAGGTGGACCGGGTGGCCTGGTTCTCGCTGCGGGACGCCCGGGAGAAGCTGGTGAAGGGCCAGCTGCCCTTCCTGGACCGGCTGCTGGCGCTGGTCAGCGGCTGAGCAGCGCCTCGAGTGGCTTGGCGGTGAACGACGGCAGCACGACGTCCGCCTGCCCGAAGTCGAGGTTCCGGGTGATCGCGTTCGGCACGGCGACGCAGGTCAGCCCGGCGGCCTTGGCGGAGGTGACGCCGTGCGGGGTGTCCTCGAAGGCGATGGCCTCTTCGGCGGCGGTGCCGAGTGCGTCGAGGGCCGCGAGGTAAAGGTCGGGATCGGGCTTGGCTTTGTGCAGGTCCCCGGTGAGGACGGCGTCGAAGTAGCCGTCGATGCCGAGCCGTTCGAGGTGCGGGTTCACCCACGCCCCGGACGAGCTGGAGGCGACGGCCAGCTTGATGCCGTTCGCGCGCGCGGTTTCGAGGTAGCCGAGCACGCCTTCGCGGGGGCCGAGGTCCTCGAGCAGCCGGAGGACGTGCGCCCGGGTCCGCGGCCGCAGCGCTTCCGGGTCGATCCCGGGCGCGCGCTCGGCGAGCAGGGCGAACATGGCGGGCGTGGTGCGCTGGGTGCCGATGACGGCGTACCAGGCATCCAGCGGCAGTTCGGTGCCGTGTTCCCGGAAGACGGCCTGCCACGACTGCAGGACGGCGGATTCGGTGTCGGCGAGCGTGCCGTCGAAGTCGAAGACCAGGGCGCGGGTGGGCACGCCTGCACCCTGCCCGCTCGGTGATCGTTCAGGCAAGGGAGTTGTGACGAGCCCGAAAGGCCGCCATGGCCGCTTCGCCGCGCAGCGCGAAGACGACCTCTTCGATGGGGCCGGGTTCGGCGGCGGAGACGGTGCTGAGGGCGATTTCCGCGGCCGGCTCGAGGGGCCAGCGGTAGATGCCGGTGGAGATGGCGGGGAACGCGACGGTCCGGGCACCGAGGTCGTGCGCCACCCGCAGGGCGTTGCGGTGGCAGTCGGCGAGGAGCCCGGAGCGGTCTTCGGTGGCCGACCACACCGGGCCGACGGTGTGCACGACCCACTTCGCGGGCAGGTGGCCGGCGGTGGTGGCAACGGCCTGCCCGGTCTTGAGGCCCTTGCCGTAGTGCCCGGCCCGCAGCTCCCGGCACGCGGCCAGGATTTCGGGGCCGCCCTTGCGGTGGATGGCGCCGTCCACCCCGCCACCGCCGAGCAGCGAGGAGTTGGCGGCGTTGACGACCACGTCGACCTCGAGGGTGGTGATGTCGGCGTCGAGGATCCGGATGCGCATGGGTCCGATCCTGCCGGACACAATGGGTCCGTGCTGCTGGATTTCATCGCCGAGCTGGCCACCGAGGAGTACCTGCTCGAGCCGGCGGACCACCTCGCCGAAGTGCGGCAGAACACCTGGTCGCTGGGGGCGTCTCCGGAGGAGCGGACCGGGCTGACGGCCGAGGGCGTCGTCGCCGCCTTCGAAGCCGTTGCGCGGTCTCTCGATGCTCGCCTGCGTGGGCCGGCGACCTTCTACGTCTGGCACGACCGGCAGGCCGGGGCATTGAGGTCTTCCCTTACTTCCCTGGCCGCCGACGAATTGCTCTTCGGTGCGGAGTACGAGCCGTGCGGCGAGCTGGGGCCGATCGTCGAGGGGTTCCTCGCCGATCCGAGCCCCGGCTTTGTGGCGTGGAGCGCGCTCGGACCGGTTTCAGCCGATGAGCCCGACCCGCCGTTGTCCGTGTGGGTCCGGACGATCTCCTAAGCCAGGAAGAACTCCGTCAGCACCGGAGCCAGCGCCGGCGCCTTCACGATGTGCGTCTGGCCCGGCAGCGTCCGGTACTCCGCCGACGGCAGCACCTTCGCCAGCGACGCCACGCCGTTGCGCATCCAGTCCGGGCTGCGGCCTCCGTCGATCGCCAGTGCCGGGACCGTCACCTCCGGCCAGGCCGCCGGGAGGGGCTCGCCCGCCTGGTGGCCGATCACCAGCGCCGTGTCGTACGGGATCGTGTGGGCGACCCTCTTGAGCTTCGCCCAGAACGGCATGATCCGCATCATCGTCACGGTCGCGCCGCTCAGGCCGACGCCTTCGGTCATGAACATCTTGACCGCCTTGCCGCGCTTGCCTTCCTTCAGCGCCTGGTCGAGCCGCGTCGCGTAGCCGGCCGGGACGCGGGGGCGGGTGGCGTCGACGATGAACGGCGGCTCGTACAGCGCCAGCTTCGTCACGGGGAGGCTGCGCGCCGCTTCGAGGGCCAGGGCGGCGCCGGAAGAAATGCCGAACAGGAACGCCTCGCCGCCCGCCTCTTTGACGAGCGTCGCGACGTCCTCGACCTCGCGTTCGACCGTGTACGGCCCGGTGTCGCCGCTTTCGCCCCGGCCGCGCCGGTCGTAGGTGTACACGGTGAAGTGCGCGGCCAGCTCCCTCGCCAGCGCGTCGTTGGGGGACGAGCCGCGGTAGCACATCGCGCCGTCGACGAGGACGAGCGCGGGGCCGGCCCCGGCGCGGGTGTAGGCGATCTTCGTGCCGTCGGCAGAGGTGGTCGTCGTCATGCGGACAGCGTGACTCCGACGCTTCGATCTGTCAAGACAAAAAAAGTTGTCGGTAGCTCGGGAGACCGCGAGGGCAGAGGCGTCAGGCCGAACGCAGGGTGAGGAGCGTGATCTCGCTGGGCGCGAAGATCCGGAACGGCGGGCCCCAGAAGCCGGTGCCGCGGCTGTTGTACAGCTGGGTCTCGCCGTGCCGGCTCAGGCCGGACAGCGTCGGCTGGTCGAACCGCACCAGGAGGTGGAACGGCCAGATCTGCCCGCCGTGCGTGTGGCCGGAGATCTGCAGGTCGATCCCGGCCTCGCGGGCCTGCACGACCTGCTTCGGCTGGTGCGCGAGGAGCACCACCGGGACGCCGGCGGGCCGGCCGGCCAGCGCCGCGGCCAGGTCGGGACCGTGGCCGGGCAGCCCGGACGCCGCGCCGGTCGGGTCGTCGATGCCGGCGAAGAGGATCCGGTCGCCGCCGCGCTCGAGCAGGGTCGCGCGGTTGTGCAGGGTGTCCCAGCCGAGCCCTTCCATGTGGTCGAGCCACGCCTGGGCCTCACCGAAGTACTCGTGGTTGCCGGTGATGTAGAACCGCCCGAGCCCGGCCTCGACGCCGCCGAGCGGGTCGACCTGCTTGCGGCGCTTGGCCACCGCGCCGTCGGCGAGGTCGCCGGCGTGGCAGACGACGTCCGCCTCGAGCGCGTTGACCGCCGCGACGACCTCCTCGGACCACTTCGTCCGGTCGATCGGCCCGAAGTGGGTGTCGGTCAGCACCGCGACGCGCAGGCCGTCGAGCCCCGGCCCGAGCCGCGGGACGGCGACGTCGACCGCCTTCACCGGCGGCACGCGCATGGCGACGCGGTGGCCGTGCACGAGCAGCCCGGCGGCGATCAGCGCGGCCGCACCCGCGACGATCCGCGACCGCGCCGGGTCGTCGACGCCCAGCAGCGCGACCCGCAGCACCAGGCTCAGGATCGACCAGCTGAACAGCACCCAGATCACCGCGAGCAGCGTGTCGCCGAGGCGGGCGGCGCCGTCGCGCTGGCGGCGCCCGTGGCCGCGGACCATCGCGACCGGCATCGTCACCAGGCCCAGCACGAACACCGCCGTCCCGGCGATCGTCCCCGCGGTACCCCAGTCCGGCGCCAGCACCAGCGTCCACCACGGAACGGTGAACAGCAGCAGCAGTGCCAGGACCGGCACGACCCATCGGCCTCTCATCGAACCAGGTTACAGCCCATCGGGCTGTTAGCGTTTTCGCTACTCTGGTGGGGGAAGGAAGGGGGGACGCCGTGCACACGTTGCTCGAGCTGGCGTTCCCCGCGCTGGTCAGCCCGGCCGCGCTGGTCGCCTTCGCCTCCCTCGCGGCCGCGAGCCTCCTGGTCGTCCTGCTGGCCGGCAGCACACACCGCGCCGAGCTCGCGATGTGGTCGGCGCCGGTGCGCAGCCGCGCCACGGCGTTGCGCCGCCGGGCCCGGCGTGCCGAGTCGATCCGCCTCCGCGACCCGGGCCGGCCGGGCCGAAGCCGCCCACGAGCACCCGGTTCCCGCAGCACGGCTGCGTAGGAACCACTTCAGCGCAGCCATTCCGCTCACCCCACCTCTTCCACTCAAGCGGAGTGCTGCCCATGTTCGGCTTTCTCGACGTGCCCGTCGAAGGCGCGTACCACCTGATCCACGTGCTCACCGGCCCCCTCTCGACGGCGCTGGCCATCGTCGTGTTCACCCTCGGCGTGCGGCTGCTGCTGCACCCGCTCGCCCGGTCGGCCGCCCGCGGCGAACGAGCGCGAACCGCCCTGCTGCCCGAGATCCAGGCCTTGCGGGAAAAGCACGGCCGTGACCGGGAAAAGCTGGCCGCGGAGATGACGAAGCTGCAGCAGGAGTCCGGAACGTCCCTGTTCGTCGGCTGCCTGCCGATGCTGCTGCAGCTGCCGTTCTTCACGGTCATGTACCGGCTGTTCACCACGGCCACGATCGGCGGCGAACCCAACTCGCTGCTCGGCGCGACCCTGCTCGGGACGCCGCTGGGCGCGCACGGCCTGGCCGGCAGCCCGCTCGTGTTCGTGATCGCGGCCGGGCTCGCCGTCGTCGCCTGGTTCTCGGTGCGCAGCCAGCCGGCCACCGTGGACGCCCCGGGCGGGAAGCTGCTACGGCTGCTGCCCTACGGCACCGTGCTCGCCACGCTCGTCGTCCCGCAGGCCGCCGGGATCTACCTGCTCACCACCACGGCGTGGAGCGCGGCGGAACGGGCGTTGCTACGACGCGGCTCGTGACCGCCGCCAGTCCTCGACCGCCTCTTCGACGTCCACCAGCGCCACCGTGAGCGGGGGACCGGAGAGGTGGTTGAGGTAGGCCTGGCGGATCCGCTCGTTGAGGTCCTCGACGAGCTCCCGCACCCGCCGTTCGGTGCGCTCGGCGGCGAGCTTCCCCGGCAGGTCCTGGACTTCCCGCTTGAGCGCGAGCGACGGCGGCAGCAGCACCGTCGTGTCGTGGCCGCCCTTCTGGACTTCGCGGAGCACCCAGTCGGTCACGGCGTCGTTGCCGGTGGGCTTGGGCAGCGGCTTGCCGGTGCCGGGCAGGTCGTCGAACTCGCCGCGCTCGCGCGCTTCGGCGATCTGCCGGTCGACCCACCAGCGGAAGGACACCTTCGGTGGTTTGCGCCTGCTCATCTCCTCGCACCCCCTCCGTCCACTCTCCAGGGTAATGTCCGGATGACGAGCGAGGGGACCGCATGACCGTCGAACGCAGTGGCGCCGAGGACGTCGACCGGACGCTCGCGCTGCTCTGGCGCACCCGCGGCGGCGGTGCCGAACCGACCAGGGGCCGCCGCCCGACGCTGACGATCGAGCGGGTCGTCGCCGCCGCGATCGCGGTCGCGGACGCCGACGGGCTCGCCGCCGCGTCGATGCACCGCGTCGCCAAGGAGCTCGGCGCCGGCACGATGACGCTCTACACCTACGTGCCGGGCAAGGCGGAGCTGGTGGACCTCATGGTCGACGACGTGCTCGTCGGGCGCCGGCTGCCCGGGCCGGGCGAGCCACGCCGCGGGGACTGGCGCGAGCAGGTGGCGCTCTACGCCGAGCGGACCCGGCAGGTCTACCGCGACCACCCGTGGCTGTGCGAGGTCTCGCGCGTCCGGCCGCCGCTGGGCCCCGGCCAGCTGGCGGGCCAGGAGTACCTGCTGTCGATCATGGACGCGCTCGGGCTGCCGCCGCGGCAGGCCGTCGCGGCGGCCAACGGGATCGGCACGTACGTCGACGCGAACGCCGCACTCGGTGCGGAGAACACCCGGCTGGAGCGCAGCACCGGCCAGTCGACCGAGGCGTGGTGGCACCAGCGGTCATCGTTCTGGGAAAACTACTTCGTCGTCGACGCGCACCCGGCGATGAACCGCATCTGGCTCGGCGGGGGCTTCGACCAGAGCGCCAAGGCGCAGGGCGACACCGCGTACGAGTTCGGCCTGAACCGGATGCTCGACGGCATCCAGGCCCTGGTGGACTAGCGCCGGCTGCGCCACCGCAGCCGGCGTCGCTCCTGCTGGGGCACCGAAGCCGGCTGCGCCGTCCCGGCCCGCAGGACGTCCCGGCAGACCGGGTCGAACCGGCCGGGTTCTTCGATCATCGGCGCCGCCAGCACGACGTGCCCGCACACCGCCCGGAACCGCCCCTCGTGCCGGCCCGCCGCGAACTCCTCTTCGGTGACGGCATGGGTGTAGCCGTCGGTGTCGCAGCGGATGTGCACCAGGAACGGCTCCACCTGTTCACCCGGCCGAACTGGTCGAGGTGGTCGAGGTGGGGGCGTCCGTCGAGTCGGCCGGGGCGGCGGCCGTCGACGACGGCGGCGGGGTGGTGGTGCTGCTGGTCGTGGCCGGCGGCGGCGTGGTCGGGTCCGTCGAGGGCGGCGTGACCGGGTCCGAGGACGTCGGCGTGGTCGGCGCCGGGGACGTCGGCGTGGTCGGGGTGGCCGGGTCCGGCGAGGCCGGCGTCGTCGGCGTCGTGGTGCCCGGGGTCTCCGTCAGCGGGCTGTCGACCGGCGGCGCGGGCGGCGCCGGGACGCCGACCGGGGATCCGGCCGCGGCGGCGTCCGGCGCGTTCGGCACGCCGATCGGCACCTGGCTGTCGGGCAGCTGGGCCACCCCACCGCGGTAGGCCGACGCCCAGGCCAGCACGGTGTCCACATAGGACTGTGAGTTGTTGTAGCGGCGCACGGCGATCCGCTGGCCCGCGTCGGTGGAGAGGTCGAGGCCGCCCGAGCACAGGTAGCGCGCGGTGGCCAGCGTCTCGTCGTAGATGTTGTTCGGGTTCGACACGCCGTCGCCGTTGCCGTCGGAGGCGTAGCCGCGCCACGTCGACGGGATGAACTGCGTCGGGCCGACCGCGCGGTCCCACACGGTGTCGCCGTCGTACTTGCCGCCGTCGGTGTCCGCGATCGCGGCGAACGCGCCCGCGCCGTTGAGCACCGGGCCGAGGATCGGCTCCAGCGTGTCGCCGTTGGCGTTGACGTACCCGCCGCGGGCGTGGTTCGACTCGATCCGGCCGATGCTGGCGATCAGCGCCCAGTCGAGGTGGCAGTTCGGCTGTTCCTTGGCGAGGATGTCCGCGGCGTTCTTGTACGCCTTGAGCATGCTCCCCGGGATGCCGAGCGATCCGGAGATGCCGGCGGAGCCGGCCCGCCCGCCGGGCACGACCAGCGGTTCGGGCAGCGGCGGCTGGGGCAGGCTGCCGTCGACCGCGATCGGCGGCATGACGATGTTCGGCTGCTGCGGCCGCGGAGCGGCGGCGATGGCCTGGTCCGGCTGGGTGTCCCCGGCGTTGGCCACGACGACCGGCGCGGGCAGGCCCGTGGTCAGCGTCGGCAGCACGACGAGCGCCCCACCCGCGAGCGCGGCCGCGGCCCGGCGGACCGAACGCGCGCTCGTTCGACGTGGCCGGTGCTTGGGCATGGTCGTCCCCGCTTCCCTCGATCTGTCGCTGATCGCCTCACCCGATCGGCCTCACCCACCGGTACTGACCGGTAGGAGCAAGCTATCCGATGGAACCAAACTTTGGCGAATGCCACAGCCAAATCGACCCTGGATGGAGAAGTTCGTCTGGATGGCACAAAACCTTCGTAGGAAATCTGTCAGATTCACCAGGACTTAACGGGGCGCTGCGGACAGTTTGTCCGACAGGACACCCGGCACGGTGAGCCCGCGGTGCGTCACGTCCGCGGAAAAACGCCGCACGAGCGGATCCGACGGCGTCGCGGTGAACGTGACGACGTCCCGGTGCAGCGGGGGCTTCAGCCGACGCAGCGCCCCCGGGAAGGTCCGAGTCAGCGCGGTGGTCGGGACCAGTGCCACCCCGAGCCCCGCCGCGGCCAGCTGAGCCGCGGTCGCCGCCTGTTTCGTCCGCATCACCGCGTCCAGCACCGTCCCGCAACGCGCAGCCTCCTGATCGAGCCAGCCTCCGAGACCATTGTCCCGGTGGTAGTGCACCACCGGAATGCCCGCGAGGGCGGTCATCGGGACGCCCGCCCGGGCAGCGAGCGGGTGGTCCGCGGCCAGGGCCACGACGATCTCCTCGCGCCCCACCACCTCGGCGGACCCGGTCCAGCGGCTCGGCCGTGGCCCGACCGCGATGTCCGCTTTGCCCGTTTCCAGTGCTTCGGCCAGCGCGTCCGCACTCGTGGTCTCGGTCAGCGTGAGCAGCACTTCCGGCCGGTGGCGGTGCCAGGCGCGCAGGACGGGGGCGAGCAGCCCGGCGGTCATGCTCTCCGCGCACGCGACGCGCAGGGTGCCTTCGCCGCCCGCGGCCACCGCACGGCCGGTCCGGACCACCCGTTCGGCGGCGGCCAGCGCCGCCCGCGCGTCCGCGAGCACCGCCCGCCCGGCCGCGGTGGGGCGGACCCCGCGGGGCAGCCGTTCCAGCACCGGCGTCCCCAATTCCCGTTCGAGCGCGCCGATCTGGTGGGACAGCGCGGGCTGCGACAGGTGCAGCCGGGCGGCCGCCTCGGTGATCGAGCCCGCGTCCAGGACCGCGACCAGGCATTCGAGCGCGCGCAGCGTCGGCATTCGCGAATTCTATCGCAACAATCGAAAACCTTCGGATCGCGACGGGATTGTTCCGGGGCCGCCCGGCGCTGAACGCCGTGTGCGAGACGAAAGGAGCACGGAAATGTCGTTCGAGGGAAAGCGGCTGGTCATCGTGGGCGGCGGCTCGGGCATCGCCCGGCGGATCGCGGTGGACGCGGGCGCGGCGGGCGCGGAAGTGATCTGGGCCGGCCGCCATCCGGCAGTGCTGGTGGAGCGGGGTGTCCGGGCCGCGTTCGCGGATCTCGGGGAGGAATCGTCGTTGAAAGCGCTTGCCGAAGAAGTGGGCGAAGTGGACTTCGTGGTCTCGCTCGCCGCGGCGCCGGCGAACGGCCCGGTCGCGACGCTGGAGCGGGCCGCCGTCGCGCGGGCCTTCGACGCCAAAGTGGTCGGTCCCCTGATGCTCGCCAAGCACTTCGCACCGCGATTCCGCGAAGGTGGGGCCATGGTGTTGTTCTCCGGCGTCGCCGCCTGGCGCCCGGCGCCGGAAAGGACGGTCATGGCGACCACGAACGGCGCGGTCGTGTTCCTCGCCGAAGCGCTCGCCGTGGCTCTCGCGCCGGTCCGGGTCAACGCGATTTCCCCGGGCATCGTCGACTCGGGTGCGTGGGACGGGCTCGGCGAGGCGAAGGCGGAATTCTTCCGCCGGACCGCGGACGCGAATCCGGCCCGCCGGGTGGGCCGGCCCGAGGACGTTTCGGCCGCCACGCTGCACCTCTTGGCGAACCCGTTCGTCACGGGTTCGGTGCTGCATGTGGACGGTGGCGGCCGGCTTGGGTGAGCGAGCCTTTACACGGCCTTGAAGCGTTCCTATGATCGGCCGTCCGGACGCGTTGCCGCCCGTTCGGACGGCCCAGGTGGAGGGTTTGATGGCACGTAGGGCTCCGCGCCGCGAGGTGGTCACCGTCGCCGAGCTGCTGGTCCGGTCCGACGCACCCCTTGATCGTTACCGCGACGAGGACACCGTGGTGTTCCCGCGGGTGGCGCGTCACCGGGAGAAGCCGCAGGTCTTGCGTTCGCTGACGCGGTTGCGGATGTTGTCCGTGGTCGCGGGGGCGCTGGCGCTGACGGGCGGGGTCAGCGCGGCGGTGTCGATGCCGTCCTCGCGCGACCTGGGCGCGGCCTGGCCGCCGGTCGGCTTGGAACCCCCGGCGGTGGCGCTGGTCCCGCTGCCGGCGGACGTCGTCGTGCCGCCGGCCAAACACGCGCCGCCGCCCACGGCTCCGGTGGCTCCGGAATCCGTAACACCGCCACCCTCGCCGGACGGAATTTCCCCGGCAGCCGTCGATCCTGAATCGGATTCCGTCGCCCCGGCGGGGCACCGCGGAACGTTGGCCCGGGCGGTGAAGATCGTCGACAAGGTCAAGGCCCCGGTGAAGGCGAAGCCGAACCCGCCGGAGCAGGCGGCGCCGGTGCGCCACGAGACCCCGGAAATTCCGCTTTGGTCGCGCGGCCGCCCGGGAACCCCGGACTGGCCGGCGATGTGGGGCGCCCGCCGCCCGGCCGGCTTCTCCTTCGGCGAGCACCACCACGGATGCGGCGGCGGTGGCCGTCACCGCCGCTGAGGTCAGGTGCCGAGCGGAATCTGGTACTGCATGAAGCCCTTGTCGAGCGCGACCTGGTCATAGAGCCGCCGGGCGGTCGTGTTCGAGGTTTGGGTGTGCCAGTAGAGGCGCACGCACCCCCGCGCTCGCGCCCACCCGGCAACGGCCTCGATCAGGGCGCGCCCGGCCCCGCGCCCGCGGGCTTGGGTATCGGTGAAGAGATCCTGCAGGTAGCAGACGTCGGCGGAGGTGGTGCTGGCGTGCGTGAGGAAGTGGACGATGCCGACGAGTTCGCCGTCGTCCCACGCGCCGAGGGCGTGCATCCGTTCCCCACGGGCGAACTCCCGCCACGCCCGGTCAACCAGTTCCGGCGCGAGGGTCCTGCCGTAGAACGTGTTGTAGCCGGCGAACAGGTTTTCCCAGGCAGGACGGTCATTTTCGGTCAGGCCCCCGATGGTGATCATGGTCCGAGGCTAACGCGCGGCAGACACGCATCGGACACAACTCGCGAGTAAGGTGACGAACCCGAATCAAATTCATAGAATCGCGGAGCCCGGGTCGGCGAAAGCAGCGGAGGTTCTCGATGGCGCGCACGGCGCACCGTGCCAGTGGCAGCCGCGTCTCGGTGGGGGAGCTGATGCTGCGGCCGGATGTCCGCGGTCGCCGCCGCCCCGAAGATCTCGAAGTACTGGAGCTGGCCTACCGGATGCGCCGCCGAACCGGCCCCGAGGTGGCGGTCCAGGTTCCATCTCCGGGAGCCCGAGCACTGGCAGCGGTGACTGCTCTTTGGCGGCGCAGGCCGAGGTAATCGCGGCGGTTTCGCTGCTGTTGGTGGGCTTTCGGCTGGTCACGCGAGTGGGCTTCGGCGATCGTCGGCTGGAGGGACTCCGGTATGCCGCCGGTTCTCCGGCGGAGTGGTGCCGGGGCTGGTGACGGCAGCGCCGGCGGGTGCGGGCACGACATGGCCTGGCCTTGGTTGCCGGATGGCCGGTGGGTCGGCTGGGTGCGGGCCCTCGAGTCGCCGGGCTGGGTGGCGGACCGTTGGCGGAACTTGCTGGGCGCGGGCTTCGGCTGTGGGGTGGAGCCGCTGTCAGAGTTAGCTGGGCGCGGGCCTTTCGCGGTTGGTGTGGGGCGCGCAGGCTTGGCCCGTGGGGTACGGGGTGGAGCCGCTGTTCAAGACGGAACTTGCTGGGCTCGGACCTTCCCGCGGTTGGTCTAGGCGATGCGCACGGCCTGCGTGACAACCTGCCGAGTCCTCGTGACGCCCGGGTAAGTCGGGTCGTGCGGTTCAGATCCTTTTGCCTGCGGGGGTTGAGGGGGGCGCCGTTGATAGTGCTCGTCGGGCATGGGCTCTTCGGCGGTGTGCCTCGCTTGTGGGCGGGGTTGCCGTTGGCGGTGTTTCTGGCCACGGATCTCTTCGCAGTGGGCGTGGGTGTGGGCCCGCAGCCGTGTGGCTGCGGGCCTTTCCCGTGTTCAGGCTGCGAATGGCAGCGGTTCGTGGATGTTGTTACGTCTGGGTTTTCGGCGCCTGTCGATGAACACCGGTGGCAGGAACTCCGGCAGGCCGTCGAGGGCGATGTGGACTTCCCAGCCGGAGCGGTGCAGGAGTCGGTGGTGGTGGGCGCACATCAGGACCAGGTTGGTGAGGTCGGTGGGTCCTCCGTCGGCCCAGTGGCGGATGTGGTGGCCTTGGCAGTGTCGTGGTGGTCGGTGGCAGCCGGGGAAGGCGCAGCCGCGGTCGCGTAGGTACAGGGCGCGGCGGAGGCCGGCGGAGATGAGGCGGCGGAGGCGGCCGAGGTTGAGGGGTTCGCTCTTGTCGCCCAG
This sequence comes from Amycolatopsis sp. NPDC051716, assembly GCF_040681595.1. Taxonomy (NCBI): domain Bacteria; kingdom Bacillati; phylum Actinomycetota; class Actinomycetes; order Pseudonocardiales; family Pseudonocardiaceae; genus Amycolatopsis; species Amycolatopsis sp. NPDC051716. Next base: position 453 of record NZ_JBFAZA010000020.1, on the reverse strand, counting down.
GACGGCGGGGATGAGCATGCTGTCGCAGGCGTGTATCCGGGCTTCGGCGGCGGTCATTTCGCCGGTGTCGCCGAGGGTGGCTGTCCCGACGCCGGTCTTGAGGTCGGCTAGCGACACCGCGACCATCACGTGGGCTCGTTCTCCGGCCTGCATGGGCAGATCCGGGGAGTTCAAAGCAAGGTCGACCGCGTCGGAGAAAGCATCGCCGTAACGCTGAGGCAGCGTTCGGTGGTCGGGGCCCTCGTCGCCGGTGCGGCGTTGGGCCAGCGCATCGAGCAGGGCGCTGGCGCGAGTGCCGGTCTCGTCATCGAACCTGCCGTTCAGCTCCCAGATCCCGGAGCGCTTGCGGCGCAGGAAGAGTTCCCGGGTCGGGGCGGCGGGTTCGGAGTCAGAGGGTTCGGCGCCGTCAGGAGCGAGGTGGGCGAGGATGCGGGCCCCGAGGGCGGCGACCTG
>NZ_JBFAZA010000019.1:0-183701 GCF_040681595.1 Amycolatopsis sp. NPDC051716 | reverse complement strand
GAGCAACGCAAGGTCCGCTGGCAGTTCACCACCGACGACGCACGCGTCAAACTCCGCCACCTATACCCCAAGAGTTAGCCGCGACACGCTACTAGGTGGGGCGGTCGGCTGGCCGCGGCGGCTCACCCCGCCTGCGGCGGCTCACCCGGCCGGCGACGGCTGGCGGCTTCCGGAGGCCGCGGCAAACTGTCGGTGCCTTCCGGTAGCGTGGAAATCGGGGGCGGCGCCCCAACGGCGCAGGCCGCGGGCTCCCAGCCCGCCGAGCATCGCGAACCGGCCGCCCGAGCCCCAGAGCCTTCGAGCGCGGCGGCGGCGTCCAGCCGCACGGCCGGCGGCTCAGGCGCATCGGGGCCGTCCCGGGCAGCTGTTTGACCACCGGCGCGACCGGCCTGACCGCCGTGTTGGTCGACTCCACTCACCCGCGCGCCCTCACCGGGCCGAGCCCGGTTGACCGGCGCAAGCTCGGCTTCAAGCGTCACTTGAACACCGACGCCACCGGCATCCCGCACGACCGGCGGCTCAGGCGCAGCGGGGCTGTCCCGGGCAGCTGCGCAGCAGCTTGACCACCGGCGCGGCCGGGATCGTCCCGTCCGATCCCGGCATCCCCAGCGGCCACGCGATGGCCAGGGCCACGGCCGAAGAGTTGTTGCCGTAGTTCGTCTCCAGCAGCGTCCGGTCGGCGTTGACCGTGTTCACCAGGTCGTACGTGCCCGTCGGGACGTGGGTGATGTCCAGCCACTGGAAGTCCACCGAGTACTTGTAATCGTCGCCCGCGCCGACCGAAATCCCCTCGAGCACCTCGAGTGCCGTGGGTTCGTGATGGCGGCACATGTTGCCGCGCAGTTTTTCGGCGAGGTCGGCGTCTGCGCCCGTGTCGCCCGGCACGTTCTTCAGCCGGTCGACGTCGTGGACCCGGAAGCGGTCGCCGAGGCAGAAGCCGTTCTTGCGGTCGGTGACCACCGTCTCGCCCTGCCGGGACACCAGCGCGAAGTGCTCGAAGTTCATCAGGTGCCAGTGCTGGTGGGCGAGAGCCGGCTCGTAGTACGTGAAGGCCCCGGTGGCGCGCTGCGCCGCCGCGTAGCTGCCCGGGATCGAGCCGTCCGTGCCGTTGCGCAGCGCCTGCCGGACCGTCATGTTGTCCTGCTTCGTGCTGTCGCGGCGGCCGTACAGCAGCAGCGGCCCGTCGCCGACGTTCTCCTCCGCGCTGGTGAACCGCAACCGGACGGCCTTCGCCACCGACGGCGTGACGCAGCGGCCGTTGGGGGCGGCCGGGTCGACCACCGGGCACACGTCCCAGGCGGTGCACAGCGGGAGTTCGCCGGAACTGCCGCCGGCGCACCCCGGCACGGCCTGGCGGAGGTCGGGGAGCAGGAGGTTCGGGGCGGCGTCGGCACGGGGAGCGGAGGCGGAAACGGTGGCCGAAAGCGCCACGAGCGCCAGTACCGCGAATTTCTTCAGCAAGAGCGGGCCGTCCTGTCCGGTATTCCGATCGGCCCCATCTTAGGGCGTCCGCAATTCCCCGGTGCGACACCGCGTCGTCACACGATCGACTGAGTCGCGCCCGGTTTCGCGGTTCCGGTGAGTAGCGTGCGGCGAACTCACCGCCCGAAAGGACCGCACCGCATGTCGACGACCACCGCAGATTTCCGTGCCGCCACCGGGAGCTCCCCGGCGGTGCGGCCCGCCGGAACGGGCGGGATCACGCTGGTCTGCGGCACGCGGCCGGAACTGATCAAGCTCGCCCCGCTGATGCGGGTGTTCGGCGACGAGTGTGCCGTCGTCTACACGGGACAGCACTACGACCGCTCGCTGTACGCGCGCATCCGCGCGGACCTGCCGCCGTCCGACCGGTTCCACGAACTCGGCGTGGGCGCCGGCCGCCGCGGCGGCCAGCTCGGCCGGACGGTCAGCGCGGTCGACGAGGTCCTGGCGGAGCGGCCCGGCCGGGTGGTGGTCGTCCAGGGCGACACGACGTCCGCGCTCGCCGGCGCGCTGGCGGCCAACGCGCACGATCTGCCGCTGGTGCACGTCGAAGCCGGGTTGCGCAGCCACGACCGGGCGATGCCCGAGGAGCACAACCGCGTGCTGATCGACCACCTCGCCGACCTGTGCTGCGCGCCGACCGAGCTCAACCGCGCCCACCTCCTGGCCGAAAACGTGCCTGACGAACGGATCGCCGTCACCGGCAACACCGTCGTCGAAGCACTGCAGGCCGCGCTCCCGTCCGCCGAAGACCGGCGGGCGGTGCTGGCCGCCCGCGGCCTGGAGCGGGACCGGTTCGTGCTGGCCACGATCCACCGCCCGGAGAACGTCGACGACGCCGGCCGGCTCGCGGTGATCCTGCGCGAACTGGGCCGCCTGCCGCTGCCGGTGGTGTTCCCGCTGCACCCCCGCACGGCCAAGAGCGTCGAGCAAGCCGGCCTGCGGCACCTGCTCGAGCCGCTGGTCGAGCTGGAACCCCAGGCCTACCCGGCGTTCCTCGCGCTCGCCGCCGAGGCGGCGGTGATCGTCTCGGATTCCGGTGGCATCCAGGAGGAAGCGAGTGTCCTCAAGCGACCGGTGGTCGTGGTCCGGCGCAGCACCGAGCGCCCCGAGATCGCCGGCACGTTCGGCACGCGGGTGCTGCCGGGGCCCGGGATCGGCCCGGAGGTGGCGCGGTGGCTCGACGACGTGGCCGGCCACCGCGAGCGCCTCCGCCACCTCCCGTCACCGTACGGCGACGGGTCCGCCTCCGCCCGGATCGTGACGGCGCTCGGCGCCCTCCTCGATCAGCGGGCCGGTTCGGTGACCGCGGGCTGATCCGCCACCAGGGCGACGACGTCGTTCGCCAAGGCGACGCTCGAGTTCCAGCTCGTCACGTCCGGGTAGACGTGGGCGGTGGTGGCCAGCAGGAGGCCGGTGCCGTCCACGGTCACCGGTGGCCGCGCGGCCAGGTACCCCAGCGGGTACACCGGTTCCACGAACGGCGCCTTGAACACCCGCACCTCTTCGATGCCGTCGGCACCGAGCTCCGGGTACAGCCCGCGCAGCTGCGCCGACCAGCGGGCCGCGATCGCGGTGTCGTCGTCGAGGTACAGCTGCGAGTCGCGGTCGGTGTAGTGCATGACGTACACGAGGTGGCGGCCGTCGCGCGGGCCGGCGAGCGCGGACATCGCGACGACCCCGTCGAACTCCGTGCCCGAGTGCAGCACCGGGGTCCAGTAGTGCTCGGTGACCGGCTGCCGGAGGAAGAACACGCCGGTGACCACGCCCTGGTAGGGCAGATCGGTCACCGGTAGCCGGGCGGCGAGCGCGTCGTCGGCGATGCGCCGCAGCAGGGGCAGCGGCACGGTGGAGATCACGTGGTCGGCGTCGAGGACCTCGCCGCCGGTCAGGGTGAGGACCGAGCGGCCGCCGGTGCTGTGCAGCCGGCGGACGGGGGTGGCTGTCCGCACCACCCCGCCGGCCCCCTCGATCGATGTCCGCAGCCCGTCGATGATCGTCTTGTAGCCGCCGTCCGGATAACCGCGGGTGGCGACGTTGCGCTCGCGGCCGAGCCGCTGCCACAGGTACAACGCCGGAACGTCCCCGAAGGACGGCCCGAACTTCGAGCCGAACATCGGCGCGAAGAGCCGCTCCCAGACGACGTCGCCGTAGAGCCCGCGCAGCCAGTCCTCGGTGCGCAGCGTGTCGAGGTCGCGGCCCCGCCCCAACCGGCGCAACAGCAGCGAAACCACGCCGAAGCGAACGCGGTCGTGCAGCCGCAGCGGGGAGAAGCGGAGCAGGTCGAGCGGGGAGTTGAACGGGTGGCGGCGGCCCTCGACGACCATGCCCATCGTCGTTTCGCGCCACCGCACCGCGTCCCGGAGACCCAGTTCGCCCAGCAGCGCCAGCAGGCTCGCGTCGGACGGCATGATGCAGTGGTAGAAGCGCTCGACCCACTGGTCGCCGTGGGCGAAGAAGGTGCCGAGGCCGCCGAGCTGGTCGCTGCTTTCCAGCAGCGTCACGCGGGTGCCGCGGCGGACGAGGCGGTGGGCGGCGGCGAGGCCGCAGATGCCGCCGCCGATCACGGCGACGTGCGGGGAGTCGGGATGGGTCACCGGGTCACAGCTTCCGGTAGGGCGCCGGGCTCAGCCGGTCGCGCACGAGCAGTTTCAGGTATTGCACGACGGTCCGCCGCAGCTTCAGCTTGCTGGGTCCCTGCTTGCGGTCGTACCGCAGGGCCAGCGGGACCTCGGTGATCACCGGGCGGCAGTGGCGCAGCTTGAGCAGCAGCTCCACCATGCAGGCGAAGCCCTGCTCTTCGATGAGCCGCTCGCCCCAGTGGGCGGAGGCGCGGGCCAGCAGCGACGCGCGGTAGGCGCGGTAGCCGCTGGTGAAGTCCCGGACGCCGTCGACGTCGAGGGTGCGGTGGAACAGCTGCGCCGCGCCACGGGAGAGCAGCCGCCGCCCGAAGGGGGCGGTCCGGTCGTCGCCGCCCGGGACGAACCGGGAGCAGATGGCGACGTCCGCGCCGGCGGTGATCTCCGCCTGCAGCGCGCGGATCAGTTCCGGGTCGTGCGTGTCGTCGGCGTCCATCACGACGACGACGTCGTCGGGACCGGCGTCCTCCAGCGCCGCCCGCAGCCCCGACTGCACCGCGCGGCCGAGCCCGAGGTTCACCACGTGCCGCACGACGCGGACGTCGAGCCCGCCGTAGCCCGCCTCGGCCACGGCGACCGTGGCGTCGGCGGAACCGTCGTCGACGACCCAGACGGTGACCTGCTCGGTGCGGGCCACGTCGGCGAGCCGGCGCAGCAGCGGCGGCAGGGACGCTTCTTCGTTGAACGCGGGCAGCACGACGTGCGCCCGCCCGCCGGTCCGTGCCTCGGTGGGATCCGGACCGCCGCGGTCCGGTTCGGACAGTGTGGCCAGGGTGGTTTCTTCGAGCGCCACGGTTCCCCTCGTCTGGTAGTCCTCGTATTTGGGCCGTCACCCGTCCGGACTCGGGTTTGGTGCGGCCGTCCAGTCCTATTCGGCTATGTTGTGTGGTTTCTTTAGTGGCCCCGGAAGTCCCCCGGAAGGATGCGCGTCATCGGAACTACTTGGTGTTTCCTGAAATCACCGGATCGGGTTCGCTGGACGCCCCGATCGAGTGCATTTCTGGGCTTTCAAGGAAAAAATCACCCGATCGTGCCGGTGTTGCCTCGAATGGCTGAGTCGTGAAGAAAGCGAGAATGGAATCCTCATGTCAAGCAGAGGTCGAGACCGGTGACTGAACTCAGAGACACGATCGTCACCGAAGCGGTGCCGGCGCAGCGGCGGATCCGGCCGGGCGACCGGCCGCGAGACGCCGTCCGCGCCCGCCCGCTGCTCGCCCGGATCAACGCCGTGGCCGTGCTGCTCGTCGCCGTCGACGGCGCCGCCTGGCTGGCCGCGGTGCTGCGGACCGGGCCCGGCCCGGCGTGCGCGGCGGTGACCGCGGCGGCCCTCGCGGGCGCCCGGGTGGCCGGCCGCGTCCACCGCCGCCGCCTCTGGCTCTCCTGGCTGCAGGACCTGCCGCGCTCGGTCACCGCCACCGCGCTGGCGTTCGCGCTCGTCACCGGCTTCGGCCTGCTGGCCGGGATGGACGGCGACGCCACGGCGCGGATGCAGGAGCTGGTCCTCTGCTTCGCCGTGCTCAGCGAAGCGGCCCGGCCGGCGGTGTTCGCGTTCGGCCGGTGGGGACGGCGCCGGCTGCGGCGCTGCGACCGGGCCGTCGTGGTGGGGGCCGGCCGGATCGGCGGCGAACTGGTCCGCACCATGCTGGAGCACCCCGAGTTCGGGCTGCTGCCGGTCGGCGTCGCGGCGTCCGGCCCGGAGGCGGTGCCGCCCGGCCTGCCGGTCGAGCGGATCGACGGCGACCTCGCCGGGGCCATCGCCCGGCTGCGCGCGGGCACGGTGATCCTCGCTCCGGCCGACGACCGCGAAAGCGCGATCGTCGACGCCGCCATCACCGCGCACCGCCTCGGGTGCGTCACCCTGGTGCTGCCGCACCTGTTCGAGCTCTGCCCGGACGGGCCGGGCGTCGACCGGCTCCGCAGCTATCCGCTGGTGTGGCTGGGCGGCGCGCCGACCCGGCGGCCGAGCTGGTGGGTCAAGCGCGCCGTCGAGACGGCGCTGGCCGCGGCCGCGCTCGTCGTCCTCGCGCCGGTCATCGCGGTCTGCGCGCTCGCCGTCGCGGCGGAGAGCGGGTTCCCGGTCTTCTTCCGGCAGGTGCGCGTCGGGATGGACGGCGGCACGTTCGTGCTCTACAAGCTGCGCAGCGTGCGGCAGGCCGCCGTCGACGATTCGCAGACCCGCTGGTCGGTCGTGGGCGACCACCGCGTCGGCCCGGTCGGCCGCTTCCTGCGCCGGTCCTCTTTGGACGAACTGCCGCAGCTGTGGAACGTCGTGCGCGGGGACATGTCGCTGGTCGGCCCGCGGCCGGAGCGGCCGGTGTTCGTGCACGAGTTCTCCGCCGTCCACGACCTGTACTGGGCCCGGCACCGGGTGCCGACCGGCCTGACCGGCCTGGCGCAGGTGCACGGCCTGCGCGGCGACACCTCGATCGCGGACCGGGCGCGCTACGACAACTACTACATCGCGAACTGGTCGTTGTGGCTCGACGTCAAGATCATCATCCTCACGGTGGGAGAACTGCTGTGCCGAAGGCAACGCTGATGCGCCACCACCCGGTGGCGTGCTGGACGGCCGCGTTCGTGCTGCTGGCCGGCTGCCTGGCCGGCTGCCTGGCCGGCTGCGTCGCCAGTTCGGCGCAGGACCTCGCGGCCCCGCCGCCGAAGCCGCTCGCGCCCTGCGCGTGGTGGTACGGGATCGGCCAGCCGCCGACGGCGCAGGAGATCGAGCTGGCGGCCAAGCGCTACCAGGTCGTCGTGCTCAACGCCGACCAGGGTGCGGCCATGCGCCGCCTGCACCAGCTCAACTCGCGGGTGAAGGTGCTGGTGTACAAGGACCTGTCGAGCACGCGCAACTACCCGGGCGCGGTCGACGGCGGCCAGGACGCGGTCTTCCTGCCGAGCGGGATCGGCTACGTCGCCGCCCAGGAGCACCACCCGGACTGGTTCGCCCAGGACGTCAACGGGCGGCGGATCGAGTGGCAGGGCTACCCGCGGCACTGGCAGATGACGGTGTGGAACCCGGACTACCAGCAGGCCTGGACCGACGCCGTCGTGGCGGAGGTGAAGCGCGAGGGCTGGGACGGGGTGCTCGCGGACAACGACTTCAACTCCCTGAGTCACTATTCGTCCGCGGTGCTCGCGGGCACGGCGAACGTCGCGGAGACCGATCGCAAGCTCCGCGACGGCCTGGACGCGTTCCTGGCCAAGGCCGGCGACGCCCTCACGAACGCGCAAAAGCTCCTGGTGCCCAACGTGTCCGAGACGCACCTGGTGCCGGGCCGCTGGACCGCGCACTCGCGCTTCGGCGGCGCGATGGAGGAGAACTTCGGTTTCCGCGAAGACGGCGGCACCGGTGGCCTGCTGACCTTCCGCGGCAACGAGTTCCAGGAGCTGCGCGCGCAGGCCGCACTCGGCGAGTCCCTGCTGCTGCTGGTCACGCGGACGCACAACGCGCGCGAGGAGCGGTCCGGCTACGCGAGCGCGGCCCTGCTCGCCGGGCCCCGCACGTGCTGGACCCGCGCGACCACCGACGACTACCGCGACCCGGAGTGGTCGACGTTGCAGGATTCCGGCCTGGGCGAGGCGATCGACGCGGCGAGCCGGCTGGCCAACGGCGTCTGGACCCGGACGTTCACCCACGGCTGGGTCGCGGTCAACACGACGGCGTCCACCCAGACGGTGGTGCCCCCGGAGGGCCTGGTCACCCCCGGCGCCCCCGCACCCACCGCAACCCCCACCCCGACCCGGACCACACCCCCCACCCGGACCTCGGCACCCACCTCGACCCCGGCTCCGCCCCCGCTCACCCTCCAAGCCGCGGACGCGGCCGTCCTGGTCGACCCGCAGCAACTCGTGAAGCGGGGAACCTGGCGGATCACCCGCGACGAGCTCCGGATCGGCCGCCTCTGGGCCCGCTGACTCGTGTCGTCCCGCCAATCACGCGAGTTGACCTCCCAATCACGTGAGATGCCCCCTCGATCACGCGAGTTCCGCCTTGGATCACGCGGAGCCCGGTGCTCGGAGGGGCATCTCGCGTGATTGGAGGGGCATCACGCGTGATTGGCGGGACGACACGACCTGGTCAGCTGGTCGTAGAGGTCCAGGTGACGGCGGGCGCAGGGCTCCGGGCGGTAGCGGGCGTGGGCGCGTTCGGCGAGGAGCCGGCCCAGGCGGGCCGGGTCGGGCTCGGCGAACAGGGCGCGTAGGCGGTCGGCGAGGGCCGGGACGTCGCCCGGTGGGGCCAGGAACGCGGGGGCGCCCGGGACGTCGAGCATGGCGGGGACGCCGCCGGTGGCCGTGGCCAGGACCGGCTTGCCCGCGGCCATCGCTTCGGCCACCACCAGCGGCTGCTGCTCCATGGTGGACGGCAGGACCAGCGCGTCGGCCCCGGCGAGCAGGGCGGGGACGTCCGGGCGGAAGCCGAGGAACGTCACACGCCCCGCCAGCGGCGGCTGCCGCGCGGCCCGTTCCGCCGCCGCGCGTTCCGGGCCGTCGCCGACCACCGTCAGCCGCGCGTCCGGAGGCAGCACGCCCGGCAGCGACAACGCCGCCAGCAGGTCGAGCACCCCCTTGCGCTCCACCAGAAGCCCGGCGAAGACGAGGTGCCGCACCGGCCCGCGCGGCGGAGACGGCTCAGCCGGGGAGACGCAGTTGTCGACGTGCACCAGCCGCCCGGCGGGCACCCGCAGGCGACGGCGCAGGAAGGCCCCCATCGCCTCGGCCGGCACGATCGTCCGGTCCAGGACGCGGGCGACGACGGCGTCCCCGGCCAGCACCGTCCGCGTGTACGCCGACGGCCCGGCGGCCCCACGCGCGCCCCGGAACCACGGCTCCGCGACGTCGTCGGGCACGCCGTGGTAGGTCTGGACCAGCGCCGGCCGGGCGCCGCGGGCGAACCGCAGGCCCGCGATCACCAGCCCCGCGCGCCGGTCCTGGGCGTGCACGACGTCGGGCCGCCACGCCCGCAGCGCCGCCCGCGCCCGGCCCGCCGCCGCGAGGTCTTCCTTGTCGGCCACCGAGAGTTCCTCGTGGTGACCGTCGAGCAGCGCGGCTCCTCGCGCCGGCACGGGACCGAAGACGCGGACGTCGTGACCGCCGTCGGCCAGCGTCGCGGCGAGCCGGACGGTGACGTCCACCGGACCGCCGCGGTCCTGGGTGAGCAGATAGGCGATCCGGGTCACGAGAGGCGCTCCGACGGGGTGAGTTTGTCGACGAGGGCGGCGATCTGGTCGGTCATCCGCCCCCGGTCGAAGGACAGTTCGGCGCGGCGGCGGCCGCGTTCGCCTTCGCGCCGGGCCAGCCCGGGGTCGGCCAGGCGCGCGGCCACGGCGCCGGCGAGCCGTTCGACGTCGCCGGCCGGCAGCACCGCGCCCGCGTCCGCGACGCTCTGGCGCATCCCGCCGACGTCGAACGCGACGACCGGCCGCGCGCACGCCATCGCCTCCAGCGGCACCAGCGCCATGCCCTCGGCGCGCGAGGGGAGGACGACGACGTCCGCGGCGGTGTACCAGGCCGCCGGCTCGTCGGTGTGCCCCGCCCAGCGCACGGACGCGTGCCCCGCCACCGGGTGCCGCTCGCGCCACACCGGGCCCATCGGCCCGTCGCCGGCGAAGACGAGCCGCGCGTCCGGCAGCCGCCGCAGCACCGCGGGCCACGCCGACAGCAGTTGGTCCTGGCCCTTGAGCTCGGCGAGCCGGCCGAGGCAGACGGCGATCGGCGCGTGTTCGGGCAGCCCGAGCCGCCGTCGCGCCGCGGTCCGGTCGCCGGGGACGAACCGGGTGGTGTCGACGCCGTTGCAGACGACTTCCGCTTCGGCGGTCACCCCGGCGGCCCGGCCGGCGGCCAGTTCGTCGTCGCTGACGCACACGACGAGGTCGGTCCACCGCGACGCGAGGCGTTCCCAGGCGGCGGACGCGCGGCGCAGGGCGCCGCCGGCCGTCTCGAAGGACCACAGGTGCGGCTGGAACACCGTGGGGCGGCCGCCGCGCACGGCCAGCCGGCCGGCCAGGCCGGCCTTGGAGCTGTGGAGGTGGACGACGTCGGGGTCGAGGTCGGTCAGGAGCCGCCGCAGCCGCAGCGCCTCGGCGACCGAGCCGGGACCCGGCGCGCGGCGCGCGGCCCAGCCACGGACTTCGAGGCCGAGTTCCCGGGCGCGTCCGGCGAGCCAGCCGGACGGCGGGCAGACGATCGTGACGGCCCAGCCGCGGTCCCGTTGCGCCACGGCGAGTTCCAGCACGACCACGGCGACCCCCGCGGTCACCGGCTGGGAGACGTGCGCGAGCTTCACCGCAGACCACCCCGGCGCAGTTCGGCGAGCGCGCGCCGCTGCAGCAGCAGGGTCGCCCCGGCGTACCCGGCGACGAGGACCGCGGCTTCGGCCACCACGCCCGGCAGCGAGTCCCCGAACCACCGGCTCAGGACCACCGCCGGCACCGCGCCCGCCGCGCAGGCGAGCGTGACGCGGGCGAACATCCCGCCCAGCTCCGCCACCGGAGGCGCCACGCCGAGCCCCGCCAGCACCCGCCACGCCGCCGGTACCACCAGCCACGCCGCCCCGCACTGCACCAGCGCGACCGCCCCGATGCCGGCGTGGGTCAGCATCGCGAGGCCCACCGCGAGCAGCACCAGGTGCGTCGTCTCCAGGGCCAGATAACGCCGGACGTGCCCGGTCGCCTTCACCGCCTGGTACCAGATCTGCAGCAGGCAGATCCCCACGCCGTAGCCGGAAAGCAGCACCAGCGGGCCGGCCGCGCCCGCCCACCGCTCGCCCAGCAGCACGACGTGGCCGGCGAGGACCGCGAGCGCCAGGTACAACCCGCCCGTCACCACGAGCACCGCGCGGGTGAACCGGGTGACCGCCCCGCCGAGCGGCGTCCCCTCGCGCCGCAACCGCGTGAACACCGGGAACGCGACCGCGCCGAGGACGACCGCCACCATGATGTACGGCACCCAGGCGAGCCGGTAGGCCAGCGAGTAGACGCCGACCGCGTCCGGCCCGAGCCCGTGCCCGACCGCGAAGTAGTCGAGGTTGACCAGCAGCGCGCCGACGACCGCCGCCGGCCCCACCACGGCCACCCAGCGCAGCACTTCGCGCGCCGCCACGGGATCCCAGCACGGCCGGACCCCGCCGCGGGCCAGCGCGCCGAGCAGCGGTTGCGTCACCGCCGTGACCAGCAGGCCGAGCACCAGCGACACCGGCCCGGCACCGCACGCGGCGAGCACGACGGTCAGCACCGCGCCCAGCACCGCGCTCCCGCCGTCGGGCAGCAGCCGTCGCCGGAAGTCGAGCTCCCGGTGCATCAGGCCCATCTGCACCCCGCCCGCCGCCGAAAACGGCAGGCCGAGCGCGGCCAGCCGGACCAGCCCGGCGGCGTCCGGCGTGCCGAGCAACGCCGTGAGCGGGCCGGCCGCGGCCACCAGCGCGACGGCCAAGGCGAGCCCGGCGCCGACGCTCAGCGTCAGGACCGTGCCCGCCGTCCGGCGCGGATCGCGCTCGGTGCGGCCGATGACGTCGTAGACCCCGATCGACTGGACGACCTGGCCGAGGTTCACCAGCGCCACCGCGAGCGCCACGGCGCCGAGCTGGCCCTCGGTGAGCAGGGCGGCCAGCACCAGCGTGACCAGCATCTGGCTGCTCTTGCTGACGAGGTTGACCACGCCCAGCCACAGCGAGCCGCGGACCGCGCGGGTCCCGAGCGCGGCCGTCACGCCGGACGCACCCGGCGGGCGGCGGCCACGGCGAGGCCCCACGCGACGACCACCGCGACCCCGTCCACGGTGACCGCGACCCGCGACCCGAGCACCGAGCCCACCAGAGTGTCCACTGTGTACAAATGGGCGAAGGGGACGGCGAGCGCGAGGACGGCCAGGCCGGCCGCACCCCAGCCCGGCTCGCCCCGGTGGCGCCACCACAGCGCGGCCACCACGGCCATCGCGGGGACGGTGATCAGCACGTCACCGGGCTGGTGCACCACACAGACCACCACGGCGAGCAGGGTCAGCAGATCGGCGATCGGCGCCTTCGCGGTCCGGACGAGCAGCGCGCTCGTCACCAGCACAGCGGCCAGGACCACCAGTTCGACCCCGGAGGGGACCCACCCGGTGACCCGGAACAGCACCGCGGCGACGTCGATGCGTTGCGCGGTCACGGAATCGACGGCACCGTAGTCGGTACCGCGGGCGTGGGTGAGGTTCGCGACGACGACGTCGAGGAACGGCCCGATGCCGCCGCCCCGCACCACGAGGAGCACGACGACCGGCAGGCTGGCGGCCGCGGCGATGGCCGTGCCGAGCAGGGCGACCCGCCGCGAGCCGCGGGCGAACAGCAGGACGGCCAGCGGGAAGCCGTACTGGGGCTTGAGCCAGGCGAGCGCGAGAGCGGCGGCCGCCCACCCGGGCCGGTCGCGCCGGGCGAGCAGGGCACCGGCCGCGCCGAGGGCGACCAGCGGGTTGATCTGGCCGACGTAGAGCTGTGCCTTCCCGACCTGGCTGGTGACCAGCAGCGCGGCGACGACGACGGTGGTGACGCTGAACGGCACCGGAACGTACCGCCGGACGGCGTGCGCGGCCAACGCGGCGAGCGCGACGAGCAGCAGCAGCGAGAACAGGGTGAACGCGACGGCGCCGACGCGGTAGCCGGGCAGCGCGAACGGCGCGTGCAGCAGGAGGTGGTAGGGCTGGTAGAGGTTGAAGTCCTGCCGCACCGGCCAGCGCCCGACCATGACGGCGGGGTCGTAGGGGTTGCCGCCGCCGAGGAATTCGCGGATGGGGAAGTAGAGGGCATCCCGGAAGTCCTGCAACCGTTCCTCGCCGACGACGGCGGGGGTGGGGAGCGGGACCTGCCACGAAGGGGAGATGGCGTGCCAGGTGCTCACGGCTCCGGCGAGGGTCGCGAGGAGGAGGACGAGACGCTGCTTCGGAGACAGGCTTGCGCCGCGGGTGAGGGCCGCGAGGAGGGCCGGTCGCCGGCCGGGATTGGCGGCGGTGTCTCGCTGCGAGGCACCGCCGCGGCCGATTCGCCGGTGGCGCCCGGTGGTGGTGGGGGGAGTGTCGGTGTCTTGTCGCGAGGTCATGCCTGCACCTCCGCTGGGCAGGGGGCGGGGCGTGTTGGGCTGGGCGTGGTTGCCGTGCCGGGAAGCGTGGGTTGCGAGGTCATGCCTGCGCCTCCGTCGGGCAGGGGGCGGGGCGTGGTCCGCGGGGCGTGGACACCGCGTCGGGAAGCGTGTCTTGCCGGGCGTTCATGCCTGCGCCTCCGTCGGGCAGGGGGCGGGGCGTGTTGCGCTGGGCGTGGTCGCCGTGCCGGGAAGCGTGTCTTGCCGGGCGCTCATGCCTGCACCTCCTCTGGGCAGGGGCGGGACGTGTTGCGCTGGGCGTGGTTGCCGCGCCGGGAACCGTGTCTTGTCGGGCGCTCATGCCTGCACCACCGCCACCAGCACCGCATCCGCCGGCAGCACACCCACCGTCGCGGTCAGGTCCGCCTGGTCGCGTCCCGCCGCCGTCACGGCCACCACCGAGGCGCCTTCTCCGTGCTCCTCCGGCAATCCCGCCGCCAGCTTGGCCGCCGTCTCGGTCAGCTCCGGCGTCACCGGCAGCACCCGGACCGGCCGGCCGGCCGCGCGGCAAAGCACCGCCAGCCGGTCCGGCGCCGATGGGTCGTCCTCGCGCAGGACCGTCACCGGGCGGTGCACTCCCGCCGCCGCCAGGGCCCGGCGTACCGGGCCCGGGCCGGCGCCGCGCGGGGTCAACCGGCGCAGGGCCGCCGTCGCCAGGCCGGCCGCGACCGCGGCGACCAGCGCCAGCCCGCCCACCAGCGGCACGTCCGGTGCCACCGTGAGCACCTCCGGCCGCGCGTCCAGCGTCCGCAGCTTCCCGGCCGGCGCGAGGAGATCCGCGTCGATCATCGCCTTGCCCAGCGCCAGCGCCGTCGCGCCGGCCTGCTCCGGCGAGGCCGCGCGCACCGACAGCCGCGCCAGGCCCGAGGCCGGGACCAGCTCGACGGACACGTGCCCGGCGAGCTCGTCGGGGCCATACCCGGACACCGGCGCCGCCGCCGCCAGCACCGACGGGCTGCGGGCCAGCTCGACCAGCGCCGGCAACGCCAGCGAAACGACCTCGCCGTAGGGAGCGCCGTCCGCCGCGGCGGGGCCGGCGAGCAGGCTCACCCGGCCCTGGTACTCCGCGCCGCGCGTCAGGCCGACGATCAGCACGAGGGCCCCCACCAGCAGCGCCACGGCGACACTCGAGACAACACTGCGGTACTTCATCGGGCACCTCGGAGCAACTCGTCGTAGGACTTCATGAGCGGGTGCGGGTCGTAGTCGCGTTCGATGGCCCGGATCCCTTCCAGCGCCGTGGTTTCCCGCACCGCGGGGTCGAACAGCAGCGTGGTCAGCGCCGCGGCCGTCGCGGCCGGATCCGCCGGCGGCACCACGATCCCGCCGCCGCCGGCCAGCACCCCGGCGATCCCGCCGACGTCCGTCGCGACCACCGGCCGGCCGGCCGCCATCGACTCCAGCACCGCCAGCGGCAGGCCTTCCCAGTCGCTGGTCAGCACCGTGACGTCGGCCGCGGCGAGCAGGTCCGGCACGTCCGCGCGGGTGCCGAGGAACTCGACCCGGCGGCCCAGCTCCTGCGCGCGCCGCTCCAGCTCCGGCCGCAGGCTGCCGTCGCCGGCCAGCCACAGCACGGCGTCGCCGCCGACCGACGCCCAGGCATCGAGCAGCACGTCGTGGCGTTTCTGCGGTTCCAGCCGCGCCAGGCAGAGTGCGACCGGCGTCCGCTCGGGGACGCCGAGGGACGCGCGGATCTCCGCGCGGCCGAACACCGGCGGCCTCGGGAACACCGCGTTGCGGATCACCACCGGACGCTCCAGCCCCGACGCCGCCAGCCGGTCCGCGGTCGCGGTGGAGACCGCGACGACCCGGCCGGACGTGCGGCGCAGGATCCGCGCCGCCGCCGGGTAATCCGGCTCGGCGACGCCGTGGAAGACGGTGACCGGCCGCCGCCGCCCGGGGGCGAGGGCGAGGCGGGCCACCAGGCTCGCGCCGACGTTGTGGGCCAGCACGACGTCGGGCCGGAACCGCGCGATCGCGCGGCGGGCGGCCCAGGCCGCCTTCAGCACCCCCGCCTTGCTGCGGCGGGCGAGCGGCACGGGGAACACCGGCGTGCCGGCCGCGGCCAGCGCGTCGGCGCGGAAGCCCCCACCGCCGGCGACGGCGGACACCCAGCCGTAGTCCTCGCCGCGGGCCACCATGCCGGCCACGAGCGTCTCCGCCCCGCCGGCCCCCATCTCACTGATCACGTGCAGCACCCGCATCGGCGCTTCCCTCTCCTTCTCGAACCCGGGTTTCGGCCGCGACGGCGAGCGCGGCCAGCGACCACAGCGGCAGGTAGTACTGCTCGGACAGGAACGTCGAAGTCACCAGGACGGCCAGCAGCGACGCCTGGATCGCGACCGCTTCCGTCCGCCGGGCGCCGGGGCCCACCCGCCGGACCGTCCGCTCGCTCGCCACCGCGGCGGTGGCGACCACCCCGGCGAACAGCGCGAACCCGGGCAGGCCGAGTTCGGCGGCGACCTCGAGGTACATGTCGTGCGCCACCGGGGTCTGCTCGTCGACCTCGGCGTTGTGCGACTCGGCGGCGTAGTGCTCGCGGAACCCGCCGGGGCCGACGCCGAGCACCGGGTGGGCGGTCAGCATCCGGGCCGCCGCCTGCCAGCGCAGTTCGCGGGTGTCCACATTGGACGCGGCGATGAAGGTCTTCTCCTGCAGGGCCCGGTCCAGCTGCGGCCCGGCGAACGCCCACGCACCCAGCCCCAGCCCGGCGACCGCCACGGCCGCGGCGGCGAGCAACCGCCACGGCAGCACCCCGCGCAGCAGCAGCCAGCCCACCGCGGCGGTCAGGCCGAGCGCGCCGCCGCGGGAAAACGTCGCCGTCGCGCCGGCCACCAGGACGATGCCCGCGGCGGTCAGGACGGCGGCCCGGCCCCGGCGGTGCAGCGCCGCGAGCAGGGGCACCGCCGCGACGAGGAAGTAGGCCAGGTCGTTCGGATCCGGCTGCGGCCCGCTCGCGCGCGCTTCGCCCTCGGCGACCAGGGCGTAGAGGGCACCCGCGCCGGCCGCGGTCGCACCGGCGGCCGCCGCGAGCAGCAGCCACCGGATCGGCACCTCCCGGCTCGCGACGTCCGCGAGCGCCGCGGTGACCACCAGGAACGGCAGCCAGCGCACGGTGTACTCCGCGGTGAACGGGCCCGCCGCGTGCGCGGACGCGGTCGCCGCCAGCACGACGGCGAGAAGCGCGAGGACGGCGTACAGCGGAGTCGGCCGGGGCGCCTGCCGGCGGCGGATCCGCACGGCGAGCCAGACCGCGGTCAGCAAGGCGGGCGCGACCTTGCCGAGCTGGCTCTGCACGGCCGTCAGGTAGCCCTCGACCGGCGCCAAGCCGACGGTCGCGCACGCGAGGACCCGAAGCAGGGTCGTCTCGAGGTTTTCGCGCCGGGCCGGCCGGACGACCGCAACCAGGGTCATCTTCCGGCGTCCAACCGGGTCACCGGCCGGGTGCGCCGCACGGCCGTCCGGCTGACGTACTCGCCGGTGCCGACGACGTCGAAGTGCTCCCGCAGCGCGGAAAGCACCCAGCCGAGCCAGGCCACCTTCCGCGCACCCGGTGCCGCCATCCCGGGGAAGAACTCCATACCGGGAGCGTCGGCCGCGCCGAGGACGTCGGTCGGGTGCAGCAGCAGCGAAGGCGACACCCCGCGGACGAGGCAGAGCCGCAACGCCGTCCGGAAGTACGCCCGGGCCAGCCGCGGCGAGATCGCGTGCAGCTGCAGGAGGTACGAACCGTGGATCGGCGTGCGCAGCAGTGGCATCGTCGTCACCGGGAGCTCGACCAGCGCGCTGCCCGCGCACGTCTGCCAGCGGTAGGCGTGCACCGGCGCGAGCACCCGGGAAACCCCGCCGAACAGCTCGCCGAGCCCTTCTTCCGCGGCTTTCGCCGTGCGGTTGTGGTACGCGCGGGCCAGCGGGCCGATCCACGTCGGCAGCGTGCTGGCGTCGTAGGCGTAGCCGCGTTCGGCGAGCAGCTCGACCAGATCGCGCGTGACGCTGTAGCCGGGGCCGCGGAACCCGCTGGGCCGGGGCGCGCCCGCGGCGGTGATCGCCTCCTCGGTCCGGCTCAGCTCATCCTCGAGCCGCTCGCGGGAGTAGCGGTGCAGCCAGGGTTCGTGACCGAAGGAGTGGTTGGCCACCTCGTGCCCGGCCGCGGCGATCTCGGCCACCGCCTTGGCGCCGTCTTCGCGCACGACGTCGGCGCCCACGACGAAGACCGTCGTCGTCAAGCCCTGTTCGCCGAGGATCTCCAGCAGCCGCGGTACCGCGGACGGCAGGAAACTGGGCCGGTCGCGCCAGCCGGGATCGCCGTGGGTCTTGAGGTAGGCCCACAGGTTGTCGAGGTCGACCGAGACGCTCGCGAGCGGCCGCGGGGTCACGCCGCTTCCCCCGCGAGGGCGGGCGCGCCGGCGCGTGACTGCAGGCCGAGCAGCAGCACACCGCCCACGACCACGGCGAGGCCGGTGGCGACCCACGCCCCCTGCCCGGCGACGACGTGGTCGCCGAGGACGGCGATGCCGGTGACCGACGCGAGCACGATCGTCGTCGCGTCGGCGGTGGCCACGACCGCCGCCGCCGGCCCGCGCTGCAGGGCGGCCGCCATCGAAGCCTGGCCGAGCACCGCGGCCGCCAGCATCAGCCAGGTCAGCGGATTTCCCGGCAGGGCGAGGAGATCGAGGTGCGCGAGGGTCCGGCTGGCGACCGCCACGACGGCGAACGCGACCCCGGACACGACCGCGGCCGGCAGGAACGTCCCCGCCCGGCCCGCGGGGATCATCGCCAGCCCGGTGCCGAGCACCACGACGGCCAGTGCGGCGACCCCGGCGGGCGGGAGATCGGTGGCGACCGAGGCCGACGACGACCCGGCCAGCACGACCAGCCCGGAGGCCAGCAGCACCAGCGTCATCGCTTCCCCGGTGCGGATCCGCCACCCGAGGACGAGCACCCCGAACGCGGTCGCCAGGCCGATCGCCGACGACGACGCGGCCTGGACCAGGTACAGCGGCAGGGACGCCCGCGCGAAGAACGCGAGCGCGAAACCGCCCAGCTGACCGGCGAAACCCAGCAGGTACAGGCGATCGGCGGCGAGCCGGGCCAGCAAGCCCAGTCCCGCGCCCGGCCGGTTCCCGGCCCGCCGCGCGGCGACGCTCTGCGCGACGATCCCCACCGCGTAGAGCACCGCGGACGCCACGAGCACCGCGTAATCCACCACGAACGACTCCTCACGTCCCGCCCCGCGTACCGGGTGACCCGGCAAAGCGTAGGAACGCGGAAGTGGCTTCACTTTCGAAGGATGGGGTTCGGGAATTCGTCACGCTCCGACACTGATCCGCGCTGGTTCGGCAACCCCAAAGCGTGACGCACCGCAGTGTCTCGATCGGCGGAACACGTGGCGTAGCAACGGTTCGTTGATCACCGGCGCCGGCTTCCGGCCGACATCGTGGTTCGCCTCCGGCAGGCCACCCGTTCGAGCTACACGAACCCCGGTCAGGGGTTCGCGGACCCCACACGATCGGTTAACCGGCTGGAACGCCCGGCGGGCCGTCAGTACGTTTTTCCCACCGAGGCGGAACACTTCGTTGAATACCGCCTTGGCAACTGTCTTGTCGAAGACAATTGTCTTATCGAGGGAGAACCCATGCTGAAGAAAATCGGCTTCGTCGCCGCCGCCATGGCGGCCGGCGCATTCGTCACCGGTGGCATCGCGTCCGCCGGGACGCCGGACGAAGAGCACGGCCACCACCACGGCAACTACGGCTACGACCACACCAGCCAGGTCGGCCTGGTGAACCTGGACAACACCGACGTGCTGCACAACGTCGAGGCCACGGTCGGGCTCTGCGGCAACGACATCAACGTGCTCGGCGTCCAGGTGCCGATCCACGACTCGCTCAACGGCATCGGCGTGCCGGTCCTGTCGCCGGGCGCCAGCGAGGCGAGCGGCGAGTCGCCGTACAACTGCGCCTCCAGCGGGCTCGCCGACGGCGGCACCAGCCAGGGCGAGTGACTTTCCGCTCCGGCGGAATGAATGGTTTTCCGGAAATGGCGCAGCCTCGGTTCGCGCCGTGAAGTATCGCCCCGGAACCGGGGCGGGCAGTTGAGGAGTTTTTTCTCGTGATCAAGCAGCTCGGATTCGTCGCGACCGCACTGGCCGCCGGGTTGGCCGCCTTCGGCGGCTCGGCCTCCGCGACCACTGTCAGCGTCTCGGGCCACCCGGTCGACCAGAGCGAACAGTTCGGCCTGGTCAACCTGCAGAGCCTCGACGCACTGCACAACGTCAACGTGGTCGGCGGCGTCTGCGACGACAACGTCAACGTGCTCGGCGTGCAGGTCCCGCTGCACGACGTCGCCGAGGGCATCGACGTCCCGATCCTGTCGCCGGGGGCGCACGAAGCCGAAGGCTCGACGCCGTCGAACTGCGCCAGCGGCAGCATCGCGGACGGCGGGACGGCCCAGGGCCACTGATCGACCCGGTGGGAAGAAGCCGTCGCACGGATGCAGTTTCCGTGCGGCGGCTTTTCGCTGTGCCCGGAAAAACGAGAGTGCGCCCGCGGCCGGTGGCGTCGACCCTCGCGGTCGTCATGGCCGCCGGTACGTGCCGGCTTGGCTGGGGGCTGGGAACCGGCGAAGTCGTGCGTCGCCCGGCTGCGGGCTCGGCTGAGGGGTTCACACCTCGCCGGTTCCCAGCCGGAAACCCGTTCCCGGGGTCGAGGGGAACGCGTTCCGTGTGTCCGAGCCTACGGCTTCCGCCTCGTTTCCGTGGTGTTTCTTGGAGTGATGGTGTCATGAACGAGTGTGCGAATGCGGCTCGTTTCACGGAAAGTGTTCTTCCGCGATAAACCTCGCTGACCCGATCGGGCCAATCATGGCCCGGTCAGCGGCTTGTGGTGCGCACCCAATGGTGTCGTGCGGTGGAATTCGCACCATTCTCTCAGTATATTTCCCTCACGCGGGACGGAGCACACACACCTCGCCGCCGTCCTGTCCGATGCACCGACTGATCGAGGAGAACAAATGCTGAAGAAGATTGGGTTCGTCACGGCTGCCATGGCGGCCGGCGCTTTCCTGGCCGGTGGCGTCGCGGCTGCCGGTACGCCCGACGGCCACGACCACCACCACGGTGGCCACACCGGCCAGCTCGGCCTGCTCAACCTGAACAACACCGACGCGCTGCACAACGTCAACGCCGCGCTCGGCGTGTGCGACAACGAAATCAACGTGCTCGGCGTCCAGGTGCCGATCCAGAACTCGCTCAACGGCATCGGCGTGCCGATCCTGTCGCCGGGCGAGCACGAGGCCAGCGGCGAGAACCCGGAGAACTGCGCCTCCAGCGGCCTCGCCGACGGTGGCACCAGCCAGGGTCACTGAGTCCCCGCGCCACGGCCGCCCGTTGTGTGTGCGGATGCCGGCCGAGGCGCGGAACCCGGCGCCGCGCCCGAGGTGGTGCGGCGTGCCCGGAACAGGGAGCGAGCTGCACACTCCGGTTCCCCGTCCCGGGCACGCAGCGATCCCGGCGCCGACGCCGGCACGGGTGGGACCGGCCACCGGGCAGAACCGGTGAGCCGGCCCCACCCGGCGCAGGCAAAAGCCGCGATCGACACGTCGGTCGCGGCTTTTCCATGTGTGCGCTCAGCGGCGGCCGAGCAGCCTCCCGACGACCCCGCGCCGGCGCCGCGGCTCCGGGACGGGCGTGGTGCCCACGCGCAGCACGATGTCCAGCACCGCCGCCTGCTGCTCGGTGGCGGCGCGGGTGTAGCCGGGTGACGCCGCGACGGCGCGGCGAAGGTCATCAGGGTCGGCGGTGCCGCTGTCGAACCCGGTCACCCGGGTGACGTCGATGGGGCCTCGGCACGGTGTTTCCACGCGAAAGTTCTCCTGCGGTCGGACGGTCCGTATCCCGTTATCGCTCCGTTACCGCCCGCGCGTTACCGCCCCGGCGTCCCTCGGTCAGGTGAGAAGCGGAAGCCCGATCGGCTGCCGCGTGACGAGGCAGCGCCGCAATTTCGCTGGTCACGGTGAGGAGAGCGGCCCTAATCTCGGCAGCATGACGAAATGGCCCCGGTGGTTCGACCTCGACCATGACAGCGACGAGCTCAGGCCGGACGAACAGGCCTTTCTCGCCGCGCTGCAGCAGGCGAGCGCGCACTGGGACTTCGAACACACCTCGAGCTGGGCGAGCCGCCGCGAAGAAGAGCACCCCTGCCTGATCGCCGTCGCGATGCTCTCCAATCCCGTCAAAAGCTTTCTGCTGGCCGAGTTCGGTGTCCACTACCGGGACGGGCGCGCGCAAGGCGACAAGTTGCACATCTGCCTGCACGAGCTGCCGGAAGAGCCGACGCGGTCCGCTCTCGACGTGACCGGAAGGCCCGAGCAGGCGGCGGCCGAGTGCGCGGCCTGGTTCGAGAAGATCCTGCGCGGCGCGGCCCCACGCTCGGCGCTACGCCGCGCCCGGTGAGCAGCGCTAACACCGCGTGCGCTGGTGCGGCACCGCTGCCGCACCAGCTCCACGCGTTGCCGATCGGTCAGACGCGGCTCCACTGCTGGTTCGCCTGGCCGTTGCAAGTCCACAGGATCGCGTGGGTCCCGTTGGCCGTCGCGGCGCCTTCGACGTCGAGGCACAGTCCTGATTGGACGTGGCGGATCGTGCCGTCCGAGCCCGAGGTCCACTTCTGGTTGCTCTGCCCGGTGCACGAGCGGCTGAAGACGCGGGCTCCGCTGGTCGTGGCGTCGAGGCACTTGTCGCCGAAGACGCGGATTTCGCCGTTTTCCCAAGTGGTCCACAGCTGGTTGGCGGCGGTCTGGCAGTCCCAGATCAGGATGCCCGCGCCGGAGGCGGTGGAGGCGTTGTCGACGTCGAGGCAGCGGTTGGCGCCGGCGCCGCGCAGCCGCGACGTCGTGGCGGCGAGCGGCGTGCCGCCGGAGACGCGGTAGGCGGCGGCGCCGTGGGCGGGGACGCTCGCGCTGATCGCTCCGCTGCTCGCCGAGGTGCCGCCGGTCCACAGGTCGGTCAGGGTGAACGACGTCCCGGCGAGCCCGATCTGCGCCGCGGTGGTGCTGATGGTCGTGGTGGCGCTGCCGCGGTTGAGCAGGCCGACGGCGACGGACCCGTCGGCCAGCGGCTTGGCGAAGACCTCGACGTTGCCGTCGTCGCGGACCCGGCGGCCGCCGGCAACGAGGCGGTCCTGGTCGACGGCCAGCAGGCGGGGGTTGCGCAGGACGGCACTGATGTCCGCCGACATGGTGCGGATGTCGTTGCCCGCCATCAGCGGCGCCGCCAGCAGGGCCCACAGGGCGAAGTGCGCGCGGGATTCGGTCAGCGACAGGCCGGGGCGGCCGACGACGAGCATGTCCGGGTCGTTCCAGTGCCCGGGACCGGCCTGGGCGGCCAGCGGGGCGGTGACGTCGAGGACGTTGCCGACGCCCATGGGGTAGCTGTTGGTGTTGCCGTTCTGCCAGATGTCGAGCAGGTCTTCGGTGGTGCGCCACAGGTCGGCGACCTGGCCCCAGTCGTACTTGTCGCCGGTGATGGCGTGGTAGCTGTTCGGGTTGATGCTGTAGACGATGGGGCGGCCGGTGGCGCGCACGGCGTCGCGCATCAGGCCGAAGCGGCTGACCTGCTCGTCGCGGGTGCCGGCGGGGGAGCACCAGTCGTACTTGAGGTAGTCGACGCCCCAGGAGGCGAACGTGCGGGCGTCCTGGGTTTCGTGGCCCTGGCTGCCGGTGGAGCCGGGGTAGGCGCCGCCGCGCTGGACGCACGTGCGGTCGGTGGGGACCTGGTAGATGCCGAACTTCAGGCCGCGGGCGTGGATGTAGTCGCCGAGGGCCTTCATGCCGCTGGGGAACTTCGAGGCGTTGCCGCGCAGGTTGCCCTGGGAATCGCGCTGCGGGTCGAACCAGCAGTCGTCGACGACGACGTACTGGTAGCCCGCGTCGCGCATGCCGGAGGAGACCATCGCGTCGGCGGCTTGGTGGATCGTGGACTCGCTGACGTTGCAGCCGAAGCTGTTCCAGCTGTTCCAACCCAGTGGCGGGGTGACCGCCGGGCTCCCCGGCGCGGCGACGGCGGCGGCCGGGACCGCGGCGGACAACGACACCGCGGCGGCCACCCCGGTGAACAAGTGCAGGATCCGTGAACGGGTTCGAGCGGGCATCGTCGCCCCTTTCCGGACGAGCGACCGGGAGTTAGCGTTAACATTTCCGGTCGCACGGACAGTCGTGAAACTTTCCGAAAGTTTTCGGCCTGGCTGGCCCTGATGGCTCAGGTATGTATAGAGGAAGCCCGATGCCGCGTCCACCTCCCTTCCGAGGATTGCCAAAGGCGCGCGCACCTGATTACAGTCCCCAGTCTGGGAGCGCTCCCACTTACGCCTGGCTCGACGACGAGGAGTGGCGAATGCGGGCAAGGAAATTCCGGGCTGGTCTGGTGTTACTGGCGGTGACGGCGCTCGGGCTGACGGCGGGATCCGTGCCCGCGTCCGCCGCGACGTACGAGCGGCTGCTCAACGGCACCTTCGCCGGCGGCACCATCGACCCCTGGTGGGCCGGGTCCGGGACCACCGGCCACGTCACCGGCGGGGAGTTCTGCACCGACGTCACCGGCGGCACCGCCAACGGCTACGACGCGCTGGCCGGCCAGAACGGTGTCCCCTTCGAGACGGGCCAGCAGTACACGCTGACGTTCGACGCGCACGCCACGACCACCCAGCAGATCTCCGCCGTCGCGGGCGAGGCCGTCTCACCCTACCGGCAGATCTCCCGCACCGACCTGACGGTCACGCCCGCCACCCAGCACTTCACCGTCACCTTCACGTCCACATTGGACTTCCCGAACGCGGGCAACGGCCAGCTGGCCTTCTGGTTCGGTGGCCAGGCCGCGAACAACACCGTCTGCCTGGACAACATCTCGCTGATCGGCGGCGTCATCCCGCCGGGCGGCCTGCCGCCGACGAGCGGCATCCGGGTGAACCAGGAAAGCTACACCCCCGGCCTGCCCAAGCACGCCACGGTGATCAGCAGTTCCTCGACGCCGCTGACGTGGACGTTGCGCAACTCCGCCGGCACCGCGGTGACCACCGGCCAGACCCGGCCCCGCGGCGCGGACGCCGCCTCCGGCGAGAACGTCCACGACATCGACTTCTCCGCCTACGACACCGCGGGCACCGGGTACACCCTCGCCGTCGGCTCCGAGACGAGCTTCCCGTTCGACATCTCCGCGGACGGCCTGAAGAAGCTGCGCTACGACGCGCTGGCGTTCTTCTACCACCAGCGCAGCGGCATCGCGATCGACGCCCGGTACGTCGGGGCGACCTACGCGCGCCCGGCGGGACACCTCAACGTGGCACCGAACCAGGGTGACAACAACGTGCCCTGCCGGTCGGACCTGAACTGCGGCTACACCCTCGACGTCCGCGGCGGCTGGTACGACGCCGGCGACCAGGGCAAGTACGTCGTCAACGGCGGCATCGCGACCTGGGAGCTGCTCGACGAGTACGAGCGCGCGCTGAAGCTGGGCGACGCGAGCGCACTGGGCGACGGGAAGCTGGCCATCCCCGAACAGGGCAACGGCGTTCCCGACATCCTCGACGAAGCCCGCTGGGAAGTCGACTTCCTGCTCTCCATGCAGGTGCCCGACGGCAAGCCGAACGCGGGCATGGTGCACCACAAGATCCACGACGCGGCGTGGACCGCCCTGCCCACCCGGCCCGACCAGGACAGCCAGCCGCGCCGGCTCTCCCCGCCGAGCACGGCGGCCACGCTGAACATGGCCGCGGTCGCGGCGCAGGCGTCCCGGCTGTGGCGGACCATCGACCCGGCGTACTCGGCGAAGCTGCTCGCCGCGGCCGAGAAGGCGTACGCCGCGGCGAAGGCCAACCCGAACGTGCTCGCCGACCCGAACGACGGCACCGGCGGCGGGACCTACAGCGACAACACCGTGACCGACGAGTTCTACTGGGCCGCCGCGGAACTCTTCGCGACGACGGCGAAGTCCTCCTACCGCACCGACGTCACCGGTTCCTCGCTCTACCGGGGCGTCAGCTTCAACACCCACGGCTTCGACTGGGGCTCGACGGGCGCGCTCGGCGACATCACCCTGGCCCTGGTGCCCACCGACCTGCCCGCGGCCGACGTCACGGCGATCAAGTCGGCGATCACCACGACCGCCGACAGCCACCTCGCGCAGATGGCGGGCATGGGCTACCCCGCGCCCTACCGCACGGCCGACGGCACGTACGAGTGGGGATCCAACGGCCTGGTGGCCAACAACGGCGTCGTGCTCGCCCTGGCCTACGACTTCACCAAGCAGGACAAGTACCGCGACGGCGCGTTCCAGGCCATGGACTACCTGCTGGGCCGCAACCCCGCGAACTACTCCTACGTCGCCGGCCACGGTGACCAGGCCGTGCAGAACGTGCACCACCGGTTCTGGGCGCACGAGCTGGACCCGTCGCTGCCGACCGCGCCGCCCGGGGCGCTCTCCGGCGGGCCCAACAGCGGCCTGCAGGACCCGACCGCGGCCCGGCTGCTCACCGGCTGCGCGCCCCAGCGCTGCTTCGTCGACGACATCCAGGCGTACTCGGTGAACGAGGTCGCGATCAACTGGAACTCGGCGCTGGCCTGGCTGGCGAACTGGACGGCGGAGAAGTCACCGTCCGCGGTGGACACGACCGCCCCGGCCGCGGCGGGCAAGCCCGTCGTCTCGGCGGTCTCCGCCACCGGTGCGACGGTGACCTGGACGGCGTCCTCGGACGCGGAGAGCGGGATCAAGAGCTACGACGTCGTCGGCGTGACCGGCTCGGCCCGCAAGGTCCTCGCCACCGTCACCGGAACGACCGCGACGCTGACCGGGCTGTCGCCGTCGACGGCGTACACCGTGGTCGTGGTGGCTCGCAACGGCGCCGGCCTCACCGGGCCGGACTCGGCGTCGACGCAGTTCACGACGCTGCCGGACGCCTCGGGCGGCGGCTGCTCGGTGGCCTACGCGGCCACCTCGTGGACCGGCGGCTTCACGGCCTCCGTCACGCTGACCAACACCGGGACGACGGCGTGGCCGACGTGGACGCTGAAGTTCGCCTTCCCCGGCAATCAGAAGGTGACCCAGGGCTGGTCGGCGACGTGGGCGCAGTCCGGTGCGGGCGTCACCGCCACGGCGCTGCCCTGGAACGCTTCGGTGGCGCCGGGCAAGTCGGTTTCGATCGGCTTCAACGGCAGCTTCACGGGCAGCAGCAACCCGTCGCCGACGGCCTTCGCGGTGAACGGGAAGACCTGCGGCTGACGGCCTCGCCGGTCGCTCGATCGGCGAACCGCCGGAGAGTCCGCTAGCGTCAACACCTGCGGGCAGGTGCGCCTCCTCCCCCTCGGCGCGCCTGCCCGCTCTTCTCGCCTCCGCACCCGGGCCTTGTCCCGGACCGTCCCGGCGCTCACCATGAGGGCCCGGGGCGGGAAGGAGGACGCCGTGGACGAGCCGGCGATCGTCGTGGCGGACCTGCGCGTCCACCGCGGCGGCGAAGAGGTCCTGCGCGACATCGGGTTCACCGTGCGGCGCGGGACGGTGACCGGGCTCCTGGGCCCGAACGGCTGCGGCAAGAGCACGCTGATGCGCTCGATCGTGGGCGTCCAGCTCGTCGAATCGGGGCACGTGACCGTGCTCGGCAAGCCCGCGGGGCACCCCGAGCTGCGCCGCCGGATCGGCTACGCGACCCAGGAACCGGCGGTCTACGCGGACCTGACGGTGACCGAAGCCCTGCGCTACTTCGCCGCGGTGCTCGGCGCGCCGCCGTCCGATGTGGACCGGGTGATCACCCGGACGGGGCTCGGCACCTCGGCCCGCGTGCTGGTCGGCCGCCTCTCCGGCGGCCAGCGCGGCCGGGCCAACCTGGCCGTGGCGCTGCTGGGCACCCCCGAGCTGCTGGTGCTGGACGAGCCGACGGTCGGCTCCGACCCCGAGCTGCGCGACGAGCTCTGGAAGCTGTTCCACGACCTGGCCGCCACCGGCGTCACGCTGCTGATCTCCAGCCACGTCATGGACGAAGCCGCACGCTGCGACGACCTCCTGCTGCTGCACCGCGGCAAGCTCCTCGCCCGCGGCACCCCCGAGGCGCTGCGGACGCGGACCGGCGCGCCCGATCTCGAGCAGGCGTTCCTGCGCCTGATCAAGGGCCGTTCGGAGGCGGCCCGATGAACGCGCTGGCCACCACCCGCCGGATCCTCACCCAGCTGCGGCACGACCCGCGCACGGTGGTGCTGCTCGTCGCGGTGCCGAGCGTGCTGATGATCCTGCTGCGGTACGTGCTGAACTCGGAGCAGCGGTTCAGCGCGGTCGCCCCGGCGTTGCTCGGGATCTTCCCGTTCACGATCATGTTCCTGCTGACCTCGGTGACGACGTTGCGCGAGCGCACGACCGGCACGTTGACGCGGCTGATGACCATGCCGATCGGCAAGCTCGACCTGCTCCTCGGTTACGCGCTGGCGTTCGGCCTGCTCGCGACCCTGCAGGTGGTCGTGGCCGCCGGGATCTCCCTGACCTGGCTCGGGCTGGACATCGCGGGCTCGGTCTGGGTCCTGCTGCTCATCGTGGTGCTGGACGCGCTCCTCGGCACCGCGCTCGGCCTGTTCGTCAGCGCGTTCGCCCGCACCGAGTTCCAGGCGATCCAGTTCCTGCCGGTCTTCGTGCTGCCGCAGTTCCTGCTGTGCGGCCTGTTCGTCCCGCGCGGGGACATGGGCTGGGTGCTGAGCGCGGTGTCGGACGTCCTGCCGCTGTCCTACGCCGTGGACGCGCTCACCCAGGTGACCCGCTCGGCCGAAGTCGGCGGCACCCTGGTCCGCGACATCGGGATCATCGCCGGCTGCGCGGTCCTCGCGCTCCTGCTGGGTGCGGCGACCCTGCGCCGCCGCACCCCCTGAGGGCGGAGGCGGTCGACGAGCGGGAGGGTGGATTCCCCTGCTGACCGGGACCGACCGTGACCACCGCCTGCGCAGCGGGCTGACCGGGTACCTGGCCGCGGTGAGTGCCGCCGTGGGCGTGGAGTCCTGCACGGTGGACCCCGACGCTCCGGTGCTCGCGTACCTCGGCCTCGAACGCGTGCCGGCCTGCTGGCGCGGTTGCGGTGTCACCGCCGGTCGGGCTGGTGGTCATCGACTGGCGAGGCCGCCCATGATGGCGTCGATGAGGCCCTGGTGGGTGACCGCGTAGGACTTCCGGTCGAACAGGCCGAAGCCGTATTGGCCGTTGTTGCCGTTGTCCCAATAAACGGTCGCGGCGCCGTACTTCTTGGACGTCGACACGATGGCGCGCGCGAAGTCGGCGCGGTACCGGTTGTTCGCCGAATCGAACGCGGACTTGTCGATGGACCCGTATTCGCCGACGACGACCGGGTAGCCCTTCACGACGAATGCGTCGTGCACCAGTTTCAGCTGGGCGTCGAGGTAGTCTTCCTGTCCCCAGGTCGACTTCTTCGCCGGATTGGTCGCGCCCCGGCCCCACTGGGTGATGGTGCCATTCTCCTCGCCGGCGAAGTCCCAGGGGCTGTAGTAGTGCACGGAAATCATGATCCGTTTTTCGGCGGCGGGCACCGACGAGGAGCGGAACTGGTCGGTGGGCAGCGTGAATCCGTAGTTCCCGGTGGTGTAGTCGATATTGGTGTTCCAGCCGGGGATGAGCAGCCACCGCGAACCGTTGTTCCCGCCGGTCTTGCGCACGGTGTCGACGAAGATCTGGTTGTAGGCGTTGATGTTCGAGTAGCACGGCTGCGTCGGGTTGCCGTACTGGCCGTCGAACTCCTCGTTCATGGACTCCAGGACCAGGTGCTGGTCGTAGCCGGCGAACCGGGCCGCGACCTGCTGCCAGACCTTCTGGTACTTGGCCTTGATCGTGGCCTGGTTGCCGGAGTCGCAGATCAGCCAGGAGCCGTTGACGGTCTTGTAGCCGTCGCCGTGCATGTTGATCAGCACGTACAGGCCGCGCTGGTAGGCGTAGTCGGCAACCTGCTGGATCCGGTTCAGCCAGGCGGCGTTGATCGGGTAGTTCGGGCCCGCACCGATATAGCCGAGGTAGGAGACGGGAATCCGGACCGTCTTGAACCCGGCGGCCTTGACCTTGTCGATGAGCGCTGGGGTGACGGCCGGCAGCCCCCACGCCGTTTCACCGGGCACGCCGTTGCTGCTGGCTTCCAGCTGGTTTCCCAGGTTCCACCCGGCGCCCATGTCGGCGACGATCTGCGAAGCATTCAATGAAGTGGCGGCGGTGGCCGGAGCGAGCCCGGACACGCTCGCGGTGACGGCCAGTGCGGCGGCAAGGAAGACGGACCGGAGCTTCGTTGCTCTCGAAGTCATGAGGGATACCTCTCGTGCCCATTGGTGGACATATTCCAACATGCCCGGTACCCGCCGTCAATCCTCTCGGCGATGCGGATCTTTAATGCGGAAGAACGGCGATCGAAGAAATCGAATAATCGAAAGAATCGACGTTTCTTCGACGGTGGCCGGCGGGAATCCGGCTCGGTCGGCGGCCTCCTGGCGGCAGCGCTTAAGGTGGAGCGTGTCCGGTGCCGGACCGAGCAGAGGAGTGCGCATGCAAGGAGTGGATCCCTCGGTGCCGCCCAGTGGCACGGGGTGCGCGGACTGCGAGGCCGCCGACCCGCAGGGCTGGTGGTTCCACCTCCGGCGCTGCGCGGAGTGCGGGCACATCGGGTGCTGCGATTCCTCGCCCGCGCAGCACGCCAGCGGCCACGCCGCCGCCAGCGGGCACCGGCTGGCGCGCAGCTTCGAGCCCGGCGAAGAGTGGTTCTGGGACTACGGCGAAGAGGTGCTGTACGAATCCGGCCCCGCGCTCGCCGCCCCCGAACACCGGCCGCTCACCCAGGCCGTGCCCGGCCCGGCCGAGCGGGTTCCCGCGGACTGGACCCAGCACCTGCACCAGTAGCCGCTCCGGTCTCGCGGGCGAGCGGATCCGGCCGGACCACGCCGCGACCCCGGTGGTACCGCGGTACCACCGGGCGCCCCGGATTCCCTCCGGCGGTACCACGGATGGCGCCGCTCCCGCTCCTAGCGTGGACCTGGACGGGCCGGCAGCCGGCCCGCGGGACCCACCGGAGACCGGCGATGATCGAAGCACTGCAGCTCACGAAGCGGTACGGGGAAAAGACGGCGGTCGACCACCTGGACTTCACCGTCCGGCCCGGCGCCGTCACCGGCTTCCTCGGCCCGAACGGCGCGGGCAAGTCCACCACGATGCGGATGATCATCGGGCTGGACGCCCCGACCAGCGGCTCGGTCCGCGTCAACGGCCGCCACTACGCCCGCCACAGCGCCCCGCTGCAGGAGGTCGGGGCGCTGCTGGAGGCCAAGTCGATCCACCCCGGCCGGTCCGCCTACGACCACCTGCTGGCGCAGGCCCACACCCACGGCATTCCGCGGCGGCGGGTGGACGAGGTGATCGACCTGGCCGGGCTGCGGTCCGTGGCGAAGAAGCGGGCCGGCGGGTTCTCCCTCGGCATGGGCCAGCGCCTGGGCATCGCCGCGGCCCTGCTCGGCGACCCGGCGACGGTGCTGCTCGACGAGCCGGTCAACGGCCTGGACCCCGAAGGCGTCCTCTGGATCCGCACCCTGCTCAGCGGGCTCGCCGCCGAGGGGCGCACGGTCTTCGTGTCCTCGCACCTGATGTCCGAGATGGCCCTGGTCGCCGAGCACCTCGTCGTCGTCGGCCGCGGCCGGCTGCTCGCCGACACCACCGTGGCCGACCTGGTCCGCGACGCCGGCGGCGACACGGTGCAGGTGGCCACCGCCGATCCCGCGCGGCTGCGCGAGATCCTGGCCGGCCCGGGTGTCGAGATCACCGGCCGGACCGGTTCGGAGGTGCTGCAGGTGACCGGCCTGTCCGCGCGGGCCATCGGGCTCAAGGCGGCCGAGCACGGCGTGGCGCTGTTCGAACTCACCGCCCGGACCGTCTCCCTGGAGCAGGCCTTCATGGACCTGACCAGGGACGCCGTCGAGTACCACGGCACCGGCATCGAAACGCTCCGGAGGGCCGCATGAGCACCGTCACCGCCCCCTCGACCGACGTCGAACGGCCCGCCTACCGGGTGACCGGACCCCGGGTGCTGCGCTCCGAGTGGGCCAAGCTGTGGTCCCTGCGCTCGACGTGGATCACCCTCGGCCTCGGCCTGGCGTTCCTGATCACCTTCGGCCTGATCGCCGCGGCGCAGTACACGCCCCAGCCGGCCGGGTCCGGTGCCGGGATGGAACGGGAGTTCGCCAACGCCACCACCGTCAGCCTGTCGCTGTTCGGCCTGACCTTCGCGCAGCTGGCGCTGGGTGTCCTCGGCGTGCTGGTCACCGCGGGCGAGTACTCCACCGGCATGATCCGGTCGACGCTGGCCGCCGTCCCGAGCCGGCTGCCCGTGCTGTGGGCCAAGGCGGCGGTGTTCGGCGTGGTCGCCTTGGTCCTCGGCGTCATCGGCGTGTTCGTCACCTTCCTCATCGCCGGCGGCCTGGTGTCCGGGACGCCGGCGGCGGTGACGCTCGCGGACGCGGGCGTGGTGCGCAGCCTGCTCGGCGCGGGCCTCTACCTCGGCCTGGTCGGCGTGCTCGGGGCCGCGCTCGGTGCCCTGCTGCGGTCGGTCGCGGGCGGCATCTCGGTGCTGGTCGCGGTGCTGATGCTGATCCCCGGCCTGATGTCGCTGCTGCCGGCGAGCTGGCAGGACGACGTCGGCCCGTACCTGCCCAGCAACGCCGGCCAGTCGATGTACGCCCTGACCCACGACAGCAGTTCGCTCTCGCCTGCGGCCGGGCTGCTCGTGTTCCTGGGCTGGACGGCGCTCGCGCTGGCCGGAGCGGCCTACCGGCTGCGGCGGACCGACGCCTGAGCCGCGTTTCGTCCACGATGGACAGGTGACCGACGTGAGCAGTGACGACACCGCGGGTGTAGCGGGGCAGCCGCTGTTCACGCGCGCGCTGGCGATCGGACGGCGGCTGCGGCGGCTGGACCGCGCTCACCCGTGGCTGCTCGACGCGGCCGTGGTGGCCGCCGTCGCCCTGCTGTTCTGCGTGCCGGAGTTCGTGCACCCCGACGGCGACCGCGATGGGCTGCCGATCACGTTCACGCAGCTGCCGGTGGCCGGGACGCTGGCCCTGCAAGCCGGCCTGGTGCTGCCCCTGCTGGCCCGGCGGCGGGCCCCGTCGGCGGCGTTCGCCGTGATCGCGGCGGTATTCGCGCTGCAGTGGTCGCTGGGGGTGTTCCTGCGGGCGGACGTGGCCCTGCTCGTCGCGCTGTACAGCGCGACGCTGCACGGACGCGTCCGGCACCTGCCGTGGGTGGGCGCGGCCGTGGCCGGGCTGGTCGTCCAGGTGGCGGTGCGCGTCTCCCCGCTGGTGTCCGTGTGGGGTGCGCTGTTCTTCCTGGTCAGCACGGCGATCGCGGCGGCCGCGCTGGGGTTCGCGGTGCGGATCCGCCGGGCTCAGCTGGCCAACCTGCGCGAACGCGCGGCCCGGCTGGAGGTCGAACGCGACCAGCGCAGCAGGCTGGCCACCGCGACCGAGCGGACGCGGGTGGCCCGGGAGATGCACGACATCATCGGTCACAACCTGTCGGTCATCATCAGCCTGGCGGACGGCGGTGCGTACGCGGCCGAGGCGGCGCCGGAGCGGAGCCGGGAAGCGCTCCGGCTCGTCGGGGAGTCCGGTCGCCAGGCACTGGGCGAACTCCGGCGCATGCTGGGCGTCCTGCGCGAGCAGGCGGCGACCCCGGAGCTGCACCCGCAGCCCCGCATCGCCGACATCGAGGCGTTGTGCGGCCGGCTGCGCGCGGCCGGGCCGGAGGTCTCTTACCGCTCCGGAGGCGACCTGGACGCCCTGGACCGCGGGGTCCAGCTGATGGCGTACCGGATCGTGCAGGAGGCGCTCACGAACACGCTGAAGCACGCCGGCCCCGGCACGCGCGTCCACATCACGCTCACCGCCGAAGGCACGCGCTTGCGGATCGACGTCCAGGACACCGGCCTGCCCGACGGCAGCCGGCCCGCACCCGGCGAAGGGCACGGGCTCACCGGGATGAGAGAACGCGCGGCCCTCTACGGCGGCACCCTCACCGCGGGTCCCGTGCCGGGCGGCGGCTGGGCCGTCCGGGCGGTCCTCGACGTCAGCCCGCTCCCGGGAGGCCCGGCGTGATCACCGTGCTCATCGTGGACGACCAGGCCCTGCAGCGCTTCGGCTTCCGGATGCTGCTGGAGGCGACACCCGACACGGAGGTGGCGGGCGAAGCGGCGCACGGGGCCGAGGCGGTGCGCCGGACGGCCGAACTGCGCCCCGACGTGGTCCTGATGGACATCCGCATGCCGGGGATGGACGGCATCGAAGCCACCCGCCACATCATCGCGGGCGGCGGGCGGTCCCGGGTCCTGGCGCTGACGACGTTCGACCTGGACGAGTACGCGCACGCGGCGCTGCGGGCGGGCGCGAGCGGATTCCTGCTCAAGGACGCCCACCCGGAGGAACTGCTGGCCGGCATCCGCGCGGTGGCCCGGGGTGACGCCGTCGTCGCGCCGGCCCTGACCCGGCGTCTCCTCGACGCCTACGCCCACCACCTGCCGTCCGCGACCGGCGGCGGTACGGACGACCCGCGCTGGGAGGCGTTGACCGAGCGCGAGCGGGAGATCCTGGTCGCGATCGGCCAGGGCCGGACGAACGGCGAGATCGCCGAGCGGCTGGTGCTGTCGGAGTCGACGGTCAAGACGCACGTGGGCCGGGTGCTGGCCAAGATCGGCGCTCGCGACCGCATCCAGGCGGTGATCATCGCCTACGATCTGGGCCTGACCCGGCCCGGCTGATCCAGGGGTTCCCATGCTGAGCGAGGAAGAGCGCCGTGCGGCGAAGAAGGCGTACAAGCAGCGCGCCCGGGACGAGATGTGGGCCCGCCTCGGCCTGAACGCCGCACAGCTCGCCGACCTGCTCGAGCACCTGGAAGACCACTTCGACGACGACCTGGCCGACGACTGCGACGGCGAGCTCACCCTGACCCGCGAGTGGGCGCTGCGCGAGGGGCTCAGCCCGGCACCGCTCGAAGACCGGCTGCGGGAGCTCGGCGGCGGGTGCGACTGCGAGGTCCTCGCGAACCTGGATCCGGCGGACTGGGTCTGACTTCGCGCGTCACAGCCGGCGGAACCGGGCTTCGAGCAGGGCGAACACGCCGAACACCGCGATCCCCGCCGCCAGGGCCAGCAGCAGCACCTGGCCGTACGGCTGCACGGCCAGCGTCTTCAGCGCCGGATCCAAGCCGGCGGCCTTGCCGGGGTCGTAGCGGACCGCCGCCAGGACGAACATCGCCCCCACCGTGGCGTAGGTGATTCCCACCGCGCACCAGCCGATCTGGCCGAGCCGGGTGGTGGACAGCCGGAGGGTGCGGGACGCGCCGCCGAAGTCGAGGTCGTGGAGGAACTTCTTCCGCGCCCCGCGGTAGGCGAGCCACGCCGCGACCACGATGACCAGGACGCCCGCTGCGATCACCGCGACCGCGCCCCACGGCCGGCCCAGCACGCTCGCGACCACCGACCCGGCCTTGCCGGACGCGCCCATCGCCGTCTTGCCCGCGCTGTAGGCGACGAGGCCGTACAGCACCACTTCGACGCCGCTGACGGTCCGCCGCACCCAGCGCCGCCGGGGGTCGGCGTTCCGGTGGCCGGTGATCGCCTCGGCGAGCTGCCACAGCGCCAGCACCCCGGTGCCGGCGGCGATCAGCCAGAGCAGCCACGCCCCGCCTTCGGAAGCGACGATCTGCAGTGCGCCCGCCTTGTCGGCTCACTCGTTGTCGCCGAGCGCCACCTGGGCGGCCAGCCACGCGACGACGAGGTGCACCGCCGCATAGCAGGTCAACCCGATCCGGGCAAGCAGGCTGAAAACTCTCAGTTCGGGCATGAAGGTGAGTTTTACTCACCTTGGCCGGTTTGGCCAGACTCGATCGGCGCCGAGGCCGCACCCCTCGCCGAGCCGCGCATCGCAAATGCATCGCAAGTTGGTCCTTTCGTGGCCGCTCGCCTCCAGTTTTGGGCGTATCTCGCGGGTACGGTGATGCAAAACCTGTGCAGCCAGCGCCCGGGGAGACCGCGTGAGCAGAACACCCGAGTCGCGCTCCTTGAGTTCGGGCGACGTCGCCCGGGCTCTCGGCGTCTCGCAGGTGACGCTGCGGACGTGGGAGCAGCGGTACGGCATCGGTGCTTCGGATCGCGAGGAGAACGGCCGCCGCCGCTACACGCCCGATGACGTCGATCGGCTGCGGCGGATGCGGGCGCTCCAGGCGCAGGGCACCCGGGCGCGCGACGCCGCCAGGCTGGTGCTGTCGCGGTCGGCGGGCGAGACGACCGCCGGCCGGCGACGGGAGCGGATCGCCGAGGCCGCCGAGCTGCTCGACGTGTCCGCGATCGGTGATCTGGTCGACGACGCGCTCGCGAGCCTGGGGGTCGCGAAATCGTGGACCGAGGTCGTGGCGCCGGTCCTGCGCGCCATCGGGGAGCGCTGGGCGCGAGCGGGCGACCGCGACGCGATGGCCGCGGAATGGGCGCTGGCCGCCGCGGCTTCGGCGGCGCTGGACCGGTTGCGCGCGCCGGCGCCCGCGCGGGCCGGCCGGGGTCCCGCGCTTTTCGTGTGCGGGCCCACCGAGCGGCACGAACTGCCGGTCAAGATGCTCAGCGCGGCGCTGGCCGACGACGGCGCTCCGGCGATGTTCCTGAGCGGCCCGGTGGCGCCGGACGTCCTGCGGGTGGTGGCCGGCCGGTTCGCGCCGAGCGCGGTGGTGGTGTGGTCGATGACGTCGCCGTCCGCGGATGTGCGAACCTTGCGCACGCTGCACGCCGAGGGGGTTCCGGTGCGCCCGGCCGGCCCGGGCTGGCGAGGCCTGCCGACGGTCGGTGAGCCGCTGCCGCCGTCGTTCTCCGACGCCTTGGCGGCTTTCGGCAGCTGACGCGCCGCATCGAAACCGAAACGCGGCCAAAACGCTTCGGCGAGCGCAATGGCGAACGTTCTCTTAGGCTTGCGCACCTGCATCGTCCGTGCATCGAGAGGTGAGCGTGGCCAGGGTTTTTTGCCCGGTCGTCCGGCCGGCGGCCGAAGCCGGCCACGCCGGCACCCCGGCGCCCGAGGCGTTCCGGCGCTCGATGTCCGCCCACCGGCACCGGCAGCTGGCCGCCGACCTGGCCGCGCACCGGCGCTACCGGCACGATCCGCTGACGGTCGCGGTCACCGGGGCGAGCGGTCTCGCCGGGACGGCGCTGACGGCCTTGCTGACCATCGGCGGCCACCAGGTCGTCCGGCTGGTGCGGCGGCCCGCCGAGACCCCCGGCGAGCGGACCTGGCAGCCGGAAACCCCGGCGGCGGACCTGCTCACCGGCGTCGACGCGGTCGTGCACCTGGCCGGGGCCCTGCTCGCCGGCCCGTTCGACGACCGCCACCGCCGGGCCGTGCGCGAGAGCCGGATCGCGCCGACGCGGGCGCTCGCGGACCTGGCCGCGCGTACCGCCGGTGGGCCGAAGGTGTTCGTCTCGGCGTCCGCGGCCGGCTACTACGGGCCGGACCGCGGCGACGAGCTCCTCACCGAGGAAAGCGAGCGCGGGCAAGGGTTTCTCGCCGACGTCGTGACGGACTGGGAAGCGGCCACCGAGCCGGCGTCGGCGGCGGGGCTGCGCGTGGTCCGGGTGCGCACCGGCCTGGTGCTGAGCCCGCGCGGCGGCCTGCTGCGGCTGCAGTACCCGCTGTTCGCCGCCGGGCTGGGCGGCCCGCTCGGCACCGGGCGGCAGTGGATGCCGTGGATCGGTCTCGACGACCTGGCCGACGTCTACCTGCACGCCCTGACCGACTCCGTCCTCAGTGGACCGGTCAACGCGGTGAGCCCGGAACCGGTGCGCACCGCCGAATACGCGCGCACGCTGGGAACCGTGCTCGACCGGCCGACACTGCCCGAGGTGCCGCCGAGCGGCCCCCGGCTGCTCCTCGGCCAGGACGGCGCCCGCGAACTGGCGGTCGCCGACCAGCGCGTGGCACCCCGGCGGCTGACCGCGGCCGGCCACGAATTCCGCCACCCGAGCCTCGCCGGCGCCCTCGGTCACCTGCTCGGCACCGCCGCGGACGTGATCGACTCGGCCGCTGGAGACCGGGCCTGACGGTCCGGCCGGCCTGATCGGCGGTCGAGCGCCGGCGGCGTAGCGGACCGAACCGGCCCGGGCGGTTCGGCGAAGGCGGGGCCCCCGCCGTACCGCTTCGTGGGATTCCGGTGCGTGCGCCGAGCGGGTGAACTCCGGCGCGCGGCTGCGTCGGACAGCGGTACGGAATTGCTCCGTTTGCCACGGTGGTTGCTGCGCATGCCCGGGTTTGATTCTCCGTTCCGGCGGTTATCAACCTCGTTCCGGTCGTTCGACCGGCGAATCCGCCGCGTTGCCCGGCAATTGCCGGTGCGGTAGAAAGTTATTACACGCCGCTTCGCCTTTGCGCGAATGAATGGAATTGTCCATCGCTACCTCCCCTGGGGGAACCTGTGCCTGATCGTCACGCTTTCGTTTCCTGCGCTCGTCTCATGGGTCGGGTCGATTCCGCTTACATGGACTGCGTTTCGGACGTCGTGGCGCTCCTGCTGGCGCACGCCGGGGTGGCCGACGTGCGCACCCCGTTCGCCTACCAGTGGGCGTTCCGCGTCGTCGGCGGAATCGACGGGGTGCTCGAACTCGACCTGCCGCCGCGGGCCCGAGACCGGTCGGTCGCCCGCTTCACCGGGCTCCGGCCGAAATGGACGGACGTCGAATCGACGGCGGAATGCCTCGATTCGTGGACGGCGGAGCTCGGCCGCGGCAACGCGGTCGCCGTCACCGCGGACGCGTTTTTCCTGCCGTGGCTGCCGTATTGCGGAAATGAGCACATGGAACACGGATTCGTCGTCGAAGGCGTCGAAGGAGGGCGCGAACCCGTGCTGCACGTGGTGGATCCGTATGAAAACCGGACCCGGTGGGGGCACGCGCGGCCGACGACGACCAAGGTGGTCCTCGGCGACCTGGGGCCCGCCCTCGACCGGGGTGCCTGGGCGGTGCTCGAACCGTGCGGGCCGGCGGAACCGCTGGACCCCGAACGCGAAGTCCGGGCGAACTGCGAAGCCGTCCTCGCTTCCCACGCCGACGGCACGGCGGCCGCCTTCGCCGGGCAGTACCGCGAGCCGGACAAGGCCGCGTTGCACCGGCTCGCGCTGCAGAGCTGGCTGATCACCCGCGACCGGCAGCTGCACGGCCTCTGGCTGCGGGAACTGCCCGGCACCCCCGCGCCCGGGTTCTCCCGCGCCTTCGACGAAACCGTCCTCCCGCGCTGGCAGAAGCTGCAGGAACTCACCTACATCGCGATCCGCCGCGTCGAAGCCGGCCGCTCGGTGCCGCCGGCCGTCCCCGCGGCCCTCGAAGCCGCGCTGGCCGCCGAAGCCGAGCTGGCCGGTGCCTCACTCGACCATCCGGAAGGAACCGCTTGATGCTCATCCACCAGCACTTTTCCGCACAGGCCCGGCGCGCGCCCGGCGCCGTGGCGGTCGTCGAAGACGACGGCCCGTCGATCACCTACGGCGACCTCGCCCGCGCCGCCGCCGGGCTGGCCGGGCAGCTGGGCGACCGGCCCGGCCGGGTGGCCGTGGTGAGCCGCAAGCGGATCGGCACCGTGGTCGCCTTCCTGGCCTGCCTGCGGGCCGGCCGCGCCTACGTCCCGATCGACCCCGCCCACCCGGCGGACCGCCGCGACTTCGTCCTCGCCGACGCCGGCTGCGAAACGCTGCTCGACGCCGAATCCCTGGACGTCGGCGCGCTTCAGCAGCAGCCGGAAGGCGAGCCGGCGCCGGTGGGCCCGGACGACGAGGCGTACGTGCTCTACACCTCCGGCTCGACCGGCACGCCGAAGGGCGTCGTCATCACCCACCGCAACGCGGCGGCGTTCACCGACTGGGCCGTCGCCGAATTCCCGCTCACCGCGCAAGACCGGGTCGCGGTGCACGCGCCGCTGCACTTCGACCTGCCCGTCTACGACCTCTACGCCGGCCTGCGCGGCGGCGCCGCCCTGCACCTGGTGCCCGAGCGGGCCGCGCTCTTCCCGGCGGCGCTGGGACGGCTGCTGCGCGAGCGGCGCATCACCAGCGTCTACGCCGTCCCGACCGCGCTGGCCGCGCTCGCCCGCCGCGGCGGCCTGGCCACCGGAGACCTGCCGGAGCTGCGGCAGATCCTGTTCGCCGGCGAGGAGTTCCGGACGGCCGCGCTGGCCGAGCTGATGGCCCTGGTCCCCGGCGCGGCCGCGGCCAACCTGTACGGGCCCATCGAGACCAACGTCGTCACCGCGCACCGGCTGCCGGGCCCGCCGGACCCGGACAGCCGTCTGCCGATCGGCCGGCCGGTCACCGGCGCCGTCATCGGGCTGCGCGACACCGAAGGGCACATCGAATTCGACGGCGAGGGCGAAGGCGAACTGGTCGTCGCGGGCGGCTGCGTCACCCCGGGCTACCTGGGCCGGCCGGACCTGACCGACGCCGCGATCGTCCACTCCGGACAGTTGCGCTGCTACCGCACCGGCGACATCGCCCGCCGCGACGCCGACGGCACGCTGCACCTGCTGGGCCGCGCGGACGGGCTGGTGAAGACCCGCGGCTACCGCGTCGAGCTGGGCGACGTCGAAGCCCACCTGGCCGCGCACCCCGGCGTGGACGGCGTCGCCGTCGTGGCGCTGCCCGACCCGGCCACCACCCACCGCCTGCACGCCGCGGTCGTCCCGCGCGCCGGCACCGACCACGACACGCTGCCCGCGGACCTGCTCCGCCACTGCCGCGCCCGGCTGCCGCACTACATGGTGCCGTCCCAGGTGCACGTCCTGGCCGCGCTGCCCACCACGAGCACCGGCAAGACGGCGAAACGGGTGCTGGCCGAAACGCTCGGAGGAGACAGCCGATGACCGACACCCTGGCCCGGACGGTCGCCGACGTGCTCGGCGTCCCCGCCACCGACGTCCTGTCCGCCGACTCCCTGTTCGACCTGCCCGGCTTCGACTCGATCGCCATCGTCTCGGTCCTCGAACGGCTCGAAGACGACCTCGGCGTCGAGGTGCCGGCCGAGCGGATCGTGCCGGAGGCCTTCGAAAGCCTCCCCGCCCTGCGGTCGCTGCTCGCCGCCGCCCTTCCGGAAGGAGCACACCCGTGACCCCGCGGTTCCTGCACGACCTGCTCGACCGGCGCGCCGCCGCCACGCCGGACGCCCCCGCACTGGCCCGCGACGACCTGCAGTGGACCTACGCCGAGCTGGCTCGCCGGTCGCACACGCTCGCGGCCTGGCTCGGCGGCCAGGGCGTCGGCCGCGGTGATCGCGTGCTGGTCGCCGCGCCGCACGCCCCCGACACGGTGGCGCTGCTCTACGCCGTTTCGCGGCTGGGTGCGGCCTACGTCGTCGTCAGCGACCGGATCCGGCCGTTCCACCTCGACCACATCCTCGCCGACAGCGAGCCCGCGCTGGTGCTGGCCGCCGACGCCGCGGCCGAAACCGTCTCCCGCAGCACGGCGAAGGTGCACAAGCTCGGCGAGCTCCCCGCGACCGGGGACGCCGAGGCCCCCGCGTCGCGCGCCACCGGCGTCGACATCCTCAGCCTCATCTACACCTCCGGCAGCACCGCCATGCCGAAGGCCGTGGTCTCCACCCACGAGCAGGTGCTGTTCGCGGTGTCGGCGATCGCGCAGCGGCTGGGCTACCGCGCGGCCGACCGGGTGTTCTGCTGCCTGCCGCTGTCCTTCGACTACGGGCTCTACCAGGTCTTCCTCGCCGCCGAGGCGGGTGCCTGCCTGGTGCTCGGCGACGACGCCGCGGCCGGACCGGCTCTGCTGTCCACTGTGGAGCGCGAAGGCGTCACCGTGCTGCCGCTCGTGCCCGGCCTCGGCGCCACGCTGGCCCGGCTGGCCGCGCGGGCCGGGCGGTTCCCGGCGTCGCTTCGCCTGGTGACCAACACCGGCGCGGCGCTGCCGGCCTCGCTGTCGGCCAAGCTGCGGGAGTTTTCCCCGGGCCTCGACGTCGTGGCCATGTACGGGCTGACCGAGTGCAAGCGGGTGTCCATCGAGGACCCGAACGCGTACCTGACCCGGCCCGGCTCGGTCGGGCGGCCGCTGCCCGGCACGGAGGTCCTGGTCCTCGACGACGACGGCGCCGAGCTGCCGCCCGGGCAGGTGGGCCAGTTCGCCGTCCGCGGGCCGAACGTGATGGGCGGCTACTGGCGCGCGCCCGAGCAGACCGCCCGCCGCTTCCCGCGCGACGCCTACGGCCGCGCCACCCTGCTGACCGGTGACCGCGGCCGCGTCGACGAGGAGGGCTACCTGTACTTCGAAGGCCGCGACGACGACCAGTACAAGCAGGACGGGTTCCGGGTCAGCGCGGTCGAAGTGGAGGGTGCCGCGGCCGACGTCGACGGCGTCACCGAAGCCGCGGTGCTCCCGCCCGCCGGCGACCGCCCGGCCGTGCTCGCGGTCACCGGCGCGCTCGACACCGGGCAGCTGCGCGAAGGGCTCGCCGAACGCCTCGAACCGCACAAGATCCCCGACCGGATCGAGGTCGTCGACACGCTCCCGCACGGCGTGAACGGCAAAATCGACAAGCGCGCTCTGGAGGCCGCCCTGTGATCACCCCATTGCACGAGGAGATCGCGGAACGGCACGGCACGCCCGCGTTCGTCTACGACCTCGACGCCGTCCGCCGGGCCCACGCCGACCTGACCGCGGCCCTGCCCCGGCCGTCCACTGTGTACTACTCGGTCAAGGCCAACCCGCACCCGCGGATCATCGCGCTGCTGCACGCGCTGGGCTGCGAAGCCGAAGTCAGCTCGACCGGCGAGATCGACGCCGCGCTCGGCGCCGGGGTGCCGCCGGAGGCGGTGCTGCTCACCGGCCCGGCCAAGACCCCGGAGACGGTCGCGCACGCCCTGTCCCACGGCGTCACGCGCTTCTCGGTCGATTCGCCGGACGACCTCGCCCGCGTCGACGACTTCGCCCGGAAGGCGGGCGTCGAAGCCCGATGCGCGTTGCGCGTCAACGCCGACGAGCCGGTGCCCGGCGCGGGGCTCAGCATGACCGGGACGTCGTCGCAGTTCGGCGCGGACCTGTCGTGGGTGCTGGCCGAGACGCCCCGGTTCACCGGGTTCCGGCACGCCCGCGTCACCGGGCTGCACCTGTACATGGGCACCAACCTGACCGACGAGAAGGACCTGCTGGCCCAGTTCGAGGTCGGGATCGGCATCGCCGAAAAGCTCGCGGTGCTCTTCCCGGGCCTCGACGAAATCGACCTCGGCGGCGGGTTCGGCCTGCCCTACGCCCGGGTGGGGGAGCGGCCGCGGTTCACCGGGCTCGCGGTGGCGCTGGAGACCCTGCTCGACGACCGCCTGCCCGCGTGGCGGGAGGGCGCCCCCCGCGTGTCCTTCGAATCGGGCCGCTACCTCGTCGGCGACTGCGGGGTGCTGCTCAGCCGGGTGGTGGACGTGAAGGAGTCCAAGGGCACCCGGTACGTCCTGCTCGACACCGGCGTGCACCACCTCGGCGGCATGTCCGGCCTGCGCCGCATCCCGTCGATCTCGGCCGACGTCCTGGCCGGCGGCGAGGTCGAGGACGAGCCGGTGACGGTGGCCGGCCCGCTGTGCACCCCGCTCGACGTCCTCGCCCGCGGCGCCCGGCTGCCGAGCACCGGGATCGGCGACCTCGTGAGCGTGCCCAACGCCGGCGCCTACGGCCCGACCGCCGGCCTGCTCGCGTTCCTCGGCCACCCGGCGCCCGCCGAGGCGGTCGTCGACGACGGCCGCCTGGAATCGGCCTCCCGGCTGCACGTGACCCGCAATCCGCTCTGACGAAAGGGAACGACCATGGACACCGAACGCTTCGACACGATCCTGCGCAAGCACCTGAAGAACCTCGGCCCGCAGCAGGAGCTGACCGCCGACGCCCGGCTCAAGGAGCTCGGCCTGAACTCGATGCGCGCCATCGACCTGCTCTTCGACCTCGAGGACGAGTTCGGCGTCGAGCTGCCCGACGAGGCGATGACCGACGACACGTTCGCCACCCGCGACGCCCTGCTGGATCGGGTGCAGCAGGCGCAGGACACCACGGCGGGTGCCCGGTGACGGCGCTGGCGCCCGCCGCGCCCACGCTCGCCGAGCGCACGGCCCGCGTGGTGGGTGTGCTCGCCGAGCACGCGCGGGCGGTCGACGAAAGCGCCACGTTCCCGGCCGCCTCCCTCGACGCGCTACGCGAGAGCGGGCTGATGGGCCTGCTGGTGCCGGTGGAGCACGGCGGCCTCGGCGGCGACCTGGCCGACCTGGCCCGCATCGCCGCGGAACTCGGCGGCGCGTGCCTGTCGACGGCGATGATCTGGGCGATGCACGGCCAGCAGGTCGCCGCGATCGCCGAGCACGCCGGCCCGCGGCTGCGCGCGGACCTGCTGCCGCGGATCGCCCGCGGCGAGG
Source organism: Amycolatopsis sp. NPDC051716 (assembly GCF_040681595.1). NCBI lineage: Bacteria > Bacillati > Actinomycetota > Actinomycetes > Pseudonocardiales > Pseudonocardiaceae > Amycolatopsis > Amycolatopsis sp. NPDC051716. Next base: position 140,002 of record NZ_JBFAZA010000019.1, on the reverse strand, counting down.
TCTACGTCGCCTCGGTCACCAGCGAACGCGGCAAGGGCGGGCACCTGCTCACCGCCGAAGCGCCGCTGCGCCCGGCCGGCGGCTCCCTCGGCATCGACCGCGACGCCCCGATCGTCACCGGCGGCGCGGTCGCCGACGGGTTCCTGATCACCATGCGGGCCTCGCCCGAGGCCGGCTACGACGACGTCTCGCTCGTCTACGCCGACCGCGGGCAGGTCACCGCCGAGCCCGGGCGCGGCAGCTGGAACCCGATGGGGATGCGGGGCACGCACAGCGTCCCGCTGCGGATCACCGGGGACGTCCCGGCCGACCAGCTCGTCGGGGCGCCCGCCGGGTTCCGGGCGGTGGCCACGCGGACGTTCGTGCCCGCCGGGCACATCGGCTGGGCCGCCTGCTGGCTCGGCGCCGCGCGGGGCGCGCTGAGCTCGGTGCTGGGCATGATCCGCGACCCGCGCACCCGGGGTTCGTTCGACCCGTCGTCGGAGCTGCTGCGCCGGCGGCTGGCTCGCGCCCGGCTCGACCTGGACACCGTGGCCGCCCTGCTGGCGCAGGTGATCCGCGACGCGGCCGACGCGCCCGACGCCGAGGCACCCGCCGTGCAGCTGCGGCTCAACGGCCTGAAGGTGCACGCGGCGGAGCGCTGCGCGGCCGTGGTCGACGAGCTCGTCGAGCTGACCGGCCTGCGGCACGGGTACATGCGGGACTCCGCGCTGCCGCTGGAACGCGTCCACCGCGACTTGCGTTCGGCGAGCCTCAACTACGCGAACGACCGGCTCTACGACGCCAACGGGGCGATCGCCCTGCTCGACCGCGACGTGACGCTGGCCTGGGCGGGCCGTCCGTGACCGCCCCGGCGGGCGACCGGCTCGCGTTCCGGTCCCTGATGGCCCAGTGGCCGACGGGCGCCACCATCGTGTCCACTTCGGACGGTTGCACTCCGGCCGGCTGCACGGTGAGTGCCATGATGTCCCTTTCGGACAGTCCACCGCTGGTGGTGGTCTCGTTGCTGACCCGCAGCACGACCCTGGCGGCGATCCGCCGGGCGGGCCGCTTCGCGATCACCGTGCTCAGCTCCGCGCAGGCCGGGCTGTGCGCCGACTTTGCGCGGTTGCCGGTGACCGAACGCTTCTCGGCCACCGAACTGCGCGAGGTCGACGGGCTCCCGCTGCCGACCGGCGGCGTCGCGGCACTGACCTGCGAGCTCGCGGACGAACTGCCGTACGCCGACCACGTCCTGCTCGTCGGCGCGCCGACCTGGACGGAGATCCGCGAGGACCGGGACCCGCTGCTGGTGCACCGGCGCGAGCTGAAGGCCGTGTCGTGACCACCGTCGAGGTGGTTCGCGAGGTGTGCCTGACGGCCACGCCGGCCGACGCGGCGATGCCGGTGCCGGACTGGGTGGGCGCCGGTCGCCGGGCCCCGGTCGGGACCGCCGTCGAGGTGGCTCCCGGGGTGCACCTGACGGCCGCGCCGGCCGACGAAGCGCTGGCCGAACTGCCGGTGCCGGACTGGGCCGAGCGTGAAGCAAGGGCCATGTCACCCCGCCGAGCCCGCGAATACCTCGCCGTACGCGCCCTGTACGTGCGGCTGATGTCCGAAGTGGACGGTACAGCCAGCCCGCTGCACCGCACCGAGCGCGGAAAACCGGTCGTCCCCGGGCGGCCGGGCCTGCGGGTCAGCCTGGCGCACTCCGACGACGTCGTCGCGGTGGCGCTGGCGCACGGCCGGGACGTCGGCGTGGACGTCCAGGACGCGGGCCTGCCCGGGCCGGCGATGCTGCGGCGGTGCTGCCCGGGCGAAGCCGGGCGGATGGCGGCCGAGCCGGCGGCGGGCGGGCGGGACTTCGCCCGCGTGTGGGCGGCGCAGGAAGCCTGCGTCAAGGCGACCGGGCAAGGCATCGCGGGCCGGCCCTGGCGCATTCCGGTCACCGCGGCGGCCCCGGCCGGCCGCTGGCGGGATCTCACGTGGACGCAGCTGCGGGACCGCGGAAGCACCTTCGCGCTCTGCTGCGCCTACGCCGACCGAACGGAGGGGCGATGACCGACGGTTTGAGCTGCTACACCGCCAACCTGGCGGCCTACCTGGAACACCACGGCACCCCCGGCGCGGCGGACGCGATCGCCGTGTCCGTGCGGCTGGCCGTCGACCTGCGCCGGCCCGACGGGCTCGTCGCGGTCTCGCACCACGACCGCCCGCTGGACCGGATGGGCGACGGCACCCGGCTCACCTACCGGGGCCACCAGGACTTCGGCGGCTTCCGCGCCGATCTCGACCGGGAGCTGCGGCGGTACGGGTGTGCCCTGGTCGTCGGCTACAGCACCCAGCTGCCCTGGGCCGCGCAGCGGGAAGGCACCGCGGCCCCGCACTTCCTGCTCGTCGACGGCTTCGAGGACGGCTCAGAGGGCGCCCGCTGGCACGTCGAAGACCGCTTCACCGGCCTGATGACCTCGGGCCAGCACCAGGAACCGTTCACCGGCTGGATCGGCGAGCCCGAGCTGGACCGGCTGACGCGCCGGGACGGGCCGGAACCGGTTAAGCACCACCTCCGCAACACCCTCGCGTTCGGCTTCGAGAACCCGGCCCCGGCCGGCTGCCGCCACCTGCTGCTGCGCCGGCAGTCCCGGCCGGTGCACCCCAACCCGCTGCCCCCGCACTGGGTGACCGGGACCGTCGAGGCGCTCGGCGCCCTCGGGACGCACCTGGCCGACAGCGACGCGCTGGTCCGGGACCCCGACGTCGTCGACGACTGCTGGGCCGCGGCCCAGCACCACCTCTGCAGCCACCGGTGCCTCGGCCGGTACCTGGGCCGGACCACGAGCGGGCGGAGCCACGCCGCGCTCGAAGAAGCCGTCAAGTGCTGGGAAAAGCTGCCGCGGACACTGCGCTTCGCCGCGACGTCGGCGCGGCGCGGCCGGTCCCGGCCCACGCTCGTCCGCTCGGCGTTCGCCGAGCTCGCCGAGCGCGAACACGAAGCCGCCCAAGCCCTCACCGGTGCCGTTCTCGTGGCCGCCGGTGCGAGCGACTGACCCAGGAGGACGACATGACCGGATCCGTGGCCGAGGTGGCCGACCTGCTCGCCCGGCACCTCGACGAAACCCCGGCGGCGGGGATCACCGCCGAGTCCCGGCTCGAGGACGACCTCGGGCTGAACTCGGCCCAGGTGGTCGACCTGCTCTCGGAACTGGAAGAGCGGTTCGGCTGCGTGGTCGAGGACGAAGACCTCGACACGCTCGAACGCGTCGGCGACCTGGCCGCCATCGTCGACCGGGCCGGCGTCCGGTGAGCGTCGCGCTCGAGGCACCGGCCGATCCCGCGGCCCACGAGTGGCGGACCCTGGACGTCGCCTGGCCGCCGGGCGGCGACCTGCGGGTGACCATCCGGGGGACCGGCGCGGGCAACGTGCTCGGCGGCACGTTCTGGACCGAGCTGGCCGAGCTGCTGGAGCTCGCCGAGGCCACCGACCGGCCGGGCAGCATCGTCCTGGGCGGCGCCGGCGGGGTGTTCTCCCGCGGCCTCGACCTGCGCTGGTACGTCACCCGGCTGCGCCGGGCCGCCCGGCGCGGCGGGGACGTGCTCGCCGCCGACGCGCGGCGCCTGCAGGACACGATCACCGGGCTGGCCCGGAGCCGCCGCGTGGTGATCGCGGACATCGACGGCGAGTGCACCGGCGCGGCCCTGGAGCTGGTCTGCGCGTGCGACGTCCGCTACGCCTCGGCCCGTGCCTGGTTCTCGCTGCCCGAAGCCGAACTGGGGCTGGTCGCGGACCTCGGCGGTCTCCAGCGCCTGCCCCGGCTGCTCGGCGAGGGCCTGGTCCGCGAACTGGTCCTCGGCGGCGGCCGCATCGGCGCCGCCCGGGCCGAGCGGATCGGGCTGGTCAACGGCGGGGCGGGCGAGCTCACGGCGTTCGCCGGCCGCGTGCGGGCCCAGCCCGGCACGGTGCTCGCCCAGCTCAAGCGGGAGTTCGACGCACCACACGCCGGCAGCCTGGCGAGCGGCCTGGACCGGGCGGTCCGCTGGAACACCGAGCACGCCGTGGACGGCCTCGCGAAGCGGATGACGGGCCGCCTCGGCGGTCGCTGAAACCCCACCGACAACCCGGAAAGGTGACTCACGTGTCCACCACGCACGACATCCGGACCCCGGCGCTGCCCGGTGTCCGGCTCCGCCCGCCCACCACCGCCGACGCGGCGGCGATCCACGAGCTCGTCGTGCGGTCCCCGCCGCTCGACGTCAACTCGCGCTACGCCTACCTCCTCTGGTGCCGCGACTTCGCCGCGACCTCCGTGGTGGCGGTGTGCGAAGACCGGCTCGCCGGCTTCGTGACCGGGTACCGGCCGCCGCGCGATCCGGAGACCTGGTTCGCCTGGCAGTCGGCGGTGGATCCGGAGCTGACCCGGCCCGGACTGGCGTTCGCGATGATGGCCGAGGTGGCCGGCCGGGCCCGCCGCGCCGGCGCGCGCTGGTTCGAAACGACCGTCAACCCCGGCAACCGGGCGGTCATCATGCTCGTCCGCAAGCTGGCCCGCCGGCACGGCGGCACGCCTGAGGTGTCGACGCTGTTCGAGAGCGCCGAACTCGGCGGCGGGCACGATCCCGAGGTCCTCTACCGGTTTCCGCTCGCCGATCCCCGCGATTGAGATCCGTGAACGTGGGTAATCGATTACGGACAGTGTCGAAGCCGGTACCGGGGGAGGGTGGCTCATGAGCACCGGGGTGTTGCTGGCGTTCGCCGGCGTGGTCATGGTGGCCTACATCGTGCCCGGCCCGGACTGGGTGGTGGTCCTGCGCGCTTCCGCCCGGGCCCGGCGCTACGGGTTCCTCGCCGCGGCCGGGGTGCAGTGCGGCCTGTGCGTGCACATGGCCGCCGCCGCTCTCGGGGTGTCCACGGCGCTGCTGCACAGCCCGGTCCTGTTCACCATCCTCAAGCTCGTCGGGGCCGCCTACCTGGTGTTCCTCGGCGCCCAAGCGCTGTGGCAGTCGTGGCGGCGCCGACGCGGTGACGAGGACGAAGCCGAACCTCCCCCGGAGGAGCCGGCGGCCGGGCTGACCCCGGTGCGGGTGTTCCGGCAAGCGTTCTTGTCCAACGTCCTCAACCCGAAGGCGGCGCTGTTCTTCGTGAGCGTCCTGCCGCAGTTCCTCGACCCCCAGGGCCCGGCCGCCGCGCAGGTGCTCGTGCTGGGCAGTCTCGACATCGCCCTCGGCCTCCTCTGGTGGGCGCTGTTCGTGCTGCTCACCGCCCGGCTGTCCGGCCTGATGCGCCGCAGCGGCCCGCGCAAGGCCCTCGACCGGGTGACGGGCACCGCGCTCGTCGGCCTCGGGGTCACGCTCGTCGCCACCAGCTGATTTCCGCCTTCAGCGCTCAAGAAGCGGGCGCGGTTCCTTGTTGTTCGCCGTGCATCGAGGGGTAATTCCGTGACCGAGGTCGTCCGCCGCGCGCTGCGGCGCTTCCGCCGCAAGCACGACGTTCCCGGCGTCGTCGTGTGCACCTTCACCGCCGCCGGGCCCGATGCCGCCGTCGCCGACGGCGTGACCAGCGCCGAGACCCAGCACGCGATGACACCGGAGACGGTGTTCCGGATCTATTCGATCGCGAAGTTCGTGACCGCCACGATGATCGTGTCCCTCGCCGCCGACGGCGTCCTCGACCTCGACGCGCCCGTCGACGGCTACCTGGGCGGGCTGCGCCGCCGCACCGGGACCGGCAGCGACGGCACCACGCTGCGCCACCTGCTGAGCCACCGGTCCGGCCTGCTCCCGGACGCCGTGCTGCACGACGGGCTGAGCCGGGACCCGGGCGGCCTCGCCGTCGCGGTGCGCCACGACTACGCCCGGACGCCGGTGCTGGCGCGGGCGGGCGAGTTCTACGGTTTCAGCAACCTGGGCGTCAGCTTGGCCGGCCTCGTCGCGCAGGAGGTGACCGGCCTGCCCTTCGCCGAGGTCGTCCGGCAGCGGGTGTTCGAGCCGCTCGGCATGGGGCACAGCACCCACGACCCGGCGGTGGCGATGACCTATCCGCTGGCCCAGCACCACCTGCCCGGCGAAACCGGGCTGCGCGTCGACCACGGCGCCAAGGCCGGGGCCAAGCACGAGCCGTCGTCGCTCTGCTATTCGACCGCGCTCGACCTGGCCCGGCTCGGCGCGCACCACCTGCGGGCCCGGACCGAGCTCGGCCAGATGCACCTGCCGCACGCGGACCCGCGGCTGGACGTCGACCTGCGCTACGGCCTCGGCTGCACCCTCTCGCCCGCCGTGCAGGGCATCCGCCAGATCGGGCACGAGGGGTCCTTCGGCGGGATGTGGGCGAAGCTCGTCATCGACCCCGCCGCGGGCCGCGGGGTGGTGTGGCTGGACAACCGCGGCGAGGAGCTGCGCGAACAGCGCTACCGGACCATCCGCGAACTGTTCGACGGGCTCGGCCGCACCGACGCGGCCGGCGGCGTCTCCGGGTTCGGTCTCGGTCTGGCCGTCGAGCCGGAAGCCGTGCACGGCGAGTACGTCCGGACCGGGGCGCCCCCGTTGACGGTGGCCGGCCGCGAGGAACTGGAACTGACGGCCGATCGCGATCGCGCCGTGCTGGTCCCGCACCAGCGCGCGGTGTGGCGCAGTGCCGACCGGTACGGACCGGGCGCGCCCCCGTGGGGACCGCACGCCGGCACCGACCGGATCGTCCTCGGGGTGACGGCGTGGCGCGACGGCTCCGTGCCGGTCGTGCACCTCAACGGCCTGCCGTACGTGCGGCAGGAATGGCGGAAGCGCTTGCGCTCCCGCACGAGTGCCGGGTGAGCGGCCCGGCGGTCAGCCGACGGTGAAGCTCGCCGAAAGCGTGGCCGCCGAGCTGGTCCCGACGTAGACCTCGATCTTGCCCGGCTCGACCCGGAACCGGGCGGTGTTGTCGTAGAACCCGACGTCGTCCGGGGTGAGGGTGAAGGAAACCGTCGTCGACGCGCCCGCGGCCAGGCTCACCCGCCGGAAGCCGCGCAGCCGCCGCACCGGCTGGACGATGCTCGCGACCGGGTCGCGCAGGTAGAGCTGGACGACCTCGTCGCCGGCCCGGCCGCCGGTGTTGGTGACGGTGGCGCTCACCTCGATCCGGCCGCCGGTCGCCGGCAGGCGTGCGCCGGAAAGCCGCAGGCCGTCGACGCGGAACGTGGTGTAGGACAGGCCGTGGCCGAATTCGTAGAGCGGCCCGCTGTCGAGGTCCAGGTACTTCGACGTGTACTTGTTGGCCGGGTCGGCGGGGCGTCCGGTGTTCTCGTGGTTGTAGTAGATCGGGATCTGGCCCACCGCGCGCGGGAAGCTCACCGGCAGCTTGCCGCCCGGGTTCACCGCGCCGAACAGGACGTCCGCGATCGCGTGGCCGCCCTGCACCCCGGGGGCCCACGCCTCGAGGATGGCGGGGGCGTTTTCGTGCAGGTACGGGATGGTCAGCGGGCGGCCGTTGACGAGCACGACCACGAAGGGCTTGCCGGTCTCCTTGATCGCGGCGACCAGCTGCTGCTGCACGCCGGGGAGGCCGATGTCGCTTCGCGCCGCCGCTTCGCCGCTCATCGCGGCGGTTTCGCCGACCACCACGACGGTCACGTCGGCGGCGCGTGCCGCCTGCTGCGCGGCGGCGAACCCGCCGGTATCGGTCCCGTCGACGGTGCAGCCGGCGGTGTAGCTCACGGTGGCGCCGGGTACCGCGGCCTTGATCCCGTCGACGACGGTCACCGGCGGCGTCGTCGAGGCCCCGGTGCCCAGGCCCGCCCAGGTGCCGTTGAGGTCGTAGGTCGCCGCGCCGAGCGGCCCGACGACGGCGACCGAACCGGTGGTTTTCGCCAGCGGCAGCACGGGTCCGTCGTTCTTCAGCAGCACCATGCACCGCGCGGCGGCCTGCCGCGACGCGGCCAGCGCGGCCGGCGAAGGCGCTTTCACCTCGGCGGTTTCGTCGGCGTACGGGCGCTCGAACAGGCCGAGCCGGAACTTGACGAGCAAGATCCGGCGGACGGCGTCGTCGATCTGGTCGCGGGTGATCCGCCGTTCGGCCAGCAGCCGTTCGGCGAACCGGGCGTAATTCGTGCTGACCATCTCCATGTCGACACCGGCCGGAAGGGCGGCCGCCGCGGCGTCCGCGCCGTCACCGGCGAGGCCGTGCAGGATCAGTTCCTCGATGCCGGTGTAGTCACTGACGACGAACCCGCGGAAACCGTAGGCGCCCTTGAGGACGTCGTGCAGGACGTAGCCGTTGCCGTGGGCGGGCACGCCGCTGATCGTGTTGAAGCTGGCCATGACGGTCGCGACGCCCGCCTCGACACTGGCTTTGAACGGCGGCAGGTAAAGGTTGTGCAGCCGTTGCAGCGAAACGTCCACGGTGTTGTAGTCACGCCCGCCTTCGGCGCCACCGTAGGCGACGAAGTGCTTGGCACAGGCGGCAACCCGGTCCGGCGCGGAGTAGTCGTTCCCCTGGTAGCCGCGCACCTTGGCGACGGCGAACTGCGTCGCCAGATAAGGATCTTCGCCGTACCCTTCGGCGATCCGCCCCCACCGCGGCTCGTGGGTGACGTCCATCATCGGCGCGTAGGTCCAGTGGATGCCGCTGCTGCGGGCTTCCCGGGCCGAAATGGTGGCGTCCGTGCCCGCGACGGCGGGGTCGAAGCTGGCGCCCTGGGCGAGCGGGATCGGGAAGTTGGTGGTGTACCCGTGGATGACGTCGAGGCCGAAGATGAGCGGGATCCCCAGCCGCGTCTTCTCGACGGCAAGGCGTTGCAGGGCATTGAGTTTCGCGGCCCCGACCACGGAGAAGACCCCACCGAGCCGGCCGACGGCGAGGGCCGCGCGGGCGGCGGTTTCGTCCCCGACGAGCTGCAGCTGCCCGAGCTTTTCGGCGAGCGTCATCTTCTGGAGCAGCGCCTCCACCCGCCGATCCCGCGCGGCGGCCGCTCCGGCTGTGTCCCCGGCGGTCTCCCCGGCTGTTTCTCCGGCGGCGGCCGCGGGCGAGAGCAGCCCGAGGGAAGCCACCCCACCGGCGACGCCGGCCAGCACCAGCCGCCGGTTCACCCCGCTCGCGGCCGAAGTTCCGTGACGATCCTGCTGCGACATGGCGGGGACCCTTTCGCGAGGCGAGCTCCGTTGCCCGGTCAGGCCTGTTTCAGCGTAGTCACCGGCGGGCCTGCCGCAGCGTCAGCCGAAAACCGGTTCCCCGGCCACGACGTGCCTCGCTAACCTGACGGCATGCCGACCTACCGCGTCCTGGTCCGTGGCAAGTTCGACCGGCCCTCGGAAGCCGTCCGCGCGAAACTCCTGGCCAACGCCGGCACGGCGGACCTGGCGGACCTGGTGTTCAGCGAAACGGGAACGCTCGCCTACAGCCGGCACCTGGGCGGCTTCAGCTACCGCGTGGCGCTGGAAGTCGCGGCCGGCGAGGACGCCACGCAGCGAGCCCACGACCAGGCCGAGCTGATGGCGATGGAGCTGCTCGAGGGCGAGCACTACCCGTACCGGGATCTGACGGTCAGCTCGACCTGCATGGACGACGTGAAGGTCAACCGCCGCTGAGCCGCGGTTCGGCACATCGAGAACGGCTGGCAACGAGGCCGGCCGGCCGTCCGTCGGGACCTCGTCGGCTACAGCACCGCGCTGTCGCCCTCGTAGATCTCCGCTTTCAGGATCGTGCGCCGGGGCACGGCGTAACCACGGTGCATCTTGACGAGGAAGTCGACGGCGCCCACCGCCAGGCGGTGGGTGTCCTGGACGACGGTCGCCCGGAACGGGCAGTCCGCGGTGTCGATCAGCGTTCTGGCTTCCAGCACACCGTCGATGCCGATCACGACCGTGGCCTGGGTCGCCGCCGACGCGGCTGCCGCGATGGCGTCGACCGCGCCCAGGGCCATCTCGTCGTTGGTGCAGAAGATCGCATCGAGGCGCTGCCCGGGTGCCAGGCTCCGGACGTGGGTCCGGACCGCGTTGTGCGCCCGTGAGCGCACGAACCCGCATCGGTCGTCGGTGACGATTTCGACGTCGGGCAGCCCGGAGCGCAACGCCTTTTCGCAGCGTTGCTGCCGGCTGTCGTGTTCGAGACTGGCGATGATGAGCACCCGCGGCCCGGTTCGTCCGCGCAAGTGTTTGACCAGCCAATGGCCGGCCAGCTCGCCGAGTTCACCCGTGTCGTAGCCGATGAACGCGGTGTCGTGCGGGTACTCCGACTCGGTCGGGAACGGCTCGAGGTCGGAAAACACAGTGGGCAGCCGCGACTCCCGGCAGAACGTCACGAGGTCCTCGCGCAGCCTGGACACCTCTCCGGCGATCACGATGCCCCCGATGTAGGCGTGCTTCCGGTTCAGGATGCGGCGCAGGTGATGAGCTTGCGCGCCCGCGTCGTAGTCCCGGTCCGGTACCTTGAGCACGAGGTCGATGTCGTCCCGGTCGAGGGCGCTGTGCACCTGTTGCACGAATGCCGCCACGTAATACTTCTGCTCGAACGCCGACGTCAGCAGGAAAGCCGTGCCGCGCCGGTTTCGTGGCCCCAGCGCGAACACGGCCCAGAAAACGATCGCGACGACGGCGGAAACCAGCGCGGACCAGAGGATCGTGGCTCCCGCGGAAATGCCCCCTTGCAGGACTTTCGCCAGAACGGCCACAATGCCGCCGCTCACGACGGAAGTGGTCACCGCGAACAGCGCGGGTGTCTTGTCCCGGTTCAGCCAAGCCATCCAGGCACCCTCCCAGCGGTATCGCCCGTGGGCAATCCTACTGGCGCACGCGGCCGGTCCTACCGGGCCGAAATCCCGGCAGCGACCGCCGAAGTGGTCACCGGCCCGGCGCGGTGGGGTACGCACGCCGGGCCGGGAGCTTGATCACGCGGGGACGAGCTGCCACTGCTGGTTGGCGCCGGCGCCGGCCGTGTACCGCACGACCTCGGCGCGGTCACGGCGTGCAGCGTGGTGAAGCTCCACGACCCGGCCAGGTCGACCGACGCGAGCGCGCCATTGCCGGCGCCGACCCCGTCGGGGACGGCGGCGGGCTCCGCGACCCACGCCTGCACCCCGGCCATGGCGGGCGCCGCGGTGGCCGTCCACCTGGTGAGGCGGCGACGCCACGGCGGCCGAGTTCGTTGCCCCATGACGCCGCTCCCCATCTCCGTTGACAGCCGGAATGTTATCGCTCACATTCCGGCGGCGGAAGCCTTGAATTTCGCGGACCCGGGAGCCATGCTCACCGGTCGGGCGGGACGTCTCCGGGGCGTGGTCGGGCCACAAAGATCCAGTACAACGGCGTGCGGAGCGCTTCGTGACGCCCGGCCAGAGATCGCGTCTTCCGGCCCGAGTCGTCGCTCGCGTGCTGTTAGCGTTAACCAAATGGCCGTATGCACGGCCTCGTAGTCACGGCCGGACGGCCGCGGTGATCGCCGCGGTGACGGCGGTGATCGCCGGCGTGGCGGCACCGGGAAGCCGGGCCACGAGCACCCGGCGGATCTCCGGTGGCGCGCCTTCCACCCGCAGGGAAATCACGCCGGGCGGGACGACCGGCGCCAGGCCGTCCGGGATCGTGGTGACCCCGAAACCCCCGGCGACCAAGTGCAGTTTGGTCAGCCAGTCGCGGGCGCTGTGGACGATGCGCGCTCGCCCGGGCAGGCCCGGCCAGACGCCGAGCAGGGGCTCCGCGCTCGACGCCGGGGTGGCGATCCAGGGTGCGTCGACCAGTTCGTCGACGTGCACGGCCGCGCGGCCCGCGAACGCGCCGGTGGCCGGCGCCGCCACCAGGAGTTCGGAGTCCCGGACCGTCGTGACGTGCAGGCGGGGTGCCTCGCCGTCCGGCGGCCGGTGCGGTGGGCGGGAGGTGAGCACGGCGAGGTCGAGCGAACCGGTGCGCAACGCCCGGGCCAAGCCGGGCGTGGTGCCTTCGCGGGTGGTGACCCGGATTCCGGGCGCGGTCCCGGCGAGCCGGGCGAGCGCGGCGGGCAGGAGCACCGGCCCGGCGCTCGGGACGAGCCCGAGCCGCACCACCTCCGTGCGGGGAGCCGCCCCGATCAGCTCGCGTTCGGCCGCGTCGACCGACTCGAGGATCGCTCGCGCGTGGCGCAGCAGGGTCAGCCCGGGCCGGGTGAGCCGGACCCCGTCCGGCCGCCGCTCGAACAGGGTGACCCCGGCGCCGCGTTCGAGGGCGGCCGCCTGGCGGGAGACCGCGGACTGCGTGTAACCCAGCGCCGCGGCGGCCGCGGTGAAGCTGCCCGACTCGGCGATCCGGCAAAGCACCCGGAGGCTCGTGCTCGACACGTCCATGCCTACTACGCATAGCAGAGATGCGTGATCAGCGCTTCCCGCATGCCCCGGGCCGTCCTAGCGTGGCGGACGACGACAGAAGGGTTTTTCCATGCGTGCAGCGACATTGACCGCGTTCGGCGCCCCGCTCGAGGTGTGCGACGTACCCGACCCCGAAGCCGGCACGGGGGAGGTGCTGGTCGAGGTGCTGGCCACCTGCGTGCCCCCGTACGCGGCCGAAGTGTTCAGCGGGGAACGGCGCTATCCGCTGGAACCCCCGGTCGTGCCGGGGGTCGGCGGGATCGGCCGGCTGGTGCGCGTGGGCCCGGACGCGACCAAGCTCGAGGTGGGCGACCTGGTGTGGTGCGACTCGACGGTGCGTGCCCGCGACGACGCCCTGACCCCGGACATCACGCTGCAGGGCTGGAGTTCCCGCGGTGAAGGCGGCGCCCGGCTGGCCCGGTATCTGCACGACGGGTCGTTCGCCGAACTGATGCGGGTGCCCACCGAGAACGTGTACCCCCTGCCCGCCGGCGCGGCGGCGGATCCCGCCCGCTGGTCCGCGCTGGGGGTGCACACCATTCCCTACGGCGGGCTGCTGGCCGGCCGGCTCGCGGCCGGGGAGACGGTGCTGGTCAGCGGGGCGACCGGCAACCTCGGCAGCAGCGCGGTCGCCGTCGCGCTCGCCATGGGCGCCGGGCACGTGGTCGCCCCGGGCCGCAACCGGGGCGTCCTCGACCTGCTCGCCGGCCGGTTCGGCCGGCGAGTGAGCCCGGTCGGGCTCAGCGGGGACGAGGACGCAGACCGTGCGGCCATGGCGGCCGCCGCCGGCGGCCCGATCGACCTCGTGCTCGACCTCCTCCCGCCGCAGGCACCCAGCTCGGTGGCGCGCGCCGCCGCCATGACCGTGCGCGAGTACGGGCGGGTGGTGCTGATGGGCGGCGTCGGCATGCTCGGCGGCGCGGACCTCGCCCTGCCCTACCCCTGGATCATGCGCAACTCGGTGACCGTGCGCGGCCAGTGGATGTACCCCCGCACGGCGAACGCCGGGATGATCCGGCTCGTCGCGACGGGCGCACTGGACCTCGCTCCCGAACGCGTCACCCGGTTCGGCCTCGACCGGGCCGGCGACGCGGTGGCCCACGCGGCCGCCCACGGCGGGCCCTTCGACCGCACGGTCCTCACCCCGGGGGCCTGACTCAAGCGGCGGAGGCGCTGGGCTCCACCCGGTGGGCGGCCGCGTAGTGCGCGGTGCCGATGGCTCCGGCGATCGCCAGGACGAAGCCCACCGCGGCCGCGGCGGTGAAGCCGTCACGGACGCGGTCGTCCAGCACCACCACGCCGATGAGCGAGGAGACCGCCGTGTTGGTGGTGAACATGATGGCGGTGACGGCGGTCGCCCGGCCGCGTTGCAGAGCCATCGCGAACGCCACCGCCGCGACGAGCCCGTTGGCGATCATCGCCCACAGCGCCGGCTCGACGGCGAGGTGCCAGACCGGCCCGGACGTGTCGAGCGTCCGCGCCGAGATCCCGACGACGCTGAAGCCCAGCCCGGCGCAGAACCCGAGCACGATCGGCGACCAGCGGCCGTCCCGGCGCTGGACGGTGAACGCGATCGCCGCGATCACCACCGCCACGCCCACCAGCAGCAGCTTCCAGCCGGCCGGCAGCGGCCGCGCGGGGCCCGGATCCGCGGACAGGCCGAGCAGGACCAGGCCGGTCGCCCCGACCCCCAGCGCGGCCCACCCGGCGCCGGCCAGCCGGACGCCGAGGATCGCGGAGATCGTCGCGGTCACGCCGACGCTGAACGCGAGCACCGACTGGACCAGGAACAGCGGCAGGCGGTGCAGCGCGGCGGCGGCGAAGACGAACCCGAGCAGGTCCACCCCCACCCCGAGGAAGTAGAGCGGCTGCCGGCGCAGCGCGACCAGGTCCTGAGGCGAGCCGCCGAAGGCACCGGCCCGCCGCACCCCGGCCGACTCCAGGATGGAGCCACTACCCGAGGCGACGGCGGCCAGCACCGCGAGGACGTATCCGAGGAGCACGGCCTGAGTGTGCCAGCCGCCGGTGACCGGCCAGGCCGGAGTCCCCGCCTGGTCCTCGCCGGGTGTCGTCGCACGTCGGCGCGTCCTGGGATACTCACGCTCGTGTTCCGTCCCCACGACGTGCCGGCCGTGCATTTCCTGCTCTCGCTGATCGAGCCCGGGCACGCGTCCCGGGTGCGTCGGCATCTCCGGATCGGGAAGCCGGCGCGCTTGAGCGCCAAGCATGCGGCGTGGCAGCTCGATCGGCTGGACGCGCCCCGGTCGGTCCTGCTGTGGATGCTCGAGCGGGACGACCCCGCCACGAACCAGCTGGTGTACCACCAGGCCCGCACCGACGACCCGCTCAAGCGCGACATCCTGCGTGGGCTGCCGTTCGGCACCGCGATCGCGCCCCTGCCGGTGCCGGCGCGCTGCGAACAGCGGAACTGCGCACACACGGAACCGGACCTCCCGCCCGGCCCGCACGGGCTGATCGGCGGGCTGCGCGAGGCGCGGACGCTGCGGTCGGCCCGGGCGGCGGTGCGCGCCGTCAGCAAGCGCGACTGGGCCACGGTCGCCGAGGCGGATCGGCGTGAGCCGCTGCCCGGCTTCGCGCGCTGGGCGCTGGCCGAGCGGATCGACTGCCCGCCGGAGGTGCGGACGCGGTTCGGCTCGCACCGCAAGTTCACGAACCGGCTCCGCGCGGCGGGCATCGTCGAACCGCGGGAGTACGTCGAACTCGGCCGCCCGCCCGAGGACGTGCTGGCGGTGCTGTACTTCGGCACCAAGCTGTTCCCGCACCGGGCCGGGGAAGCCGCCGCGCTGCTGGCACCGCTGGTGCGTGCCGAGCTCGGGGCGAACCTGGACGCGTGGGCGGCGCTGGCGGACCTGGTGCCCGGATTCGCCGGAACGGTGCCCGAGCTGGTGACCGCCGGCGGCGCGGCGACGAGGGAGTGACGGGCGGCTGGATTCGAACCAGCGTGTCCCCCTTGTCGAGGAGGCGCGGCTGCCTCTGCGCTACGACCCGCCGGCACGGACCCTACCGGGGGAGACCGGCCGCCGGAAACCGCCGGTCCGGGGCTCGAGCAGTTCGGCCAGCCGCAGCGGGGTGCGGTCTTCGGACATCGGGCCGATGAGCTGGACCCCGACCGGCAGGCCCTCGGCGGACCGGCCCGCGGGGATGGCGGTGGCGGGCAGGCCGGGCATGGTGGCCACGCCGGCCCAGACGAGCTGGTCGAAGTACGGGTACTCGACGCCGTCGATGTCGATGCGCCGTTCCAGCGGGTTGGGGGAGTGGTCGTGCGGGAACGCGGGCGTCGGCGTGATCGGGCACACCACGGCGTCGAACTCGGCGAACAGCTGCCGCCAGCCGTGGCGGTGGACCTCGCGGCGGTGGTTCGCCTCGAGCCAGTCGCGGTGGCTGAACAGCAGGGCACGCAGCCGCACGGCGGCGAGGCTCTCGTCGTCCGGGCTCAGCCCGGCGACGCGGGCCCGCAGCTGCTCTTCCGATTCGAGCGGAAACCGAGCCACGGAACCGGAAATCAGCAACTGCATGTAAAGCGTCGCGGCTTCGGTCAGGTCGGGCAGCAGCGGACTGTGCCGTGCGACGCGGGCGCCGCCGTCGGCGAGCGCGTCGGCCACCCGGTGCACGCCCGCCCGCACGGCGGAGCCGGTCGCGATGAGCGGGTGCTCGTCGAGGACCAGGACCCGGAAGTCGCTCAGCCGCTCGTGACGAGCGGGCGGGAGGGCCAACCGGTGCGCCACGCCGTGCGTCAGCGGGTCCGGCCCGGCCATGACGTCGAGCAGGAGCGTGAGATCCCGGGCGCTGCGCGCCATCGGCCCGACGACGGCGAGGTCGAGGTCGACCGGCAAGGCCGGCTCGGACGGCGCGACCATGCCACGGCTGGCGACCAGCCCCAGTGTCGGCTTGTGCGCGTAGACGCCGCAGAAGTGCGCGGGGGTGCGCAGCGAGCCGGCGATGTCGGAGCCGATGGACAGCGCGCCGAACCCCGACGCCAGCGCGGCCGCCGACCCGCCGGAGGAGCCGCCCGACGTGCGGCCCGGGTCCCACGGGTTGGTGGTGGTGCCGTAGATCTCGTTGAAGCTCTGGATGTCCTGCAGCCCCAACGGAACATTGGTCTTGCCGAGCACGACGGCGCCGGCTTCTTTGAGCCGCGACACCTGCACGGCGTCCTCGGCGGGCAGGAAGTCCCGATGCGGCGGCATACCCCAGGTCGTGGGCAACCCGGCGACGTCGTAGCACTCCTTGACCGTCACCGGAACACCGAGCAGCGGCCGGTCTTCACCCCGCGCCCGCGCCTGATCGGCCCGGAGGGCGGCGGCCCGCGCCCGATCGAAATCGGTTACGCAGACCGCGTTGATCACGTCGTCGTCGCGCTCGATCCGAGCGATCGCCTCATCGGTCAGTTCCACCGACGACACGGCACCTGACCGCAACGCGGCCATGAGTTCTTCGGCTGTCTTGAAGCTCCATTCCATGAATCCGAAGCTAAAGGCCTGTTGTGGTGGGCACGAAATTCCGGTTCGGGCAACAGAAGACTGTCTGCATCGGGTGAATTCGTGCGCTCATTCTCTTCTGGACGGTGTCTTACCGCAGGTCAAGGCGCTGGCTGTGGTTCACCTTCGCCTGCTTGAGCCATGAAATGCGGCATCGTGCAACGGGACGCATGTCTCAATGCCGGCGAAGGGGATCAAGGCATGCGGGCGATCCATGCCACTTCCCCGATGTTCGGGTCGCGCCCGAGAGCCTGCCAAGCCGCCATGGCCGACTCGGCCGCCCCCTGGGTTTCCCAGGGGGTGAAGGTCCCTGTCGTCTCGTCGAGGCTGCCGATGGCCGCGCCCGCGGCCACCAGCGCTTCCAGTACAGCGGCAGCGATCTCACGTACCTGCCGATCACCCGCTTCCGGGAGTGCGCGCCGGATGTGCCACGGCAGCGCCCACAGGCCGACACCGTCCTCAGCGAGTTCCCGGTGGACCAGCATCGCCACCGAAGCGGCCACGGTCGTCTCGTCGATCATGGGGTGACCTTCAGCTTCCCGAGGTCGAGGCGGCGATCGTTCCCGGTCGAAGGATGGGCTGGACGGCGAACGGCCGGTACCCGGCCGCGGCGGGCAGGTCGAAGTGCTCGAACCGGCCGGACCGGACGTCCCAGCGCACCAGCCGGCTCGTGCCGCCGCGCTCGTGGGTGAACACCAGCGTCGCCGGCGTCTCCCAGAACGGGGCCGAGGGGATCGCCGTGCTGAGGTCGCAGCCTTCCGGCAACGGGTGTTCTTCCGGTTCGCCGTCGTCGAGGAGCCAGACCGAAGGCGGCGCGTACTGGAACGCGTACAGCAGCTCGCCGCCCGGGGCGAGCTCGTACTGCCGGTCGGCCGGCACCGGGGTCCGGGTGCCGTCCGGGCGGTGGTGGAAGACGCCGTCGGGGCCGCGTTCCAGCGCCGCGCCCGAAAGCGGGTCGATCTGCCAGAGGCCGGGCGCGAGCGGTTCGGGGTCGGCGCCCGGGCGCCAGCGGAACGTCCGGCTGCCGACGTGGAAACCGTCGGCGTAGAACAGGGCGCCGTCGATGACGGCCAGCGCGCGGCGCGTCAGCTCGTCGGTCCGGGCCAGGCTCGTGACCTCGCCGGTGGTGACGTCCAGCAGGTGCGGCCGGTCCCACGACCGGCGCCCGACGTGGTGTTCGACCCCGGCGAGGAACCGCCCGTCGGCACTGCGGACCGGGTGGCTGCCGAGGTCGGTGGGCAGCCGCTCGGCGGTGCCGTCCCACCGCACCAGCATCCCCGGGCCACCCGACGTGGCCACCGCGATCCCCGCCGGCGTCTCGTGCGCGCGGTAGCGGTACTGGTCGGGAACCCGGCCGAGCACGACCGGTTCGCCCGCCCGCCACACGATGACCTCGCCGTTGCCCCCGACGACGCCGGCCCGCGGCGGCGCCCCCGGGATCGTGGCCGGGTGTTCCGACCGCGACGGCACCACCGGCACGGGCACCGACACCGGTTGCGGCTGCTGCCGCCGCGGCAGCGCCGCGATGCCCGCGCCGACGCGCCGCACCAGGTGGTCCGACACGGCGTAGGCGAGCAAGCCGGGAACCTCGCCCGGCGCGACGAGCAGCCGTTCGGCGAGGTCGCCGGCCGGCGCCGGGTCACCCCACGCGGCGATGCTGGTGAGATCCGCCGCGGCCCAGGTGTACCGGGCACTCGCGGCCGCCTGTTCCACTTGTGCCGCAAGGGTTTCCGGCAGGGAGACGCGGTCGGCCGCGAGCGGCGGGTGTTCGGCGAGCCGGTGCCCGTCGCCGTCGGTGACGAGCACCCCGGCGGCGACGAGGAGCGCGACCGCGTCCCGGTGGGACACCGGCTGTTCGACACCGAGCTGCGCGCAGATCGCCGCGTCCGGCGGATCGCCGGGCAGGGGCTCGTCGAGCCAGGAGTCCGGCCGGGGCGGCCCGAACCCGGCGGCGGTCCACGCGGCCGACATCACGGGATAGCCGAGCACCTGCTGCCAGCCGGCATCGGGTGCGAAGAGCGCCGGCCGCGTCCGCCGCACCCAGCGGGGCAAGCCGGGGTCCGCGGACGGCCAGAACTGCACCAGCCAGACATCGCCCTCCTCCTCTTCCGCAGCCGCGCGGCGGGCGACCCGTACCCGGAACAGCCCCCGCCGGCCGAGCTCCAGCGTCCCGTCGTGCTCGCCGCCGGTGAGGAACCCGAGGGCAACCCGCCCGCTGCGGCTGTGGAACGGCGACTCGACGACGTCCTCCCAGTCGTCGAGCACGACCATCGGTGGCGTGTCGTGGGCCTCGAGCCGGACCGACTGGAACGGGTCGCCGGCGTGGCCGTGCACCCACCCGTCCCCGGCCGTCGCGACCGTGCCGGACAGAGCCTCGGTCGCCAGCTCGCCGAGCAGCTCGTTTTCCAGCGGGGCCAACCCGTCCGCGCTGTAGCGGTCGCGGACCACCAGCGTCCCGTACTCCGGCAGGTACTCGTCGTCTTCCAAGATCCCCAGCAACGTCACCTCTCGACCGTAGCGAACTTCCGCGGCCAGGCCCCGCGCCGGCGAGCGTCGTCAGCGGTTGCGCTGGTAGTGCCGGCGGGCTTTCATGCGGTTGCCGCACGTGGCCATCGAGCACCAGCGGGCCTGGTTGGCGCGGCTGCGGTCGAGCAGGAACAGCCGGCACTCGTCGTTGGCGCACGGGCGCAACCGGCCGGGTAGCTGCTCCTCCGTGGCGGCCCAGTCGAGGATCACCTCGACGGCCAACCGCGTGTGCGGCGGGGTCTTGGTCGTCCACAAGAGACCGTCCGAAGTGAACTCGGGCACCTGGTGGACCCCTTCGAGCAGCGGGCTCAACGCGGCAGGCGAACTGGTTCCCAGCACCACGTCCCGCAAGATGTCCCGCGCCTCGCGCAGCGACGCCAGCTCCGCGAGGCTGCCGTCACCGCCGTGCTCCCGCGCCCAGCGCCGGCCCGCGACCGGGTCGCCGAGCGCGTCCTGCTCCGCACCGTCGACCAGCGGCCTGCTGTTGAGCAGGTCCAGCAGCGCAGTCATCCGGACTCCTTCTCTAACCAGTTCGACCCGCTTGACAGGTTACCCCGTTCATGCTTGCCTGGGAACCTAACCGGAACAAGTCTTCGAAGGAGTTAGACATGAACCCGGTACACCACCGGACCGCCGTCGTTGACGGGCACGAGCTCTTCTACCGCGAAGCCGGTCCCGCCGACGCCCCCGCGATCGTCCTGCTGCACGGCTATCCGACCAGCTCGTTCATGTTCCGCGAACTCATCCCGCTGCTCGCCGGGGACTACCACGTCATTGCGCCGGACCACCTCGGCTTCGGCCACTCCGCCGCCCCCCTCGTGTCGGAGTTCACCTACACCTTCGACGCCCTCGCCGAACTCACCTCCGGGCTGCTCGATCACCTCGGGCTGGGCCGCTACGCGATCTACGTCCAGGACTACGGCGCACCCATCGGCTGGCGCCTCGCGCTCAAGCACCCCGAACGGATCTCCGCGATCGTCACCCAAAACGGCAACGGCTACGAGGACGGTTTCGTCGAGTCGTTCTGGACCGGCGTCTGGGCCTACGGGGCGGCTCCCGGCCCGGACACCGAGCCCGCCGTCCGCACCGCGTTGAGCCTCGACGCCATCCGCTGGCAGTACCTGCACGGCGTTCCCGACCCGAGCGTGGTCAGCCCGGACACCTGGGAACACGACTTCGCCCTCGTCTCCCGCGAAGGCAACGACGAGGTCCAGCTGGCGCTGTTCCGCGACTACCCGAACAACCGCCCGCTCTACCCGCTGCTGCAGGAGTTCCTGCGCACCAGCGAGGTGCCCGTCCTCGCCGTGTGGGGCCGCAACGACGAGATCTTCGGCCCGGCCGGCGCGCAGGCCTTCGCCCGGGACGCCGAGGACGCGGAGGTGCACCTGATCGACGGCGGCCACTTCCTGCTGGAGAGCCACCTGGACATCGTCGCGGGCTACCTGCGCGGCTTCCTCGGCCGCGTGCTGGACCGGCCGGGAGTCTCCTGAGCGGCCTCCGGCGGTGCTCCCGATCGCGGCGGCGAGGTGCCGCGATCGGGACGTCGTGCGGCTTTCCTTACTGTGCCCGGAGAACCGGAACCAGCAGCCGGGCGTACTGTTCGCGGTCCAGTTCGGTGATGAAGGCGGGATGCCGGGTCGCGGTGCCCAGATCGCGCCAGATGCGCTGCGCCGGGTCCGAGTCGGCGAATCGGCCGGCACCACCGACATCCAGCAGTTTGTCCGCCGCCTGGCGGATTTGCCGCGCGGCGAACCCGCAGTCCATCCGGGTGCGGGCGATGGCGAGGGGAGACAACCGTGCGCCCGTGCGGGTGGCCCGGTCGACGGCGTGGGCGGTGCGCGCGGCCTGCAGGATCGCGCTGTCGATGAGCATGGCGGCATCGGCGATGTTCGCCTGCACGGCGGGGGCGTCGATCGCCCGCCCGGGGGATCTCCCCGCGGAGACCAGCGGCCGGCCGGCGCTGAGCTTCGCCACGACGTGGTCGTAGATCCCCATGCCCATCCCCAGCACCGGTGCGGCCAGCGCACCCATCAGGCCCTGCGGTTTCGGGACGCTCAGCGGCGTCGAGGGTCCCGGGACGGCCCCTCTGGCCGGGAAGACGATCTGCTCCTCCGGGACGAAGACGTCATCCGCGATGATCGTGTCGCTGCCCGTGCCGCGCATCCCGACCATGTTCCAGGTGTGTTCGACCGACGGTTCGCTCGTCCGAACCAGGGCGAACCCGCTCTCCCGGGCGGACCCCGCGTCCTCGGTCACCACGCTGAGGATCGCCCAGGACGCGTGGTGGATGCCCGAAGCCCAGCCCCAGCGGCCGCTGAGCAGGTAACCGCCATCGATCTTCCGGGCCGGCGCGGCGCCGGCGGAGGAGCCGCACACGGTCGCGTCCGGATCCTCGTCCCAGACCCGGTGCCGTACCTCGTCCGGGAAGAGCCAGAGGGCGATCCCCGCGGTGTAGTACACCGTCAGCACCCAAGACGCCGACGCGCAGCCGCGCCCCACCTCCGCGGCAACGGCCGTCGCGGCGCACGCGCCGGCCTCGTGACCGCCGTACCTCCGCGGTGTGGCGAGGCGGAGCAAACCCTCTTTGCGCAGCGCCGCGATGTCGTCATCGGGCAGTTTTCCCATGGCATCCGCCGCGTCCGCGTTGGCGCTCAAGACCGGCACCAGCGACGCCGCGGCCGACACGAGCGCCAGCTCTTCCGCGGGCAAGCCGGCGGTGAGCGCGTCCAGCCGATCGTTCACCGGGGGTGTGCTGCCCTTCGTCGTGGTGACCTGGCTCGGGTCCATCGAGGTCTCTCTCTCCGCTCCGAATCTGACACTGAGTAGCATTTGTGAAACTACAGTACCAGGTTTGGGGTGTAGTACCATCGGCCGGTGACCAGGCTGCCGGAGCGGGACGAGCGTCGTCCCGGTGCGCGCGAACTCGCCCGGCGTGCCATGAGGGCGCAGGTGTCCGAGATGGCGCTCGATTTGTTCCTGGAGAACGGCTACGAGCAGACCACCATCGACGACATCTGCGCGGTCGCCGGAATCTCGCGCAGCACGTTCTTCCGTTACTTCCCGTCCAAAGAGGACGTCTTCGCGAGCGAGACCTCGGCCGCCGTCGACGAGATATTGGCGGCGTTGCGTCAGCGACCCGATGACGAAGCCCCGTGGTCCGCGCTGCGCCACGCCATGGGCCCGCTCGTCGAGTACTACGCGACCCAGACGGACCGCGCCCATCGGCTGGCCGCGCTCGCCGTGACGACCCCGGCCCTCGCGACGGTCCAGCAGGAAAAGCAAGCGAAGTTCCGGGCCCTGATAGCACCCGAGCTCGCACGACGGCTCGGGGTGGACCCGGCCAACCCGACCGATCCGCGGCCGCGTGCGCTCATCGCAAGCGCCCTGGGTTGCCTGGAGGCCGCCGTCGCGGCGTGGATCGCGGGAAACGGAACGCAGCAATTGGGCCGGCTGCTCGACCGCGCGATGGACTCGATCAGCCCCTGAATTGCGTTTCGCCGGGGTGACTTTTTCAATGGGGATAGGTGAGTTCGATTGTCCGAAGAGGTTCCGGGGTACCGCGAAATCGGGGACGGGGAGTACGCCCTCCTCGGCCCCGACGGCTCCGAGTGGCGCGAGGTCACAGGCTGGCTCGAGCCGGGTGAGGTCCGTCAGCTTGTCGACGAGGGCGCAGTCCTGGTGTTGGACCTCTGTGAAAGCTGGGTCTGGGGGGCCGAGCTGGACAACGAGGTGCTGTCCCACGTCGTCACGGCGGTTCGTTCGCACAAGCTCGCTCGATGGAAATACTCGGGAAACGTCATCTACGCACCCTCTCTGTGGCATGATCAGGAGGGGCGAAAATTGGTGCTGCTGGCGGAAGAAAACGCCAAACGAAAGAAAGTCATTCGCGAGCTTCGAGGCGACTACGAAGTTGTCCGCGGCCTGTAGCGTGAGAAGAAGGGCGGCCATGGCAGAGGTCCGGCTCGATCCGATGACCCCCGAGGAATACGCGGAATACCACCGCGACGCGGTACTGGCCTACGCCGAGGCCCACGTTTCGGCGAAGAGCTTGCCGCCCGAGGAGGCACGGCAGCGCGCCATCGACGAGTATGCCGAACTCTTGCCCGAGGGCGCGGCCACACCGGGCCACCACCTCTACACCGCCCGCGACGGCGACCGGAAGATCGGCATGATCTGGTTCGCCGAACGCCCCCACGGCGCCTACCTCTACGACATCAAGGTCGAGCCGGGCCTGCGTGGCCGGGGGCACGGTGAAGCACTCATGCGGGCGATGGAGCACGAGGTCCGGTCCGAGGGCCTGAAAACCGTGCGGCTCCAGGTTTTCGGCAACAACTCGGTGGCCCGGTCGCTGTACCGAAAACTCGGCTACATCGAGACCAACGTCGTCATGGCGAAGGAGCTCGACCAGTAAACGGGACACGCACACGGCCAACGGCGGTGCGGCGGTGCGGCGGTGAATGTTACGACAGGTCTCGCCGGTCTGTGCAGGCCCATCGAAGGCTCGATCAACACCGTCGCAAGCCAATTCCCATGCACATGGGCCATGTGCTGTGCTGATCCGAATGGACTTTCAGTACCCCTTGCCTTCCCGGGTTGGATTAGCTCCGCGGTGTCAGAATCCGGCGGTAGCCGGATGGTCACCATGGAAAGCGGGGGCTTCCGCAGTAACACGCTGGAGGTCCCGCCCCGGCGCCTGACCGGAAGTGACGCCGCCTGCGGTTCCTTGGCGATGCCGCTCAGCTGGACCGGTCGGCGGGCGAATCACGCGACCTACCCCTCCGGCTGTGGCCGACGAAGTCCGTCCAGCACAAGGGTGATGACGTCGTCGGCCTCGGCTCGCCAGCGGGGGCGATCATGAGCCGCGCCAATTCCGTGTAGCGCCATCATGACGGCGCCCGCGTCCACGTCGTCGCGAACGGTGCCCGCCTTTACCGCGGCGGCCACCAGGTCGGTGACGGCCTGCTCCAGCGCCTGGCTGCCTTCGGCGAGGGCGCTCGAGTGATCGGCCCAGAGGGTGGCCAGCGTCCGGGCGAGGCCCTGGTGGGTGTCCATGTGGTCGACCATGCCGCGGAGGAAGGTCGCCAGCGCCTCCGCCGCGGGCCGTGTGGCCTGGAGGTGGCGGGCGCGGTCGCACAGCGTGGCGACTTCGCCGTGGTAGACCGCCTCGGCCAGCGCCTCCCGGGTGGGGAAGTGGCGGTACAGCGTGCCCGTGCCCACTCCGGCCAGGGTGGCGAAGTCATCGAAGCGCAGGTCGAAGAACTCGCCGGCGGCGGCGACCTTCCGTGCGGTGGCGAGCAGGGCCTCGCGCTTGCGCTGGGCGTCGGCTCGCAGCGGCTTGTCGGCGGTCATGCGCTCCCTCGCGTTGACAAATGGAGATGACCTCCATATTTTGGAAAAGTGGAGATGACCTCCAGATCGAATCGTACCCCACGAGGTGCAGAGTGAAGATCCTGATGTTCGGCCGAGGCGTGATCGCCACCATCTACGGCTGGGCCCTGGAACGGGCCGGGCACGACGTCGAGTTCTACGTCCGGCCGGGCCGCGCGGCGACCTATGGGGACGCGGTGGACCTCGACCTGCTCGATACGCGACGCCGGGTCTGGGGACAGCGCGTCGCCGAGAAGTGGCCCGTGCGCTACCGCGAGACGCTGGAGCCGGACCACGACTTCGACCTGATCTTGCTGAGCGTGTCGCACCACCGCCTCGCGGAGGCGGCGGCTTTCCTGGCCCCGCGGGTCGGCCGGGCCACGGTGCTGGTCTTCGGCAACATCTGGGCCGAGCCCCTGGCGGCGGTCGGCGCGCTCCCCGCCGACCGGATCGCGTGGGGCTTTCCCCAGGCCGGTGGCGGTTTCGGCGCGGACGGCGTGCTCCATGGGGTACTGCTGCCGTCGGTCGTCTTCGGCACCCTCGGCCGGCCTCCGACCGACCGGGAGCGGGCCGTGCGCCAGGTGTTCCGCGAGGCCGGCCTCCGGCTCAAGGAGCGTCCCGACTTCCGCGGCTGGCTGTGGGTCCATTTCGTGTCGGACGCCGGCTTGCACTCGCAGGGCCTGCGGCGGGGTTCCTTGTCCAAGCTGGCCGGGGCGAAGGGCGACTTGCGTGAGGCGCTGCTCGCCGGCCGCGAGTTGCTGCCGCTGCTCGAGGCGCGCGGCCTCGACCTGCGACGTCACCGCGGCGGTCTGCAGCTGTTCCGGGCGCCCGTCTGGCTGACGGCGCGCGTGTTCGCCTGGCTGACCGCTCATGTCGCGCTGGCGCGGATGGCTCTCCAGGCGCACTCGGACCCCGACGCCGAGGAACCGCGGGAGATCTGCCGGGACACCCTCGCGGAAGCACGGCGGCTGGGCATCGCCGTGCCGCGGCTGGAAGCGGCGGAACCGTACTTCGCCCGTGAGGCGACGGGCCGAGCCTGAATGGAAGGAAAAGTCATGACCACCGCCGAGAAGCACGAGTTCCCCCTGGCCCGCACGTGCCCGTTCGCGCCGCCGCCGGCGTATGAAGAGATCCGCGAGCACGAACCGATCTCGCGGGTTCGCCTGCCCGACGGCGGGTGGGCGTGGGTGGTCAGCCGCCACGAAGACGTGCGAACCGTGCTGAACGACCGGCGGTTCAGCGCCGACCGGCAGCATCCGGACTTCCCGCAGCTGGTCAAGGGCGCGGCGGCGGCCCGGCGGCCGGACGAAGAGCGCACCCTGATCGAGATGGACGCACCCGAGCACGGGCCGGCGCGCAAGGCCGTGCTCGGCGAGTTCACGGTGCGCCGGATGGAGGCGCTGCGGCCGCGGATCCAGGAGATCGTCGACGAGCGGATCGACGCGCTGCTGGCCGGACCGCAGCCCGGTGACCTGGTGGAGTCGCTGTCGCTGCCGGTCCCGTCCCTGGTGATCTGCGAGATGCTGGGTGTGTCCTACGCCGACCACGGCTTCTTCCAGGAGCACACGGCGAAGATGTTCAAGCAGTCGACGCCGCCCGAGGAGCGGGGAGCGGCCATGGGGGCCATCCAGGGCTACCTGACCGACCTCATCGCGAAGAAGGAAGAGAACCCGCCGGACGACCTGCTCGGGCGGCAGATCGTCAAGCTGCGCGAAGAAGGCACCTACCGGCGGACAGCGCTGGCCGGCATGGGTTTCCTGCTGCTCGTGGCCGGCCACGAGACGACGGCGAACATGATCTCGCTGTCGACCGTGGCGTTCCTGCGCAACCCGGAGCAGCTCGCGATGATCAAGGCCGACCCGGGCAAGACGCTCGACGCGGTCGAGGAGATGTTGCGGTACTTCACGATCATCGACGCGGCGGCGTCCCGGCTGTGCGTCGAGGACACCGAGGTCGGCGGGCAACTGATCCGCGCCGGCGAAGGAGTGCTGGTGCTCGGTCATTCGGCCAACCGGGACCCGCGGGCGTTCGAGCACCCGGACGAGCTCGACATCGAGCGCGGCGCGCGCCACCACGTGGCGTTCGGGTTCGGGCCGCACCAGTGCCTGGGCCAGAACCTGGCTCGGATGGAGCTGCAGATCGTGTTCGACACGCTGTTCCGCCGCATCCCCACGCTGGAGCTGGCGGTGGACGTCGAGGAGCTGCCGTTCAAGGACGACGCGAACATCTATGGCCTGTACCGGCTTCCGGTGACCTGGTAGCGAACTGCCGTCCCGCCACCGGGGGAGAAGGACCTCGACGGCATCCGGCCCAATCATCCGCGTTGCCGGTGAGCACGCGAGGCGGCCCACTCGCGCAGGCGCTCGGCGATCTCGATCTCGTAGCCGTTCCGGGTGGGCTGGTAGTACGTCTCGCGGTCCATGCCGGCGGGGAAGTAGTCGGCACCGGAGAAGCCGTCGGCGGTATCGGGGTCGTACTGGTAGTCCTTGCCGTAGCCGAGGTCTTTCATCAGCCGGGTCGGGGCGTTGAGGATGTGGGCGGGCGGCATGAGCGAGCCGGTGCGCCGGGCGGCGCGGTGGGCTGCGTTGAACCCGCGGTAGACGGCGATGGATTTCGGGGCGGTGGCGAGGTAGACGACGGCCTGGGCGATCGCCAGCTCGCCTTCGGGGGAGCCGAGTCGTTCGTAGACGTCCCAGGCGGCGAGCGTCTGCTGGACCGCCTGCGGGTCGGCCATGCCGATGTCCTCGTTGGCGAAGCGGACCAGGCGGCGGGCTACGTACAGGGGGTCCTCGCCGCCGTCGAGCATGCGGGCGAGCCAGTACAGGGCCGCGTCCGGGTCGGAGCCGCGCATTGACTTGTGCAGCGCGGAGATCAGGTTGTAGTGGCTCTCCTGTGCTTTGTCGTAGAGCGGGGCGCGCTGCTGGATGTGGTGGGCGAGCGCGGTGGTGTCCAGGGGTGTCTCGATGTCCGGGAGGGCTTGGAGCTGTTCGGCCATGTTGAGGAGGTAGCGGCCGTCGCCGTCGGCCATGGCGATCAGGGCGCGGCGGGCGTCGTCGTCCAGGGGCAGCCGGTGGCCGGTGAGCTGCTCGGCGCGGTCGAGCAAGGTGGACAGTGCGGCTTCGTCGAGGCGTTTGAGGACGAGGACCTGGGTGCGGGAGAGGAGGGCGCCGTTGAGTTCGAAGCTCGGGTTTTCCGTGGTGGCGCCGATCAAGGTGATCGTGCCGTCTTCGACGTAGGGGAGGAAGCTGTCCTGCTGGGCGCGGTTGAAGCGGTGGATCTCGTCGACGAACAGCAGGGTGCCCTGGCCGACACCGCGTCGGGTTCGTGCGGTGGCGAAGACCTTCCGCAGATCGGCCACGCCGGAGAAGGTGGCCGATACCGATTCGAAGGTCAGGTTGCTGCCGGCCGCGAGGAGCCGGGCGATGGTCGTTTTCCCGACGCCGGGCGGCCCCCACAGGATGGCGGAGCCGAGGCGCTGCTGGGCGACCATGCGGCCCAGCGGGGCGTCCGGGGCCAGGAGGTGGTCCTGCCCGACGACGTCGGTCAGCTGCGTGGGGCGCAGGCGGTCGGCGAGGGGCCGGGCGGGCTCCTCGTCGAAGAGCGGCAGGGTCGGTTCAGTCGGTTCCATCGGACTCTCGGATCGGCGGGACGTGTGCGGGTGTGACAAGCGTTGCACGGGGCGCTGACGAGCGAGGGCTCAGCCGCCGGCGGCGAAGCTCGCGGCGGTCATCGGGCACCGGGGCGGTCGCGTCGCGGCAGCCGCTCGACGACCAGTTCGTAGGAATTCGTGACGGCCTCGGTGACCAGTCGTTTGGTGATGCCGGGGCCTGGCCCCAGCGAGATCCAGTGCCGTTTGTCGAGATAGCGGCCTGGTGTGATGGAGGCGTAGCCGCGTTCTTGCGCGCGGGCGTGTTCGGGTTCGCACTTGACCGTGATGATCTGGTCGTCCGGGTCGTCGGTGACGATCAGGAACACCTTGCCGGCCACCTTGTACACGTCCAGGTGCTCGGTGAACGGGTAACCGTGGTCCGTCCCGGGCAGCGCGAGGGCCGTTGCGCGCGCGGCGTCTTGGAGCCGGTCGCCGGTCGCGCTCACCTGGCCGCCCGCGTGCCACTGCCGTAGGTGTGCGGGTCGACGGGCTGCTCGGCCTTCGACAGGTGAGAGACGACGAGCAAGTAGGAGTCGGTGACGAGTTCTTCGACCAGTTTCTCATCGATGCCTTCCCCCGCCTCCAGCGTGATCCAGTGCTTCTTGTTCATGTGGTAGCCGGGGGTGATGTGGCTGTTGTGCTCCCGCAGGGCGAGGGCCTCGCCGGGGTCCGCCTTGAGGATCACGATGGGGCGCCCCGGGACCTCGGTCATCAGCATGAACACCTTGCCGCGGACCTTGAAGACCTCCCAATCGGGGCCGAAGGGGTGCTCCAGCCGAGCTCCGGGAAGTTCCTCCGCGCGGCCGGCGGCGGTCTTCTGCAGGGTCGATCCGTTCATGGGTGAGCCTCCTCTGGTGGTGACGGAATGTGACAGCGGTTGCGGCGGCACGTCCCCCATCCTTCCCGCGAAGCCGACCAAGAGGGCGGTAGACTGCGGACACGTGATGGTCGACAAGCGACACCCCAGGCCGAGCGAACCGGTCGCGGTTCCGTTGTACGGTTTCGAGCCCCGGGTCGGTACTCCGTACGGCCTTGAGGTGAATACCATCGAGGATTTTTTCGTCCAGCACGACGGCTGGCCGTGGAATCCACCCCGTCCGGTCCGCGTCACCTTCTACTACCTGATCCTGGTCACCGAGGGTGAGTTGCGGCACGACGTCGACCACGTCACGCGAATCATCGCGCCCGGTCAGTGGCTGTGGGTGCGTCCTGGGCACGCGCTGTGCTTCCATCCGCCCGGCACGGCCCGCGGCCCGTTCATCCTGTTCGAACCGGACGTGCTGACGCCCGGCACCGCCGGTCTCCTGGCCCCGCTCATCGCGCACGAGGCCCCTGCCGTGCTCAGCCCGCACCCCGATGACGCCGTCTGGCTTCAGCAGACGGCCTTCCAGCTCCTGGATGAACACCGCGCGCTGGGGCGCCGCCCCCTCGACATCCACCACGCCCTGCGGCGCAGCCTGCTCGAATCGCTGCTGCTGCGCCTGGCCAACGCCGCCGGGATCGACCCTGCCGACGCGACGGCCGGCACGAGCCGTGGTGACCTCTTTGGACGGTTCCTGGACACCTTGGAGCTGCATTTCCGCGAACTGCACCGGGCCGCGGACTACGCCGAGCTGCTCGGCTGCTCGGTCCGCACCCTCAGCCGCGCCGCCCAGGACGCCACCGGCAACGGCGTGCGGGAGCTCATCAACGAGCGGCGGCTGCTCGAAGCCCGGCGCTTGCTGGGAGACGCCCGGTGGGACGCCCGGGCCGTGGCCGCCCACCTCGGCTTCACCGACCCCGCGAACTTCGGCCGGTTCTTCCGCGACCGCACCGGTTCCACTCCGGCCACCTACGCGGCTCGCGGAAGAAATTAAAGCACGCCATTGCGCCCAGCGTGCCCGAGCGACGGAAGTATCTCAATGTGCGCCGCCGGCGGGGTCACGTCGGCCTTCGTGTGGGACATCAGCTCGCCGGCGAACGTGCTCTCCGACAGCGCCAACGCCTACGTCTACGACGGCAGCCTGCCGATCGAGCAGATCGGCACCGAGGGCACCATCTGGTTCGTGCACCTGCGGTCGCGCTACTACGACCCGGCCATCGCGGTGTTCCTCACGGTCGACCCGCTCTCGGACATCTCGGGGACGCCGTACGCCTACGACAATCCGCTCAACCGGGTGGATCCCCACGGCCAGTGGAGCATCCTCGGCGCGATCGCGGGCGGCTTGCCGGCCGGGGCCGCCCCATCAGGTCTCCGCCGCCATGAGCAGCGGGCGCAGGACCCGGAAGCGCTGGATCAACGACGACGGGTGCATCCTTGAACGGGACTCCCAGCACGGTGCGGTCGAGAAGTACTCGAAGAACGGCAGGAACCACCTCGGCGAGTTCGACCCCGACACCGGGGAGCCGCCGAAGGACGGCGACCCGGCCAGGCGAGTGGAGAAGTAGATGTGGGCGGTCACCGGTTACGGCCGAGACGAAAGCCAGGTGTTCGAACAGGACCTCGCCGGGCTCGGTGAGGACGAGCTGACGCGTTTGCTCGGCGGCGATCCCGGCGCGTACCAGGGCGGTGACGTCGCCATCTCGGCCGAGGGCCGGACGCTGCTGGCGGACCGGCACGGAATCCGGTTCGAGCCGGACGTCGAGTACTTTCTCAGCTACTTCCGGGACTATCCCGGCCAGGTGGTGGGCCGCCCAGGCGACGACGGCGGGCAATGAGCGTACGGGCGAGCCTCCACGGTGGTCTTCAGTGTGACATTTCGGTGTCGCCGTTCACCGGCCGTTCAGAAGAAGCTTCTTGGCCGGGTTCTTTGCCTCTCCGGGGTCGCCGGAGCAGGACCTGGATATGTCCCGGAGTGTGCGGTTGGTGGTCCCATCCTTGATGACGACCTGTACGGGCGAATTGAAATTGCTCGCGTTCTGGGAGAAGACGCTCCAGTCGCCGGCTCCATTGACGTAAAGCTCGAAATATCGCGTGCCGGTGGTGGTGATGTAAACCTTGATCCGGCGGTTGGGTGGATAACCCGTGCCGGTCACCGTGGTTTTGGTGTAGGGCGCGTCCGCTATGCCACAAAAGTGCGAGACGTCCGTGGCCAGCGTCCACAGCTGCACGCTGATCGTGCTGGAGAAGTTGCCGTAGAGCAGGTAGTTGAGGGATTGCAGGTAGAACTGGTAGTTGTGTCCCGGGGTCAGCCCGTCGACGGTCCAGGACACTCCGGTGACGGGATAAGGCAGCTGCCGGAACCCGGCCTCGCCCGCGGAGACGTCGCGCATGTAGATGAAGTAGCCGGTGGTGTTGGCCGCGGGTGTCCACAGCAGAGTCACCGAGAAGACGTCGCGGACGGCCCGCAGGTTGCTGGGGCCGTCGGGGATGAAGCCGCCGGCGATCGACGAGGCGACGTTCGAATATCCGCCGCCGAGGTAGCCGTTGAGGGACCGCAGCTGGAATTCGTAACTGGCGCCGGGAACGAGACCGTTGGCCATCCAGGAGGAACCGGAAACCGGGTAGGGCAGCTGCTTGAACGCCTCCCCGGCGGTGACGTTCCGCTGGAGGACGTAGTAGCCGGTCGCGTTGGCGGCGGGTGACCAGGACAGGGCGACCTGGCCGTTGGCCTGTCCGGACGCGACCGCCCGGAGGTTGCCGGGACCGGCGGGTACGGCCCCGCTCGCGGTGACGGTCACGACGTCGGAGAACCCGCCCTCGAGGTAGCCGTTGAGAGAACGCAGCTGGAACTGGTAGACCGCGCCGGCGATCAGGCCGCGAGCGGTCCAGCTCGAGCCGGACACGGGGTACGCCAGTTTGACGAGGTTCGGTTCGCCGGCCGTGGCGTTGCGGACGTAGACGGAGTAGCCGCTGGCGTTGGCCGCCGGTGTCCAGGTGAGTGTCACCGCGCGGTCTCCGGCGGTGGCGCGGAGGTTGGCGGGTCCGGCGGGGGTGATCCCGCCCGCGGTGACGCCGGCGGTGTTGGAGAACCCGCCGCGGAGGTATCCGTTGACGGGCTGCAGCTTGAATTCGTAGCGGCCACCCGGTGTCAGCCCGGCCGCCACCCAGCTCGATCCGGTCACCGGGTACTGCAATTGCGTGAATCCGCTCTCGCCGGTGCTGACGTTGCGCTGATAGACGTAGTAACCGGACGCACTGGCGACCGGGGTCCACGACAACGTGGCCTGGTTGATGCCCGGCGTCGCCCGCAGATCGGTGGGAGCTGACGGGGTGACGCCGCCGGCCGTGACGCCGGCGACGTTGGAGAAGCCGCCGCGGACGAGCCCGTTGACCGACTGCAGCTTGAACTCGTACCGGCCACCCGGTGTCAGCCCGGCCGCCACCCAGCTCGACCCCGTCACGGGGTACCGCAGCTGCGTGAAGTCGCCTTCACCGGCGCTGACGTTGCGCTGGTAGACGTAGTAGCCCGAAGCGCCCGAGGCTGGGGTCCAGGACAGCGTCGCCTGGTTGGTGCCCGCGGTCGCCCGCAGGTCGGTGACGCCCGGGGGCCGGGTGCCGGTCAGGGTGACGTCGGCGGTGTTGGAGAGGCTGCCGTTGAGGTAGCCGTTGACCGGCTGGACGCGGTATTGGTAGTGCGCACCGGGCACGAGACCGGCGCTGACCCAGGTCGGCCCGCCGACGGGCCAGGGCAGCTGGGTGAACGCGGTTTCTCCGGCGCTGACGTTGCGGACGTGGATGTAGTAACCGGTCGCGTTCGCCGACGGTGTCCAGGCCAGGGTCGCTTCGCCGTCGCCGGACGGCTCGGCGGTCAGATCGGTCACCGCCGCCGGGACCGGCCCGGTCACCGCGACCGTGGCCACATTGGACAGTCCGCTCCGGAGCCGGCCGTCGGCCGCCTGCACCTGGAACTGGTACGTGCCGCCCGGTGTCAGGCCTTCGGCCAGCCACGTCGGACCGGACACCGGCCAGGGCAGCTGGGTGAAGGTGGTTTCGCCGGCGGTGACGTTCTTGCGGTAGACGTAGTAGCCGGTGGCACCCGGCGAGAGCGTCCAGGACAGGGTCGCGGTCCCGTTGCCCGGGCTCGCCGACAGGTTGGTGACGGCGTTCGGGGTGACGCCGGTGACCGCGACGGCGGCCACATTGGACAGTGCGCCGCGGATGTCTCCGTTCGTCGCCTGCAGCTGGAACTGGTACGTTTCGCCCGGGTTCAGCAGCTCGGCCACCCACGTCGGGCCCGAGACCGGCCACGGCAGCTGGGTGAAGGTGGTTTCGCCGGCGGTGACGTTCTTGCGGGAGACGTAGTAGCCGGTCGCGTTGGCCACCGGTGTCCAGGACAGGGTGGCGAATCCGTCGCCCGGACTGGCGGACAGGTCGGTCACCGCGCCGGGCGCGGGTCCGGTCGGGGTGACGGTGGCGATGGTCGAGAACACGCCTTCGGCCGTTCCCTTGGTGGCCTTCAGCTGGAACTCGTAGGTGTGGCCGTTGGTGAGCAGGCCGGCCGTCCACGCCGGGCCCGGCACCGGGTACGGCAGCCGGGTGAAGGTGGTTCCCCCGGCGGTGACGTCCTTGGTGTGCACGTAGTAGCCGGTGGCGCCCGGCGAGAGCGTCCACGACAGGTCGGCCTGGTTGTTGCCCGGTGCGGCGGTCAACTGCGGCGCGACCTGCGGTCCGAGCGGGACGGCCGGATACGGGCGCGGATACGGTGCCCCGACGGAGAAGTTGCCCGCGAGGGAGTCGGCGAACGCCGCGGCGATCTTGACTTCGCCTCGGGCGTTCGGGTGCGTGCCGTCCCAGAGGTCGTCGGCGGGGACGATGTCCTTGCCGGTTTCCGCGACGTACAGCTGGGAGTCCTCAGTGGACAGTTCCTCGGTTGTGCGCCGGAGCCGGGCGTTGAAGTCGGCTACCGACGCGGCGTACCCGGCTTCGCTTTGCGTGCGCTGGTTGGGCAGCAGGGTGCCGAAGACGAACTGCACGCCGGGATCGGCTTGGCGGGCGTTGGCGACGAACTTGCGCAAGCTCTCTTCGGTGCCCGCGGGGTCGCTCATGCCGAAACCGAGGTCGTTGATGCCGAGCAGCACCAGCAGGTAGTCCGGGTGGTGGGCGGCGACGTCGTCTTGGATGCGGGCGGCGGCCCCGCCCATCGACTCGCCCCAGATGGCGTCGTGGTGTTGTGCGAACGCGGGGTCGGCGTAGGTGTGGTTGTCGTTCCAGGTGCCGGCCACGTTGTCGAAGAGGTCGTCGCGCGGGCCGACGAGCGAAAGCTGGGCGCCGGCCGCGGTTTCGTGCTTGTCGAACCGGTAGCGCCAGGTGAAGTCGCCCGCACTGCCCTGGCTGATCGAGTCCCCGACCACCATCACCTCAGTCGGCAGCGCGAGCCGCACCTGGGCCGACGCGGGGCCCGCACCCCGGCGGTTGAACGACCTGACGCTGACGGTGAGGGGCAGGTCGGAGTCCTTGGGCAGCACGGCCGCGGGGCCACCGTGGTTGATCACCGCGACCAGCCGGCCCTCCGCGGTGACGACCTCGTACCCTTCGGCCGGCGGACCGGACGCGGGCGGTTGCCAGCTCAGCGTCCCCGACTCGTGGTCCGCGGCGGGCGTCCAGGTGATCGCCGTCGGCGGATCGGGAACTTCGGTGTAGAGCCCGGGTGGGGCGACGTGCACCGAGGTGGTGGCCACCGCGGACTGCCCGGCGTCGTTGGTGACCTTGAGCCCGATCGGGTAGTCCCCGGTGGCCGCGAACGACGTCTCCAGGACGTCGCCGTCGGTGGTGGTCGCGTACCGGCCGGAACCGTCGAGGTCCCACGCGTAGGTCAGCGGCCGTCCGGCCGGATCGGACGACTCGCCGGCGGACAAGAGGAACGGCTTGCCCGGGACCGCACCGTCGATCGGGGTGATGGTCGCCTCGGGTCCGGCCGAGGGCGGCGCCGGCCGGACCCGCGCGGCGAAGAACTTGGCCGCGTCGAGGGGGTAGGTGTCCTGCCCCGGCCCGTCCCCCACCGTTTGGTAGTTCGTGTGCTGGGAGAAGGAGAACGTCGTGATCGGCTGAGTGAGGCTCGTCCACCGCACGATGCCCTGGCAGATCGGGTCCAAGGCGTGGCAGTACGACCGGACCTTGTCCCGCGGGGCCGGGAACTCCGGTGGCGCACCGCTGCGCCAGTCGGTCAGCAGGCCGTTGCGGTTCCGCTCGAGGGTGCCGAGGCTGGTGCGCGCTTTGCCGTTGAGCAGGGGATCGCCGAACAGTGCGACCCCGAGCACCCGGTCCCGCTGGTCCGCGGGCAGCGACCGGTAGACGTTCCCGGTCACCTGGGCGCCCTGGCTGTAACCGGACAGGACGAGCTGGGTGCCGGCGCAGTTGTCGGTCACCGACTTGATCTTGGCTCGGAGATTGGCTTCGCCCTTGGCCACCGACCGCAGGTACCCGCCGAACGGGCCGCTGCCGATCGCCAGCCCCGCACCCAGCCCGTTGACGATCTTCTCCCAGCCGCCGAACACCGCGACGGCCGGGTATTGCTCGGCGGTCTCCTCGGGCGTCTCCGCCTTGCCGTTGGCCCAGAGAACCACCGACTTGCCTTCGACAGCCGCAGCGAAGTCCAAGTAGAAGCGTTCGACAGCCGGACCGGCGCCCAAACCGGCGGTGGCGCTCTCGCCGGACCCTCGGGAACCGAGGACCAGCAGGTCAGGACAGGATTCGTCGGCGTGCGCCACAGTAGGTGGCAGCACGGTGAGGCCGCCGGTCAGAACCAGGACAAGGACGCAAAGAATCCCCCAGCACCGCATTCCGGCTCCCCCAGTAGAATGACGATGGAACTACGTTAAGCGAAAACCGGTCGCCGTCCAATCCGCTACCTGGCCGCACTTTCCGGGACTATCGTCAGATTCATGGGTTTCCTGCGCAACCGGGGCCGCCGCGCCCGGCTCTCAGCCTTGGCGGACGCCATCGGCGCACGAAAGGGCGAGGTGCTGGGTGACGAGTTTTCCGGCGGCTTCGGTCCTAACGGACCACTCACGTTGGGAGTTATTACCCTTCGACCCGGGTCCGAAGTCGACGTCGCACAGGCACAGATCGACGCCGCGGTGGCTGCTGGTTACACGAACCCGCCCGAACCGCCCTGTACCCAGGGATGCGGGTTTCTCAAAACCCCGGACATGCCGTTCCTCGTCATCGAGACCTATGTGGCCGGGAAGGTCATCCCCCATCACGGCCAGGTCCCTCCCGGGCACACCGGCGTAGTGGTGAGCTTGACCTGACGGGGCATCGCGCCAGTCTCTCCGGAGTGATCGATCGTCAGGCCTGCGGTGGCCGGTGCGACGTAGCCGACCAGCACCGTGATCGACGGCCCTCACACGGCGGCGATTCGTTCCCTGTGCTCCTGGAACCGCGCCCCGGCGGCGGTGCGCTGGTGGCGATCGAAGAGACGCAACGCGGTTTCCTCCCCGGTGTCGCCGGGCGGTGGATCCGCCCGTGCCTGCTTCGCCGCCGACGAGGAAGTGCGGCGATCAGCACCGCACTGGCGAGCACGTTGATCAGCGTGCACACCAGCGGGCCGATCCCGTCGACGGTGCGCCTCTCCGTCGGAGGCGTGTTGGTTTGTCCTTGTTTGCCGTGTCGGAGGCGGCGACGGCAGGCTGCCTGGACTTCCTGGATGGTCACCATTGCGTGTATCCGCGCCAATTCTCGTCCCCGGAGCCCGAGAAGAAGTTACTATGGCGCGCTGGGGTAGGCCGCCTTCGAGAAGGATTTGCTGATGGAGCCATCCCACACCCGGGTCCTGGTCGAGGCGGCCTACGCTGCTGGAGCCCATGACCGACGCGCGGCCGCGATGACGGTGCTGAGGCTGCTCGAGCCGGTGACCCATCACGACGCCGGTGCCTTCATGGTCTGGGACCCGGTGGCTCAAGCACACCGAGCGCTGGCCGCGGTCACCTACGGTGACGAAACGGTCGTTGCGCTGGGTGACCGGTATGCGGCGAGCGCCGAAAACCGGCCGGTCCGGGAGCTGCACCTGCCGATGCGGATCGACGACATGCCGGGCGACTACCGGCGGTCCCCGATGTACCAAGAGGTGCTCAGACCGGGCGGCTTCGAGGATGGCATGACCGCTTGCCTCTTCTCCGGCAGCGGCGCGTACACGGGCATGCTGCACTTCTCCGCGGCGGCGCGCGGCTCGTTCCGCGCCGACGCGGCCGAACTCCTCGAGGCCCTGGCACCCGCGCTGGCCCGGATGTGCGACGTGGCCCGGCGGCAACCCTCCGGTTGCGCCATCCCTCCGGGCGCGAACGCCACCCTGATCGACCACAACGGCCGTGCCTGGGCCGTCGAGTCGTGCGCCCCGGCGCTAGCGCCCACGCAGCCCGGCTTCGCCGCCTTCCTGCGTCGCTTCACGGCCTCGACGCAGGTCACCGCCACCGGGCTGCAGGCGTCGAGCGAAGGCTGGCTCGCGCTTCAGGTCCTGAAGGTGGCCGATCCACTGGGGCGGCCGGAACCGGCGGTACTGGTGCAGGAGCTTCCTACGGCCGGCCTGCCGCACTCCCTCTCGCCGCGCGAGTACGACATCCTGAACGGGATGGCGGCGGGGTTCTCGAACCAGCAGCTGGCTGCGCAGCGTGACGTCTCCCTGCGTACGGTGACCACGCATGTGGAGCGGATCCTGCACAAGATGGGACAGCCTTCGCGAGCCGGCGCTGTGGCGTCGGCGCTGCGCGACGGGATCCTGCGCCTGGACCGCTGACGGCCCTTGTCGGTAGTAATGCGTATTGAGCCGAAAGGTTGCCGAGCGTCATATTCGAGGTGAAGACCAGCCCACGTTGAAGGTGGCTCCCACCCCGCCGTCCGGGCTCGTTCATCCCTCAGGAGGCCCGGCCATGAACGCTCCAGAATCTCCGCAAACCGCGCCGGAAAGAGCCGGCGGCGCGGAGGACGACCGCGACCGGCTGCACGACCTCGGTTACGAGCAGGAGCTCGCCCGCACGCTCAGCCTGGCCGACGTCGTCATCTACGGCCTGATCTACATGGTGCCGCTCGCCCCCGTCGCGGTGTTCGGCATCGTCTACAACATGTCCGCCGGCGCCGTCGCCGCGGTCTACCTGGTGGCCGCGATCGCGATGCTGTTCAGTGCCATCAGCTACAAGGAGATGGCGGTCCGGTTCCCGGTCGCCGGCTCGGTCTACAGCTACGTGCGGATGGGGAGCAACCGCTTCCTCGGGTTCGTCTCGGGGTGGGCCATCCTGCTCGACTACCTGCTGCTGCCGGCGCTGCTGTGCGTCTTCGCGGCCAGCGCGATGACCGGAGTGGTCCCCGAGGTGCCCGCCTGGATCTGGGTGGTGATCTTCGTCGCCGCGACCGCCCTGATCAACATCATGGGCATCAGCGTCACCGCGACGATGAACAAGATCTTCCTTTACATCCAGCTGGCCGTGCTGGCCGTGTTCCTGGTCTGGGCGGCCGTTCTCCTCGTCGAGGGCCGGGCTCACCTGTCGCTCTCCCCGTTCGTCCCGGCCGGCGGCGGCTCCTGGTCCCTGGTTCTCGGTGCGGTCCCCGTCGCCGCGCTGAGCTACATCGGCTTCGACGCGATCTCGACACTGAACGAGGAGGCCGAAGGCGGCGGCAAGACCGTCTCCAAAGCCACCATGATCGTCCTCTACCAAGTGGCCGCGCTGTTCGTCGTGCAGGTCTTCGTGGCGAGCATCCTGGTCCCGAGCGGGACGACCTTCGCCGACGGCGACCCGGTCAACAACGCCTTCTACAACGTGGTGGGCACGGCCATGGCCGGCTGGTTCAAGACGGTCCTCCTGCTGACCGCCGCCCTGATCGCGATCTTCGCCAACACCATCGCCTCCAACGCCACCTCCGCCCGCCTGGTCTTCAGCATGGCCCGCGACGGGCAGCTGCCGAAGTTCCTGTCGCGGGTCAGCGCCCGGCACCGGGTCCCGGTCAACGCGATGATCTTCATCGCGCTCCTGTCGGTGGGAGTCGGCATCCTCGGCGTGGAGCAGTCGGGACTGCTGACCACCCTGGTGACCTTCGGCGCCATCACCGCCTACATCCTTCTGCACGTCAGCGTCTTCACCCACTTCGTCATCCGAGGCCGCAGCCGCCGCTTCTTCGTCCACTGGGTCTCCCCGGTCCTCGGCGCCGCGCTCCTGCTGGTCGCGCTGTGGAACGCGGACCCCAACGCCAAGATCGTCGGCTCGTGCTGGCTCGTCATCGGCCTCGGCGTGGCGGCGTACTTCAAGTTCACCGGCCGCTCGCTCGGCAGCTCCGACGCCTGACCGCACCCGAGAAAGGGACCCTGATGCGCACCAGTGCAGATCGCTCGGCCGAGCTGCTCGAAGTGTTCCGCCTGCGCAGCGAACAACGCCTGCGCAAAGAATGCACCGGCGAAGTTGCCACCGCGCACGAAGCTGCTCCGCTGGGACCGCACGACGACCGGACCCAGCGCGTGCTGCGGGCGCTGCGCAGCCTGCCCACCGCGGGCAAGCACATCATCTTCTCCGAAGGTCCCGACGGCCCCTGGCGCGTGGCGAAGATCGTCCTGAGCCTGCCGGGCAACCTGCTCTTGACCCAACTGTCCTTTGAGGACTACGAAGACGCCATGCGGTCCATCTTCACCGCGCGTGTCGCCGAACTGCTGCAGAACTAGAAAGGAACGACGAGGGCCATGGCACTCTCGAGCGGCCGCACGACGAGCCAGAACGTGTTCGGCTACACCGATCGCTTCTCCGCCCGTCCGGGCGAGGAACTGTCGTTCCACATCAGCTGTGAAGGCCCCGCGACCTACGATGCCGCCCTGGTGCGCTTGCGGCACGGCTACGACGGGCAGGCGGGCCCGGGCTTCCTGGAAGACGAGGTTCCCTCCAGCATCGACGGGACGTACCCGGGTCAGTACTACGCGTGCCAGCCCGGCTCCTACGTCGAAGTCCCCGACCCGAACGGCCTGCTGGCGAACCCCGGCGCACTGGTCATCAGCGCTGCCGTCTTCCCGACCCTGCCGCGCGACAACCGCTCAGGGAACCTGGGCGCCTACCGGGTCAGCCAGAGCTCGGTCGGCTTCACCGGCGAACGCCAGGCCGTCATGGGCACCTGGGACGCGACGACCACGACCGGCTGGGCCCTGCTGCTCGACGACGGCAAGCCGTCCTTCGTGTGGAGCGAGGGCGGCCGGCAACGGACCCTCACCCTTGAACAGGAGCTGACGGGCCACCAGTGGTACCGGATCGACGTCGAGTTGCCCCGGTCGGCGGGGCGGATCACCCTGCGGCAGAGCCCGCTGGAGCACTGTGCGGACCGGGTGGCACCGGCCGCCGCAGCCGCCGTACCCGAGCAGGCGAGCGCGCCCGCCTCGGCGGTCTGGACGGCTTCTTCGATGCCGTTCCGCATCGGCGCGCTGGCTCGCCGGGACGGTGACCGGCTGCTCGCGGCGACCGCGTTCAACGGGAAGATCGGCGGCCTCCGCGTCGAACGCGCCACCGGCGACGCGCGCGAGCCGGTGGCCGCCTGGCACTTCGGCCGCAGCCGACGCCCCGACGGGCTGCTGCTGGGGGACGTGATCGACGAGGGGCCACACGGGCTGCACGGAAGCTGCGTCAACGCGCCCGTCCGGGGCGTCACCGGCCCCGCGTTCCGAGGTGTCGTGGAGGACTTCCGGCTCGAGCCTGACGAGTTCGACGCCATCCACTTCCACGACGACGACATCGCCGACGCCCAGTGGCCCGCGGCGTTCACCTTCGAGGTGCCCGAGGACCTGCCCAGCGGCGTCTACGCGGTGCGGCTGCGGGCCGAGGGCATCGAGCAGCACGTGCCCTTCCTCGTCGGGCCGGGCCGGCGGCGCAAGGACGTCGCCGTCTTGTTCCCCACGGCCACCTACCTGGCTTACGCCAACGACCGGATCGCCTTCGAGGCGGACGGGATGGAGATGCTCCTCGGGCACACGCCCATCGTCCACAAGGAAGATCTGGTCCTGCAGGACCACCCCGAGTTCGGCCGCTCCCTGTACGAAATCCACAACGACGGCTCCGGCGTCGTGTTCGGCAGCGTCCGCCGCCCGCTGATCAGCCTGCAGCCGCGGTACCGGGCCTCGTTCATGAGCGAAGGACCCTGGGGCCTGCCCGCCGACCTGTCCCTGGTGCACTGGCTGGAGACCGCGGAGTGCGAGTTCGACGCCCTCACCGACGAGGACCTCGACCGGGAAGGCTATGACCTGCTGCGCGACTACCGCGTCGTGATCACCGGAAGCCACCCCGAATACGTCACGCGCCGCGAGCTCGACGCCCTCGAAGAGTTCACCGCCAACGACGGCCGGCTGATGTATCTCGGCGGCAACGGGTTCTTCGCGACCGTCTCCTACGACCCGGACGCACCGCACCTGATGGAGCTGCGCCGCGCCGACGGCGGGACCCGTCCCCACCAGTCACCCTTCGCCGAGCGCCGCCACACCACCTCGGGCGAGGCCAGCGGCCTCTGGCGCAACAAGGGAAAGGCCCCGCAACGCTTGGTCGGAGTCGGGATGGCGGCTCAGGGCTTCGACCGCTGCACCCACTACGAGCGCCTCGCCGACAGCCGGGATCCACGGGCGGCCTTCATCTTCGAAGGCGTCGGCGAGAACGAGCTCCTGGGCGACTTCGGCATCATCGGCGGCGGCGCGGCCGGTTCGGAGATCGACTGCTGGAACCCGGCGCTCGGCTCCCCGCCCGGAACCCTCGTCCTGGCCACCTCCGGACCCTTCTCCGACAACTACTTGCTGGTGACCGAGGAAATCTTCGAGATGCTCCCCGGCATGGGCGGAACCGAGCAACCGGCGGTCCGCTCGGACATCGTCTACTGCGCGCTGGAGGGCGGCGGCGGATTCTTCTCGGTCGGGTCCATCGCCTGGACCGGGTCGTTGTCCCACAACGGGTATGACAACAACATCGCGAAGATCACCGGCAACGTGCTGCGTCGCTTCCGCGACGAGAAGCCGCTGGAGTAGCCCGCGGCGGCCTACGTCCGGCATCGCCGCCTGTGGAAACCACCTCTGTGCCGACTGGAGATCCAGTGACCACCGTTCTGCGTACCCTGCGAAAACCACATCGACGGGGAGTCGCTCGACGCCGCCGACAGGCGGACCATCGAGATCGTCAACCCGGTGACGGGCGAGCCCTACGCGACCTCGCCGCTGTCCGGCCCGGCCGACGTCGAGGCGGCCATGGGCGCAGCCGCGGCCGCGTTCCCGGCGTGGCGCGACACGACCCCGGCCGAGCGGCAGCGCCTGCTGCTGAAGATCGCGGACGCTTTCGAGGCGAGGGCCGGGGAGCTCGTCGCCGTCGAGTCCGAGAACACCGGCAAGCCGCTCGGGCTGACGGCCAGCGAGGAGCTGCCGCCGATGGTGGACCAGATCCGCTTTTTCGCCGGCGCCGCGCGCCTGCTGGAGGGCCGCTCGGCCGGTGAGTACCTGGCAGGCATGACGTCCATCGTCCGTCGTGAGCCCGTCGGGGTCTGCGCGCAGGTCGCACCGTGGAACTACCCGATGCTGATGGCGGTCTGGAAGTTCGCCCCGGCGCTGGCCGCGGGGAACACCGTGGTCTTGAAGCCGTCGGACACCACCCCGGCCTCCACCCTGCTGATGGCCGAGATCGCCGGGGCGATCCTGCCCAAGGGCGTTTTCAACGTCGTCTGCGGTGACCGCGAGACCGGCCGCCTGATGGTCGAGCACCCGGCCCCGGCGATGGCCTCGATCACCGGCTCGGTACGAGCCGGCAGGCAAGTCGCCGAATCCGCGGCCAAGGACGTCAAGCGTGTCCACCTGGAGCTGGGCGGTAAGGCACCGGCCGTCGTCTTCGCCGACGCCGACCTCGCCCAGGCCGTCGAGGGCATCTCGATGGCCGGCTTCTTCAACGCCGGTCAGGACTGTACGGCCGCGACCCGCGTCCTCGTCCAGGAATCGGTCCACGACGAGTTCGTCACGGCGCTGGCGAGGGCCGCTACCGCCACGAAGACCGGCCCGCCCGACGACCCGGGCGTGCTGTACGGACCGCTCAACAATGCCGGCCAGCTCAGGCAAGTCTCCGGCTTCATCGAACGCCTGCCCGCCCACGCCAAGATCGAAGCAGGCGGCCACCGTGTCGGCGACAAAGGCTACTTCTACGCCCCCACCGTCGTTTCCGGCCTCGAGCAGGACGACGAGATGATCCAGAACGAGGTGTTCGGCCCGGTCATCACCGTCCAGCCCTTCCGCGACGAGGCACAGGCATTGGACTACGCCAACGACGTCGACTACGCCCTGGCCTCATCGGTGTGGACCAAGGACCACGCGCGCGCGATGCGCATGTCCAAGCGGCTCGATTTCGGCTGCGTGTGGATCAACACCCACATCCCGCTGGTCGCCGAGATGCCCCACGGCGGCTTCAAGCAGTCCGGCTACGGCAAGGATCTGTCCGCGTACGGCTTCGAGGACTACACCCGCATCAAACACGTCATGACGGCATTGGACGCGTGACGCTCACAGGCCTGCTCGCGACCGACGCCACCGATCGGGACCACGCATCGTGGAGGTCCTCGCCACAGATCCAAGCACGACTCACCCGCGATATCACGACCGCTCATCACCAGTAGCGGTCGGCCAGGACCAAGGCAGGCGGACTGTACCTTCGCCTCACACGCCGGGCCGACGGGCGCCGAGCTGGATCGAGTGGCTGGCACGCACAACTACGGTCGTCGGATCCTCCGAAAGTGGAGAGCCGAGCAAGATCGGCAGGTCAACGGCCTCGGGCGTGCTGCGGGGATTGATGCAGAAACGAAGTCCGCCAGGGCAGTCATGCACTCGGGTCCGTCGTGATGTTAATGTGCCCCTGGGCGGCGTCCGGTGACGGCGGGGTTTCGGCGAAGATCTCCGCGGAGAGACTGCCGACAGCGGTGGCGTTGATGTAGGGATCCCGTCTGATCCAGTTCTTTCCTTCGGCGGCGATGCCTTCGAGGATGTGCAGTGTGTTCGTAAATCCGGCCGCTTCCAGCGACATCCTCGCCAGCGCCAGCGGGCTTTCGCCGGACGTGGCTGCGCTGGATTCGTGGTCGGTGATGTCGATATTCTGTGGTTCGCCGTTCATCAGCACGAGTTCCATGCTG
Organism: Amycolatopsis sp. NPDC051716; assembly: GCF_040681595.1. NCBI lineage: Bacteria > Bacillati > Actinomycetota > Actinomycetes > Pseudonocardiales > Pseudonocardiaceae > Amycolatopsis > Amycolatopsis sp. NPDC051716. Next base: position 95,662 of record NZ_JBFAZA010000019.1, on the reverse strand, counting down.
TAGCTCAGCTCCGAGGTGGTGGAGACGTGGACCGACGAGACTGCGTCGAAGCGGAAGTTGTTGCGTGCTTCTCCGCGGAGGTAGGCGTTTTCGAAGTCGAGCTCGGTGCTGAGTTCACGCACGCCATCTCGCGTGATGAGGAAGAGCCGGATGTCGTACTTGGAGTAGCGCCACGGCGCACCGTTGACCCGAGCTCGCTTGCAGGACGCTGCGGGTGTCTGCAGGAATGCGTGGGTGAGGATGTCCCGCCACGCGACCCTATAGTGTTTCAGGGCTTTGTCGAGGAACTTGACCTTGTCGGCGTTCAGCCATTGCTCCATTTCGGTCTCGGTGGGACGTGTCGAGTCGAGCCGGTGCTTCCAGCGGGTGTAAGCGGCCTCCCGTGCGGCCAGGACGTGTTCGTAGTCCTCCCGGTCCTCAACAAGCCGGCGGCGTTCGCCGAGGATTTGCGACCACCCGGCGCCGGCGGCGATGGCCCCTGCTGCCGCGACCACCGTTGCGGCCGAGCTGAGGACGGGGCTGATGGCGGTTGTGGTCGTGATGACGTAGCCGGTGGCTGTGAACAGGAGGATGGCTGCGGTGACGCAGCGCAGCTTTTTCGTGGGCGTGACGCGGTATTGCATCCGATATTGGAACAGCTCGCCTGCCTTCCAGCGGCGTAGCACACTGCTGGTTTCGTAGCGGATCAGCCACCTGATGCGTCCGACGGGGATGCGGCTCTCGCGATAGATCTCGACGATTTCGTTGCGCAGGGCTGCCCGGAATCCCGATGTCGCCCGCAGGCATTCGTGGCGGGTGTCGTCTCGTGGCGCGTACCGTTCGGCGTAGTGGGTGAACGCGTGATCCACGCTGCGAGCGAATCCCTCGTCGAGACGGGCGCCACGGCCGGATCGGGGGCGGTAGAGGCGGTCTTTGGCGGCGGCTCGAGCGGAGCGGTAGCGCCATTCGTATCCGTCACGGACGGCGATGACGGCTGTGACTGCGGCGGTGAGGTAGGCGAGTATCGGCAGGACGTGCGCGTCCAGCACGACGATGCGTCCCAAGTAGACAGTCGCAGCGAGAAAAGCGAGCGTGCCGAGCGTGGCTTTGGCGCGGTCGCGTGGAGTCGTGGTGGACGGCTCAGGTAGTCGGGCGCGGGGCCGGGCTGGGACAGGATGGAAGTAGGCCCATACGCGCTTTGTGCGGTCGTTGCTCAGCTGGATGACGTCCGCGTTCTTGCGGATGTCGGCCCAGTAGCTGTCGCGGAGCCCGCCGATCAGGACGAGATCGAGGTGACGCAGGATCTGTTCACGTTGCGGTGGGTCCAGCTCGGCGAGGGCGTCAATCCCTGGTTGCGGGTTGCTGTCGTGTGTTGCGAGGCAGTCCAGCAGGGTGCACAGGGCGCGGAGGGCTTGGGTCCATGCGTCGTTCGGGAGTGTCTCGCAGATCGCGGGCAGGCCGGACAGCTGGTGGCGTTCGTCGGTGGAGAGGTCGCGGTAGGACCGTTTGGAGAGCATCGCGAGAGCCCAGTGGAAGTGGACTTCGCCGCTGGTGAAGCCTTCGCCGCGGGCTTCTTCGATGAGTTCGCGGGCGCGGTTGGGGATGCCGTCGTGCAGATACCGCAGGCCGACGCTGTATTTCTCGGCTGGTGAGGCTCCGGGGAGGACCTGGTAGACGGCCGAGTCGTGGACTTCCGTGGCGACGATGCCGACGTGCGAACCTGCGCCGACGGTGGCGTGGGTCGTCTGATGTGGGTTGCTCATGCGAGGCCCTTGGCCACGCTGACGAGTGCGGTGATCTTGGCGGCCAGTCCGGCGAGGTCGGCGATGAGGCCGCCGAGGCGCTTGAGTGCGAGGACGAAGGTCTTCCGGCCTTCTGGGTTCGGTGACTCGAGGGCGCCGCCGGCGATGTCGAGCTCGGCCCGCGCGGCGTCGTAGGTCTCGCCGTCGAGCCGGCCTCGAGCGTGTTCGTGTGAGAGCTGTTCCCGGATCGAGGCGAGCTCGGCGGCGAGGTCGGCTGTGCTCGGCGAGGGAGGTGTGCTGTTTTGGTAGACCGTGCTGCCGGTGACGTTGACGGCCTGGATGCCGACTTGCCCGTGGGAGGTGGAGTAGACGGTGCCGGGGGTGGTGTTGTCCTTCATGGTGGCCTGCTTTCGGTCTCGGACGAGTTCGGTGGCGAGGCGGATCGCGAAGGCTGCGGCGTTGGCGGCGGCCTGTGGTTGCCAGTCGCGGTCCGCTGCGGTCGTTTTGGTGCCGTCCGCCTTATCGCTGATGCCGCGGACGACGGCGACAGGAGAACCGTTGAGGTGTCCGGCCTGGGCGACGCCGGCGGCTTCCATCTCGATCGCCATGGCGTCGTTGTAGTGCTCCCGGATCCAGCATGCTTCTGTCGACAAGCGGGAGTTGTGGACGACTTCGCCGGCCGCGATGGCGCCGAAGTGCACCGCGGTCCCCGGCGGGACGTCGGGTTTCCACGCGCCGATCCGGGCGATGTGCTGGGCGATCTGGCTGATTTCGTGGTCGGTTTCCCAGACCCGCGGGCGGGCTTTGAGACCGTCGTCCTCGCTGGTGCCGCCGTGGTAGGCGTATACGTGGGTGGCGACCACGACGTCGCCGAGCGGGGTGTCCCAGAGAGCACCGGCAACGCCGACGAACACGAGTGCGGCGGGGAAAACTCTTGGATGGCACGTTCGGCGAGCACTGCGGCGGATTGGGAGCCTTTACCGGTGAGGCTGAGTGCAACGCGGCAGGAGGTGCCGCGGATGGTGCCGATCTCGAAGCGGGTGCCGCGGTCGTGCCGGTGCAGGGTGACGTCGATCAGCCGCTCGTGCACGGCTTTGTACTCGGTGTTGAAGGCCGTGAGCATTACTACCAGGTCGTCGGTCATCGTCTCGCCTCGGTGGTCGTGGTCGGAGTGGGACGTACCAGGGGTGGGAAGAGTGCGGATCGGGTGCCAGGGGCGAACAGGCGGGCTGGGCGGCCGCGGCCGACGCGGCGTTCGGTGCCGAGCGGGACGATGAAGTCCTCGACTGCTTGGACTTTGCGGTAGAAGTTCCGCGGGTCGAGTTCGACACCCCAGACCGCTTCATAGACCTGCTGCAGCTCGGTGATCGTGAAGGGCGGGGTGCAGAAGGCGGTGGCGAGCGCGGTGTGTTCGAGCTTCGCCCGGGCTCTCTCCAAGCCGTCCTGGAGGATCCGTTCGTGGTCGAAGGCCAGGCGCACGCGGTGGCTCAGCACATCGGAAACGGGGGTCCACGTGGCGTCGGCCGCGTCGGTGCCGGCGCGGGGCTGGGGGAGTTCCGGCGCGATGGCGAGGTAGGCGACGGAAACGACGCGGCCCCTCGGGTCGCGATCGGGAGTGCCGTAAGCGCCGAGCTGCTCGAGGTGCAGCCGATCGGCGCCGAGGCCGGCTTCCTCGAGCAGCTCCCGGTGGGCGGCCGCGAGGATGTCCTCGGTGCTGGTGGCAAGGAACCCGCCAGGTAGCGCCGACGTGCCTTCGAAAGGGGCGACGCCGCGTTCTACGAGAAGAACGTGCAAGACCGACTCGCGCAGGGTGAAGATCACCAGGTCGACGGCGAGCAGCACGGGCGGGGGTGTCCAGTGATCGGCGGGCATGGACCCAGCCTAATTACTGTCAGATAGACAGTAAAGGTGAAGCTTCCGCGATCTGATGTCACGGTGGGTGTGCAGGTTGCTGCATCCGAGTGGTCGGATGACTCCTCGTTGAACAGGCGCGGTAACGACACGTCAGTTACGAAAAGTAATAGCCGCGGCCGAGGTGCACCTTCGAACGATGTGGCAGTTGATTGTTCACATGACAAAAGATGGTCAATTCTTGGACGTATTTCCCCAGCTCCGAGATCTGTATGCCGCTCGGCGCGTGATCGGGACCGCTCAGCGTGACAGGATTAAGTTGATCTATCTGTCATGTCACGCTTGTTGCAGTGAGTAACTGATCTTACTGCTGTGGTGGTGAGGGAACATGACGAGCCAATCTGACGTCGCGCTCGAGGAGGTGCCGTGGGGCGACCTCAAGCCGTTCATGTCGGTCATCGTGCTGCGGTGCGTCGGCCGCCCGGAGCTTGCGTTCGGTGCCCTGGTGCGATTGCTCAAGAAGCCGGGACGGGCCCGTCAGGGGACGAGCGTGCGCACCATTGCCGAAACCGAACTGAGCGCCGAGGTGGGGGGAGTCGTCCCCGGCGTGGGTACGCTGGAGTCGCTGCAGGTCGATCAACTGTTTGGCTGCGTCCGGCGGCAGCAGAGCCGGCCGGGGTGGGTGCTGGCGTCCTCCGACTACATGAATGTGTCCCACGAGCTGATCGTCGTGCTGCGCCGGGGACAGCTGATCGCGGTGCGCGCCGAGCGCAATGTGCTGGATCGGCTGCAGAAGCAACTGAACACCGCGCCGCTCCCCCCGCTCCGGCGGCTCGGGTCGGGTGTCCTCGAGGAAGCCTTCATGCAGGGTGCGGCGAAGAACATCTGGATGAGGTCGATCCAGCGGCGAAGCGTCCTCAGGCCGACCAGCAAGGCGATCGGTGGCGACGACCTGGGTGTTGCGCTCGATCCGGTGGAGGACGGCTTCTTCGCCTGGGACGCGGCGCGGTGTGAGATGCCGGACAATCCGGAGGTTGTCTTCCTCAAGGGCAAGGTCGGTGTCACGGTCAGCAACTCGCAGATCTGGTTCAAGGACTCGCCCGATTTCCACACGTACGTGCTCACGATGGGCGAGATCCTCGGCATCACCGCCGAAGTGATTGAGACACCGACAGGTTTCTCGGCTTTTCCAGTCACCGCACGAGAGGTGTTCGACCTCGCCGAGGTGTCAGAGGCCTACGAGGTGCTTCCGGTCGACGTGGACTCGTTGCCGGAGTCGTTGCGTGGCGGCGAGGATGTGGAAGAGGCTGCGCTGGTGCTCCAGGACGCCGTCCTCAACGTCCAAGAAGGTGCGAGAGGGACCAAGTTCAAGCTTGATGTCGGAACCGGCGGCGTGATCGGTGGTCAGCTGGCTGCGAACCTCAAGAAGCTCGACGATCGGTTCGAGCTCGACGTCGGGTTCGATCGATGTGCTCGCGACCCGCTGCCGTCGGCCCGCGAAGTCTTTCAGGCTGTGAACGCAGGGCAGTTGCTCGAGGTCTACTTCGCATCCGGCCACAAGTACTCGGCAGGGCGACTCTGGAAGCAGGACTTCACGCCGACGCCGTTCACCGGCTGGGCTTGGGAGGACTTCACCGGATTCGATATCACGAAGGAGAAGCCGGGAAAGCTGCAGTCGACGCCGTTGATCCACGCGGCGATCGGGGAGGCGGATGACGACTCGCTGTTCGCGTGGATGGTCGACTACTGCAGCGAGGGCTGGCTGCTCTGCGACGACAGTTCCGGCGAGGCGGCCGACTTCTTCCACATTGACGACGAAAACCTGTTGCGCGTGTTCCACGTGAAGGCGTCGAGCAACAAGTCGGAAAACCGCGGCGTGAAGGTCGGCGACTACGACGTCGTCCTCGCCCAGGCGCAGAAGAACATGCTGTACCTGGACAAGGACCTGCTGGCCGAGCGGCTCGCGAGCACCACCATCGAGGAGCCCGCCTGCTGGTTCGACGGAGAGCGCGTTAAGGACCGACGAGAAGGCTTCCTGGCGAAGCTGAAGGGGAGCCGTTCCAAAGGCACGACCGAGGTCGTGGTCGTGCAGCCCAATCTCAGCCGCAAGCTCTACGCCAAGGTGTCGGAGGACATCGCAAACGGCGTCGTCAACCAGAACACGCTCCGCCTCCAGTTGCTGGAGATGCAATTGAAGATGGCGCGCATCGCGGCGGTCAAGTACGTGACCGACCTGACGGTCATCGGCAGCGGTTAGCTTATGAGAAGCCGGGCAGCTTGGACAGCTCCCGGGCAATCGAGGACGGCTGACTCGAACTGATCGCAGAGAAGCTCCTCACTCAACCAGCTGTCGAACTTCTCGGTCGCCTTACTCTCGACCTTGCGGGCGAGTTCGTGCGCGTCGGGCGCAAGCCCCTTTGCCACCTTCCTCAGCGCGGTCAGCGCCGCTGCACTGGCTGTGCCGACCAGTCGAAGAGCGGCGCTGTCGACAGCCGCTTCCATTCCGGTGGCGTTAAAGATAACTGCGAGGGTGTGCAGCTGGCGGTCGCCGGTCCACGGGAACAACAGCGTGTCGGAGCCATCGATGATGACCGGATGACTGTCGAGTTCGAGGGTCGTATACTCCCGCCGGGCTTGCTCGAGCAGCGTTCGCGACTGCCGGTCGAGGTAGGCGGGGACGTGGTCGCCTTCGAGAAGTGTTCGCATCTTCGCCCGGACTTCGCTGTGCACCAAACCGCCGGAGTCGCCGAGGTGCGGGGGCTTGCCGCCGGGCGCCGGGGTGAGCTGGACGACTTTGTCTTCTTCATGGACCGAGACGACACGCCACCGTTGACCGGCGAACACCAGTAATAGGCCTTCATACAGGGGGAAGTCGATCGGCATGGTGCCGAGCTGCCGGCCGCTGTGAACGAGGCGGTACTCCTCTGGCGTTTGGAAGGCGGCGTAGAACGTGTAGTGGTTGACGGCAGGCTCTCCGCGCCCACCGAGCATCAGGGTGCCGTCGCTGGCTTGGGTGAGCACGTCTTTGGCACCGAGGGTGCGGAGCAGGTCCGCGAACTGTGCTGTGGTCACGGCCGAGAACGGGCTTCCGCGTCCGCACAACACCCGATACGCCTCGGGCGGCCGCGCCCCACCGTGCTGGGCGATCAAGGATAGAAGCTGCTGGATCAGCGTGGACAGGTGCATCCGGGATGGGTCGGGTGGCTCGCACCAGCGTTCGAGCAGCAGGTCGATCGACGCGATCGTCTGCACCAAGGGCAGCTGGAGGCGGTCGAGGAGCGACGTCTCGGCGTCGATCACCACAGCGGCGCAGTAGGCACGGAGGACAGCAGGCTCGTCACGACGGCCGGAACGCCCGAGCCGCTGCCGGAGCGAGGCCACCGACGGCGGCGGGCCGATCTGCGCGACCTGGGCGATGGCGCCGATGTCGATGCCCATCTCCAGCGTCGTCGTGCAGACGGCGGTGGTCGGCTTGGTCGGGTCCTTGAGCATCGCCTCGACGTCTTCGCGCAGCTCTTTGGCAAGATTTCCGTGATGCGCGTGGAATTCGTTGGGGACACCGGCGGCGAGGCTGCGGTCGGCGAGTTCGGCCGCGTAAAGCTCGACACGCGAGCGCGCGTTGGCGAACACCAGGTTGGTCCGGCCGCGCAGGTTCGCGAACAGATGGTCGGCGATGCCACGAACAGCCATGTCCGCGTCCTCGTCGGTGTCCGGTTGTTCGTCGACGTAGCTGCGCAGCTGCAGCCGCAGCTCCTGGCCGGTCGCCGCCGATTCGAGGACCGTGACTCGCTCACCGTGGTCCGGGCGGAGCTGCCCTGCGGCCAGCGACATGTCGCCCAGCGTCGCGGACAGCCCGATCCTCGGTATGCGCCGCTTGACGGCGATTTCGAGGCGGTGCAGCTGGGAGAGCAGCTGGGCGCCGCGCTCGGTTCCCAGGAACGAGTGCAGCTCGTCCACGACCACGTACTGCAGCGCCCCGAACAGCCGCGCGATCTGCGTCCCGCGCAGCACGAACATCGCTTCCAGCGACTCCGGGGTGATCAGCAGGATTCCCGAGGGATTGCGCAGCACAGCCTGCTTGCGGGTGCTGGCGACGTCGCCGTGCCAGCGGTGAGTCGGGATTTCGAGGGCTTCGCACAGCTCTTCGGTTCTCCGGAACTGGTCGTTGATCAGCGCCTTGAGCGGGCCGACGTACAGCGCCTGGATGCCCGTGCCGCGGTGGTCGGCGAGCTTGGAGCAGATCGGCAGGAACGCGGCCTCGGTCTTGCCCGCGGCGGTCGCTGCGCCGATCAAGACATCAGTGTCGCCGCCCAGGATGGCGGGAATGGCCGCGTCTTGGACGTCGCGCAGCTCGCTCCACCCTTGCTGCCACACCCACCGCTGCACCTTGGGGTGGAGCAGTCCGAAGTTGACGGCTTCAGATGCGGAGGCTGGTGAGCTCATCGGTGCCGTTCGCCTCCGTGGCGTCGAGTTCGTCGGGCAGCGGCTCCAGGTCGGGGTTGGTTTCGGTGTCGATCGAGACGTTCCCGAGCAGCTGCCGCCAGTCGGCGCCGGGGTTCTGGTCGAGCACGGCCAGGAGGTTGACGAACTCCTTGATGGTGTTGCGCGGGGTGCGGAAGTACGCGTCGCCGATCCGGCCGGCGCAGTGCTGCATGAACGCGGCCAGCGCCTCGTCCGGAACGAGGTAGGCAGCGGGGTCGCCGCCGGCGTAGACGTGACGCAGACGTTCGAGCAGGACGTGCATGTCTTCCGGGGTCAGGTTCGCCAGCCGCAGGACCGGGCCGGAGTAGTCGACCAGGCCACCGACGGCGAAGTTGTTTTCGGCCAGGCGGCTGCGGAGCGCTTCGTAGCTGTAGAGCCCGCGGCGGGTGTCCATCAGCATCTCCGGGGTGCCGCCGAAGCAGAAGCCCAGGCCTTCGACGTTGCCTTGGAGACAGTCGTTGACGATGCGCAGGACCTGCTCGTAGTTCGACTTGCGGGCGCCGGTGTGGGCGAGCTTGTAGAGGTTGACCATCTCGTCCAAGCACACGAGCAGGCCGGAGAAGCCGGCGAGCCGGACGAACCGGGCGACGAGTTTGAGGTGGTCGTAGAAGCTGGTGTCGTCGACGATGGTGCGCACGCCCAGCGCCGCGCGGGCGTCGGTGCGGGTCGCGAACTCACCCCGCAGCCAGCGGATCGCGTCGGACTTCAGCTGCTCGTTGCCGGTGTCGTGGCCTTTCCAGTAGGCGGCGATGACCTGCGCGAAGTCGTAGCCGCCGACACTTTCCGACAGCTGTTCGAGCCGACGGGCGATCACCGTCGCCGGCGACGTCGCGGCACTGGTGGCTTCCTGGATCGCCGAGGTCACGAACCGCTCGACGATGCTGGGCAGCGCGTTGCCGTCCGGGGTAGAGCGGGTGGCGATGTTGCGCATCAGCTCGGCGTAGAGCGAACGCGCCTGACCACCACTCGCGTGCAAGCGACGGTCAGGGCTGAGGTCGGCCGACGTCGTGACGAGCTTCCGCTCGGCGGCGATGGACCGGACCAGGTTCAGGAAGAACGTCTTGCCGGCGCCGTACTCGCCGATCACGAAGCGGACCGCGGAACCGCCGTCGGCGATGCGCGTGATCTCCTGGCTCATCGCCGACACTTCGGCGGCACGTCCCACCTGGATGTGCTGGAACCCGGCGCGGGGCACCACGCCGGACCGCAGGGAGGAGATGATCGCGTCTCGATCGCGGGGGCGCAGGCGTGCGGGCTTCGGGGCGGGTGTGGTCATCCGAGCATGTCCTTCACGATGTCCTGGTTGATCTCGATGGGATCGGAGCCTTCGCACAGCGGCTCGTCGGTGCGGTCGTAGGCCGCGTCGTTGAGGACTTCGAGCGCGCCATCGGGCATCAAGCCAATTTCGGCAGCCAGCGCGTCGAACTCGGCGCGGCTCCAGGTGTCCTGCTTGACGAGCCGGTGGAACAACACGGTGTGTGAGGGATCCAGCCCTCCGACCACCGCGTCCGCGGGAGGTGGCGGTGGAGGAGTGGGTTGGTCGTCGGCGAAGATTTCGGCGAGTTCGGCGGCGACCCGCACGGACTCGGCCCTCGTCCGCGCGAGCCGTTCCGGATCGAGGGCGAGCGTCGAGGTTCCCGCTGGAGCCGCCGACGGAGCCGGGATGGTGCGGCCGGACCGCTGGGCACCGGGAATTCGGGTGCTGGTCAGCTCGTCGGTCGACGTCGCGGCAGCGTGCAGGGTTCCGTACACCTCGCCGGGATCGAGGCCGAGCGTGGTGAACAGCCGCTCGAGCGTGCGGATCTCGTCGGGGGTGACTTGGCCGTCGGCTGCGGCGATGGTGGTGAGCAACCGCCCGACCGTGGCCTTGCGCGACGTCGGGAGTGATTCCAGGCGCCGGCGCAGGACCGCGGGAGTGGGTGGTTTGGTCAGGACTAGTGCGGCGTGGGCGTCGAGCCGGAGTCGCTCGTCTTCGCTGAGATCGAGGTCGTCGATCGCCAGTTCCCGCAGCGCACGCCGTTCGGGCTCGCTGACTGTGCCGTCCGCGGCGGCCACGAGCATGCCGAGGTTGATGATTGCGAGCGCGGCCGCGTACTCGGTGCTGGGTGCGCTGACCGGGGGATCCGCTCGCCGGAACAGGACCACCGACGACGTCGGCGTCGGCGTGTTCCCGCCGAAGCGCACGTCGGGTTCTATGCCGAGGCCACGGTGTTCTAGCAGCTGAGCCAAGGCGACGGCGTCGGCCTTGGCCAGTTTGCCGGTCTTGGTCGGCCACCGCGAGACCAGCTCCTGAGCCGAGGTGACCCCGCGGCCGTCGCTGCCGATGCTCTGCGCGGCCCACGACCACAGCGCCTCGGTCTCGGGGCTCGGTTTGTGGGTGACGCCCTCCGGCAGGAGCGCGATGGCCGCGGGTGAGCCGGCGCCGTCCGGGTTGCGGCCGAGGTAGCGGCTGTAGGCGTCGAGATCGCTGGTCACGCCTTCGACGATGTCTCTCAGCTTGGTGATCGGGCCGGTCAGTTTGCCGACGTCGGGCAGCTTTGTGTTTTCGACCGTGATGTGGCCGTTGAAGCCCCTGCTGGCTGCGTAATAGCCCGCGGAGAGGCGCGGTTTGTTCGGCTTGATGACCATGCCCTCGCCGAACTTCGCGCGGTACCGCCGGGTGAACAGCTCCAGGAACTCGTTCGGACACCGCATCGCCGGCGTGCGCAGGTTGGTGTCGGGGTGGTGGCCGTACCAGGACAACGCCCAGTCCGCCGGGACCGGACGCCCGTCCACCGCCAGTTGCGCCAACCCGACTTTGAGGTCCGCGGGAAGCTCGTAGCTCCATTCGGGAACGAGCGGCGCTGCGCGGTCGTACCGCACGGTCGGGTCGAGGAGGGCGACCGCATCGAGCAAACCTTCGGCGTAGCTGCGGAAGGAGCGATTGCCGCGGTAGATGCCGAGCAGCCGCCGAACTTCGCCTACCAGGGTCGCGAACTCGGCGTCGGCGTCGGCGAGGTTGGGGATCTCGGTGAGCAAGCGACGTTCGAGACCGTAGAAGTACAGGAACACGTAGCCGATGTAGGCGTTCGAGTTTGCGCGGCCACCGGCCAGCCAACCGAGGTAGGCGCCACGAGCTCGTGGGGATATATCGGCGTAGCTGGGCCAGTAGTCCATCGACTCGCCCGCCCAGTCCGGGTTGCGCAGGTCCACTGGCAGACCAGGGTCGATCAGTGCGGGTTCGGTTCCGACTCCGGCGGCATCGGGCATGCCGGTGCCGACGTAGAGCAGGCCACCCCGCAGTGTCGTTCCCGCGACGACAACATCCTGGTCTTGGGGAAGCCACCGATGAGCGGGACGGGCACGGGCCGGTCGGCTCGGCGCCGAAGGCGCGTTGGCGGCACGCGATGACGTGCGCCGGTCAGGTTGGCGAGGAGGTGCGCCCTGGCGAGCAGGTGCGAGTGCTGGAGGCTGGAGAACTTGCGCCGTACTGGGGCGGCGTTGCTTCCGGACGGGCCCCGGCGGTGCCGGTTGCCGGTGTGGAAGCACAGCTGGCGGAGGCGCCTGCCGGAGCTGCGGAGGCGCCTGCCGGAGCTGCGGAGGTTCTGCCGATCTCTGCGATGCTCCGGCATCGGATGCTCGCCAGGCCTTCCTGACCAGCAGGATAACGATGGCCGCCGCGATCAGGAGGATGACCAGCGCTGCCAAAGAGACCCCCTCGATCGCACGCCTTGAGGCGACATACTGCTTCGTTCCTGGTGAAGGATCGCTGTTAGCCGAAGGGGAGTTACCAACTTGATCGAATCGTCACTTGAGGTGATTCGACGCGGGTTGGAGATTCACCTATCAGAGATTCTGCTTGCAAATTCCGCTCACTTTGACGATCGCGGAGCTTTCACGAGCCAGCGGGCCGCCACGGACGCTGGGTTGAGAGACGGAGGCAACTTGGCTGCACATCACATACCGACCATGTCTCACCGTCATGTCCGTGGCGAGTACGCGGGTATCAGTGCTGTGGAAGACCTGCTGCGTTGCCAGGCAAGCCGGTGCGTGGGCCAGGTGTGTCGCACGGTACGGAGTGCCGCCTCGTTCGCCCTGTCTGGGCCTCTCGGGTTCGTAAGTGGTGGATTCTGCCGCGGGTCGTCGTGTCGTCCAAACTGGAGAGAGTTTCTCGTGACGCGCGCATCGTTGAGTGTTCGTGTGCTCTGTGGACGGAGGAATCATGGCGAAGCGATCAGGTAGGCGGGTGTTCAAAAGGTGCGGTTGTGTCAATCCGGATGGTGGTCGTCGGCGGGTGCAGCGTGGCGGGTTTGCGTCGCGGGCTGCGGCAGAGCGCGCGCGGGGGTTCTGGCTGGGTGACGATGTGGATCCGGGGCGGGCCGTGGTGACGGTGGGTCAGTGGCTGGATGTGTGGCTGGCGACGAGGAACACGCTCCGGCCGTCGACACGGCAGCTGTATGAGCAGCTGATTCGTGACTGTCTGCAGCCACGGTTGGGCGGGCTCGCTGTGTCGGAGCTGACGATCGGGAAGGTGCAGGTGGCGTTCACGGGGTTGTTGCGGGCGAATGCGGTGCGGTCGCGGCCGTTGTCGCCGACGACGGTGCAGCGGATTCGTGAGGTGTTGCGGGCCGCGCTTAACGGTGCGATCCGGCGTGAGTTGATCACGCACGATCCGGCGCGGTGGGTGGAGTTGCCCTCGGCGCGCCGGCCTCGGGCGGTGGTGTGGACCGAGGCCCGGGTCGAGCTGTGGCGGAGGACCGAGGAACGGCCGGCGGCCGCGGTATGGACGGCCGAGCGGACCGCGACGTTCCTCGAGCAGGTCCGCGATCACCAGCTGTATCCGCTGTATCACGTGGCAGCCGTGCTGGGATTGCGCCGCGGAGAGGCGGTCGGTCTGCGGTGGTGCGATGTCGACCTGGCGAACCGGACACTGGCGGTCGTGCGGCAGCTGGTTGAACGTGATGGCCGCGGTGTGTGCCTGCCGAAGACCGACGCCAGCTGCCGGACCGTCGCGTTGGACCGGGGAACGACTGCCCTGCTGCGCCGGCTCGCCCGGGAGGACCCGGCCGGTGATTGGGTGTTCTCTCATGATCAGGGCCGGTCGTGGAGCCCGAGTTACGTCTCCCGCACCTTCCGGGCCCTGGTGGACGAGGCCGGCCTGCCGCCGATCCGGTTCCACGACCTGCGACACGGCGCGGCGACCCTGTCGCTGGCGGCCGGGAACGAGCTGCGGGTGGTGCAGGCCCTGCTCGGGCACTCCAGCATCGTACTCACCGCCGACACCTACACCAGCGTCCTGCCCTGCCTGGCGCAGCAGGCGGCGGATGCCACGGCGGAGCTCGTCCGGCGCGCCGGGTACCAGCGCGGGGCCAAGATCCTCAAGGTGGTGGTGCCCCGGCAGCGCAGCGGCTCGCCGCGAGCACGGATGGTGACGCCAAGTCACTGAACCGGGCCGACACGTCGGCTGCACCCGGGCTGCACGCACGAGCAAAGCCCACCAGCAGTAACCCCTAAATTGCAGGGAAACCGTTGATGGGCTTTGCTTTCCGACTGTGCGCCATCAGGGACTCGAACCCCGAACCCGCTGGTTAAGAGCCAGCTGCTCTGCCAATTGAGCTAATGGCGCCGGTGTCTGCCGGAGGTTTCCCTCGGCGACGTGGAAAAGATTAGCACCCCTCTCCGGGGCCCGTTTCAGGGGGGTCCCCCAACCCGGTTCCGGCATCGCCGCCCCGGTGTCGGGGCTGGTCGGGCACACTGTAGTCGGACATCGACGGCGAAACAGGCGGGTGGGCATGCGGGGTGTGACGGTGCGGTTGCTGGTGGCCGCCGGGGTGATCGGCCTGTCCTTGGCCGGGTGCAGCAGTAACCCTTCGGGTGAACCTCCGCGGGAGACCGCTCCCGCGAGCAGCAGTAGCAGTACCGCTCCCAAGCCCGCCCCGAAGCCCGCTGTGCTCGCCCTCACGCCCGCCAAGGATGCGAAGGACGTCGCGCCCGGGGAGCCGGTGAGCGTCACCGTCGCGGACGGGAAGGTCGGGGACGTCAAGCTGACCGGGGCCGATGGCAAGGTCATCGCCGGGAAGCCGCGGGCCGACGGTTCGGGGTGGGACTCCGCCGAGCCGCTCGGCTACAGCAAGACCTACAAGCTGACCGCGACCGCCGTCGGCTCCGACGGCAAGCCGGTCACGTCGGAGTCGACCTTCAGCACCGTCAAGCCCGCCCGGCAGCTCGGCGTCTCGGTGAACCTCGACGACGGCGAGACCGTCGGGGTCGGGATGCCGCTGATCTTCACCTTCACCGGCAACGTCACCGACAAGGCCGCGGCCGAGAGGGCGCTGAAGGTCTCCGCGGAGCCGGCCACCGAGGGCGCCTTCCGCTGGTCCGGCGACAAGCAGGTCACCTGGCGGCCGAAGGAGTACTGGAAGAGCGGCACCAAGATCAAGGTCGACGCCGCCGTCTACGGCAAGCCGCTCGGCAACGGCAGCTACGGCCGGGAGGACAAGGGCGCCGCCGTCACCGTCGGCGACAAGCTCGTCGCCGTCGCGGACGGCGTGACCCACCAGATGACGGTCACGATCAACGACAAGGAGGTCAAGACCATGCCGACCTCCATGGGCAAGCCCGGCCACAACACGCCGCAGGGCACCTACACCGTCATGAGCGAGCACACCGGCTACACGATGAACTCCGCCACCTACGGCGTGCCCGAAGACGCACCCGGCGGCTACAGCACCTTCGTCCAGTACGCGATCCGGCTGTCCTACAGCGGCATCTTCTACCACTCCGCGCCGTGGTCGGTGCGGCAGCAGGGCCACAGCAACGTCAGCCACGGCTGCCTGAACCTGTCCACCGAGAACACGAAGTGGCTGATGGACACGTCCAAGAAGGGTGACGTCGTCACGGTGCAGAACAGCGGCGGCCCGAAGCTCGAGCCGACCGACGGCTGGAGCGTCTGGCAGCTGTCCTGGGACGAGTGGCGGACGGCGGCGAACTAGCCCGAGTCGCGGACCAGTTCGCGCGCCTCGGCCTCGGTCGACACCGCGGGTCCCGAGCCCCAGAGCGGCTTGTTCGCCGTCTCGCGGCTGAAGTACACCGCGACGGCGCCGATCGCGCCCGCCGCCATCAGGTACCAGGCCGGCCAGAAGTCGTGGCCGGTGGCGGAGATCAGCGACTGCATCACCAGCGGGGTCGTGCCGCCGAAGAGCGACACCGAGATGTTGAACGCGATGGACAGCGCGCCGTACCGGATGGCCGTC
Organism: Amycolatopsis sp. NPDC051716; assembly: GCF_040681595.1. Classification (NCBI taxonomy): domain Bacteria; kingdom Bacillati; phylum Actinomycetota; class Actinomycetes; order Pseudonocardiales; family Pseudonocardiaceae; genus Amycolatopsis; species Amycolatopsis sp. NPDC051716. Next base: position 80,376 of record NZ_JBFAZA010000019.1, on the reverse strand, counting down.
GGGAACAGCGCGGGCAGCGCGGCGGGCATCGACACCTCGAAGCAGAGCAGCAGCAGCCCGAGTCCCATCAGGCCGAGGAAGGTGAGGACGAGGCCGCCGTCGTGGACGAGCAGCATCAGCGGCCAGGACAGCACGAGGAACCCGAGGCAGCCGGCCATCATCACGGGCTTGCGGCCGACGTGGTCGGTGATCCGCCCGCCGACCATGATGATGAGCATCATCACGACCATGACGACGATGATCAGCAGCAGCCCGTGGGTGGCGTCGAGGTGGAGCTGCTCGGAGAGGTACGTCGGCATGTACGAAAGCAGCATGTAGTCGGTGACGTTGAAGACGAGCACCAGGCCGACGCACACGAGCAGCGCGGGCCAGTACTCGGTGAACATCTTCCAGAACGGTTCCCCGGACTTCCCCCGTTTCTCGGCCTCCTCGGCGTGCTTCTGGAAGGCGGGGGTCTCCTCCAGCTTCAGCCGCATGTAGAGCCCGATGATGCCGAGCGGCCCGGCGACCAGGAACGGAACGCGCCAGCCCCAGTCGAGCAACGTCTCGTGCGGCACCCAGGCCTTCATCCCGGTGACGACGGACGCCCCGAGCACGTACCCGGACAGCGTCCCGAACTCGAGCCACGACCCCATGAACCCCCGCCGCTTATCGGGCGAGTACTCGGCGATGAAGGTGGTGGCGCCCCCGTACTCCCCGCCGGTGGAGAACCCCTGCACCATCCGCGCGACGACGAGCAGGACGGGCGACCAGACCCCGATGGAGCTGTACGACGGGATCAAGCCGATGCACAGCGTCCCGATGGCCATCATGATCATGGTGACGGCGAGCACCTTCTGCCGTCCGATCCGGTCCCCGAGCGGCCCGAAGACGAGCCCGCCGAGCGGTCGCATGAGGAAGGCGGCGGTGAATGCCCCGAAGGTCCCGATCAGCCGAACCCCGGGAGACACGGTGGGGGGAAAGAACACCTCGGCAATGGTGTCGGCGATGTAGGCGTAGACCCCGAAGTCGAACCACTCCATGGCATTGCCCAGGGCGGCAGCCCCGACCGCCCGTTTCAGAAGTGACCGATCGACAACGGTGATGTCCTCATACCGAAGCTGCTTCTTCCGGCCCCTGACCTTCCCACCTGAACGTTCCACGCCTCAACGGTGCATCCCCATCCGGGCGCCCGCACGCTGAGCCATCCAGTCGTGAGCGTTACCACCAACGGCCCAACCGCAACCGCCCAAACCGCACTCGCCAACGCAAGGCGACCACTCGGATGGGGGTCCGGGGGCGCGCCCCCGGCGGGGGTGTGGGGGTTCGACCCCCACAAAAAGGCGAAACCCCAGTTTGGGGGAGGGCCCGCCAGGGCCCGACCAAACCAGGGTGATGGGGTGAGCGACGGGTTTCGAACCCGCGACCTCCTGGACCACAACCAGGTGCTCTACCAGCTGAGCTACGCCCACCATCGCCGAGGGGATCCGCTTGCGATCACCTCGCTGGGAGTAATCGTAGCGGGTGCTCGCGACCGCTTTTCAGGGGGTCACCTTTGGTGCCGTTCCTGCACTTCAGCGGCCGCGGCCTTGGCTTCTTCGCTGGTGGGGCCGGGCTGGGGCACGAAGGCGGCGCGCCGGTAGTAGTCGAGTTCGCCGATGGATTCGCGGATGTCGGCGAGGGCGCGGTGGGCGAGGCCCTTCTCGGGCTTGGCGTAGTAGATGCGCGGGTACCAGCGGCGGACGAGTTCTTTGACGGAGGAGACGTCGACCATGCGGTAGTGCAGGTGGGCGTCGAGGGCGGGCATGTCGCGGGCGATGAAGCCGCGGTCGGTGGCGATGGAGTTGCCGGCGAGGGGGGCGGTGCCCGGTTCGGGGACGTGCTCGCGGATGTAGTCGAGGACGCGGCGCTCGGCTTCTTCGAGGGTCACCGTGGAGCGGCGGACTTCTTCGGTGAGGCCGGAGTGGGCGTGCATCTCGCGGACGATCTCGGGCATCCCGGCGAGTTTTTCCTCGTCGGCGTGGATGACGATGTCGACTCCGTCGCCGAGCACGTTGAGTTCTGCGTCGGTGACGAGGGCGGCGATTTCGATCAACGCTTCCTTGCCGAGGTCGAGCCCCGTCATTTCGCAGTCGATCCAGACTAGGCGGTCGGTCACCTGGTGACCCTAACCCGACACGGGGATAGGAAGGGCGTTACCTGCGCGTACGGCGCGTTACGCTCGCCAAGCCGGGTTCGGTGTGGTGCGGGACACAGATCGGGGAGCGGGCAGTGGCCGAGCAGGAGTCGCCGGCGAGTGAGATCGCCGCTGGTTATGCGAGTGAAGGTGCCGCGCTGGAGCTGGGTGCGGTGGTGATCGACGGGCAGGTGGACGCGGCGGCGGCCGTGCGGCTGCCGTTGGCGACGCTGAACCGGCACGGGCTGGTCGCCGGCGCGACCGGCACGGGCAAGACCAAGACGTTGCAGCTGATCGCGGAGCAGCTGTCGGCGGCCGGGGTGCCGGTGGTGCTCGCGGACGTGAAGGGCGACCTGTCCGGGCTGGCCGCGGCGGGCGAGGCGAACGACAAGGTCGCGAAGCGCTCGCAGGAGCTGGGTGACGACTGGGCCGGCGCGGCGTTCCCGGTGCAGTTCCTGTCGCTGGGCACCGGCGGCAAGGGGTCGCCGATCCGGGCGACGATCACGAGCTTCGGGCCGGTGCTGCTGGCCAAGGTGCTGGGGCTGAACGAGACGCAGGAGTCGACGCTCGGGCTGATCTTCCACTGGGCGGACCAGCGCGGTCTGGCTCTGCTGGACACGAAGGACCTCCGGTCGGTGATCACGCACCTGACCAGCGACGAGGGCAAGGAGGACCTCAAGGGGATCGGCGGGGTCTCGGCGGCGACGGCCGGCGTGATCCTGCGTGCGCTGTCCAATCTGGAGGCCCAGGGCGGCGAGGACTTCTTCGGGGAGCCCGAGCTGGACGTGCACGACCTCATGCGGCAGACCGGCGGCAAAGGCGTCGTCACGCTCCTTGAACTCGACAACCTCCAGGCGAAGCCCGCGTTGTTCTCGACGTTCCTGATGTGGCTGCTGGCCGAGCTGTTCGAGGAACTGCCCGAGGAGGGCGATCTCGACCAGCCGAAGCTGGTGTTCTTCTTCGACGAGGCTCACCTGCTGTTCGCCGACGCGTCGAAGGCGTTCCTCGAGCGCATCGAGCAGACCGTGAAGCTGATCCGGTCGAAGGGCGTGGGCGTGTTCTTCTGCACGCAGCTGCCCACGGACGTCCCGAACGCCGTGCTCTCGCAGCTCGGCGCCCGGATCCAGCACGCGTTGCGGGCGTTCACCCCGGATGACCAGGCGGCGCTAGCCAAGACCGTGAAGACCTACCCGAAGACGAAGTTCTACGAGCTCGACACGGCGTTGACGTCGCTGGGCATCGGCGAGGCCGTCGTCACGGTGCTGTCGGAACGGGGTGCGCCGACGCCGGTGGCGTGGACGCGGCTGCGGGCGCCGCGGTCGAAGATGGGCTCGATCGGCGACGAGGCCGTCGCCGCGGCCGTCTCTTCGTCCGACCTGCATGCGAAGTACGCCGAGACGATCGACCGGGAGTCGGCCTACGAGCGGCTCGCCGCGAAGGTCGCCGCCGCTCCCGAGCCGGCTCCCGCGCCCGAGGCTGCCCCCGCGCCGCCGGCGCCGGGGAAGGACGAGCCGGGATTCCTCGAGTCCGCCATGAAGAACCCGGCGGTGAAGTCGTTCATGCGGTCCGCGGCGAGCGCGCTGGGCCGCGAGATCACGCGTGGCCTGTTCGGCAACCGGCGGCGCTGACAAATCATGACGCAAGCTGTCAGGTATCGCTGTCAGGCTGGCCCCACCTTCGAAAGGAAATCAGCCATGACCAGCACTGCCGCCGCGTCGTTCGTCCTCGACAAGTGGGAACCGCAGGCGACCGACGAGGCCGGGGCCACCGAGTTCGCCCGGGTGGCGATCGGCAAGACGTTCACCGGCGCGGTCGAGGGAACCAGCACCGTCGAGATGCTGACGGCGTCCAACGCGACTTCGCGCGCGTACGTGGCCTTCGAGCGACTCGAGGTCTCGGTCGACGGCCGCAAGGGCGGCTTCGTCCTGCACCACTCGGCCGACGACACCGGCCTGACGCTGAAGATCCTCACCGGCTCGGGCTTCGGCGAGCTTGCCGGAATCGCCGGGACGGCGAGCATCGAGATCGACGAAGAGAAGAACCACCTCTTCACCCTCACCTACACGCTCTGAGCAGCACGAAGGCCGTTTCGAGAGCCCCCGATCGACTCTCGAAACGGCCTTCGCGGTGATCTCCCGCTCCCCGAAGCGGGGGGACGGGCCGCCCCGACCACGGCCCGTCCGCGTCCTAGTTGTTCACGATCTGGTCGACGATCTTCTTGGCGTCGTTGATCGGGATGGCGAAACCGATCCCGACACTGCCCGCCGAGCCGTTGGCCGACGCCGACGGGCTGTACAGCGCCGAGTTGATGCCGATCACGTTGCCCTGGGCGTCGACCAGCGCGCCGCCGGAGTTGCCCTGGTTGATCGCGGCGTCGGTCTGGATCGCGGTGTAACTGGGCGAGTCGCTGCTCTGGTTCGACGTGCGGCTGAACGGCGAGCGCTGCTGCTGTTCGCCCTGCCCGATGTCGGACAGGTTCCGGTTCAGCGCGCTGACGATGCCGGTGGTGACGGTGTTCTGCAGGCCGCCCGGCGAGCCGATCGCGACCACTTCCTGGCCGACGGCGAGCTTGCTCGAGTCGCCCAGGGACGCCGCCTTCAAGCCACTGGCGTTCTGGGCCTGGACCACGGCGATGTCCGCCTTGGTGTCCGCGCCGACCACGCTGGCCTGGTACTTCTTGCCGTCGGAGGTGGTGATCACGACGTTCTGAGCGCCGTCGACGACGTGCGCGTTGGTCAGGATCCGGCCGTCCGAACTGAGGATGACGCCGGAGCCGATGGCCTCGCCCTGGCTCGTCGTGACGTTGATCTGGACGACGCTGGGCGTGACCTTCGCCGCGACGGCGCTGACGTCGCCGGAGGTCGAGTTCGCGACCGTCTGCCCGTTCGCGGCCGGCGTGCTGAGCGACGTCGTCGCGCCGTCCGCCGAAGTCGTCGTGAGCCCGACGATCGCCGCGCCGCCGACGCCGCCGATCAGCGCGGCGCCGAGCGCGGTCGCGCTGACGACCATCGCGACGCGGCCACCCTTGCGCGGCTTGGTCTTCAGCGCCGTGGGGGCCTGGGCGCCGGGAGCCGGCGGCGGGGTGAAGAGCGGATTCGGCGCGGCCTGCTGCTGGTAGGCGTACTGCGCGTACGGCCCGTACTGCTGAGTGCTGTGGTGCGGCTGGTGCCCACCGGTTGAGGCGGGGCCGGGCCGACTCTCGTTCTCGGTCATAGGACCAGATTCGCGCTCGTGCTTGTGAGCAGCCTGTGGAAATACCTCAGGCTTTGCTGAGAAGAATCAGCTGAGAAAACTCAGCCGGTCCTCAGGCTTCAGGCGAAGAACGACGGGACGTCCAGCGCTCCTCCCGCCGCCTCGAACTCGTCGTGCACCGCCTTCCGCAGCTCGGCGTCGCCGAGGTAGTCGGCGGCGGTCAGGGCCAGGCCCAGCGCGCCGTCCCGGACTCCCGCATCGCCCGTCTTCGATCCGGCCGCGGCCGCGAACTCCTTGGTGTGCAACGCAACCGTCGGCCCCGAGATCGCGAGCATGGGGTGCAGTGCGGGGACGCGGTAGGAGATGTTGCCCAAGTCCGTCGAGCCCGTGAGCGACTCCGGCACGATGCCCGGCGGCAGCGGCTTGCGGCCGGTGATCACCTGGTTGGCCGTCCAGCGCCCGGCGAGCGCGGTGTTGAACCGGATCGGCAGGTAAGCCGCCTGGGCGTCCCAGATCAGCTCGACGCCGCAGCCGGTCATCGCCGCGGCGCCTTCGGCGATCGACGTCATGCGGGCGGCGAGGTCGCGCAGGGTTTCCGGGCGCTGGGACCGGAGGTAGAACAGCAGCGCGGCGCGAGCCGGGATGATGTTGGGCCGGGCGCCGCCGTCGGTGAACACGCCGTGGACGCGGTCGCTCTGCGGGAGCTGCTGGCGCAGCGCCGAGACGCCTTGGTACGCGGCGACGGCGGCGTCGAGCGCGTTGCGGCCCATGAACGGCTGGGCGCTCGCGTGTGCGCCGACGCCGTGGAAGACCATCTCCAGCTGACGCCGCCCGAGGAACGGGTGCAGCGCGATGTTGTGGCTGAACGGGTGCAGCATGATCACCGCGTCGACGTCGTCGAACACGCCGGCCCGGGCGAGGATCTCCTTGCCGCCTCCGCCTTCCTCGGCGGGCGTGCCGATCAGGCTGACGCGGCCGCCGAGCCGCTCGGCGACGGTCGCGGCGCCGAGGAAGCCACCCGCGGCGGTGGTGCAGATGACGTTGTGGCCGCAGGCGTGACCGAGCCCGGGCAGCGCGTCGTACTCGGCGAGCACGGCGATGTGCGGCCCGTCTCGCGGTGGTGTGCTGACGCGCAGCGCGGTGTCGAGCCCGCCGACGCCGACCGTGGCTTCGTGGCCGTGCCGGTGCAGGAGGTCGGCCAGCGCCCGCACGGACCGGTGTTCGGCGAACCCCTCCTCGGGATGGGCGTGCAGATCTTGGCTCAACGTCACCAGATCGGGTGAGCTGCGCTCGACCGCGGCGGTCACTTCGGCCCGCGTCGCCTCGTCCGCGCCGGTGTGCGGCGAGGACAGCGGTTCGGCGGCCGCGACGGCGTCGGCGGTGGCCTCGACCAGGGAACGCAGGTAGCTGTCGTCGGGCGGGACGGGGTCGGCGTGGGTCATGGGGCGATGCTAACCGCCACCTCCGACAATCCGCGGTGCTCAGCCGAGCTCGCCCGCCACGATCTGCGTGACACCGGCGTACCGTTCGGTGATCTTCGTGAAGCCGCGGGCGCGCAGGGCCGCCCCGATTTCGCCGCGATCGAACATCTTCTGGCCGCTCACGATCCCGCCGGCCGACTCGATCAGGCGTGCGGGTTGCCGGCCGCGGCGGGCGCTCGTCAGCAGCACGACCCGGCCACCCGGTTTCACCACGCGCGCGAACGAGTCCAGCGCGGTCTCCGGCTCGGCGAACATGTGCAACGCGGCGAAGCAGCAGAGCGCGTCTACTGTGGACGGCTTCAACGGCAGGTGCACGGCGTCGGCACGCAGGTAGGCGACGGTGTCCGGGCCGCCCTCGCCGACGGCCTTGGCGAGCATGGTGCGGGCGCCGTCGAGCCCGATCGCCAGCCCGTCCGGGCCGACGGCCGCGCCGAACGCCCGGGTGAACCGGCCGGTTCCGCACGCGACGTCGAGCACCGTGCGGCCCGGTGCCAGCCGGAGGAGTTTCGTGGCCAGTGAGACTTCTTCCGCCATGCTCGGTCCGAACGGGCCCTTGAGCGCGCGGCCGAGGGCGGGCCGCCAGTAGCGCTCGTAGACCTGCGGGAGCAGGGTGGTGCGCATCAGGCGCTGCGTGAGCCCGGTCGGCGGACCGGCCTGGTCCGCGGCGCCCAGCAGGTCGAGGTAGCCGGAGTCCGGCTGGGCCGGCGTCTCGAGCAGGGCCTGGAGACGATCGGATGCGCTGGTCGGCACGGGCTCTCCTCCCTTTCGGACACCGGCAGTATGCCCACCTCCGGGCCACTCGATCGGGTGAACAAATCCGGGATCAGGCGTTCGACGCCCGAAATTGTCGGTGCCCCTTCCTAACGTCGCAGGCAAGGTTCCGATCCGAGGAGGAGAGATGACGACGATTTCCCGCCCGCGCACCGACATCGAGGTCCGCGGCGAGTTCGACCTGGCCGCGGCGGCCCGCTTCCTGACCGGCTTCGCCCCGGCCGGGCAGCCGGACTCCGAACCCGGCGCACTGCGGGTGGCGTTCGCGCTCGACGGCGAATGGACGCCGGTGGGAGCGGTGCTGCGGCAGAGATCGCCCGGCGAGGTCACGGTCGAGGTCTACGGTCCGCCCGAGCACACCGACGCGGTGGTGGCCCAGGTGCGGCGGATGTGCTCGCTGGACGTCGACGGCACGGCCTTCCCGGAGGCCGGCGCCCGTGATCCGGTGGTTTCGCTGCTGCAGGGGCTGCACCCGGGCCTGCGTCCGGTCTTGTTCGCATCGCCGTACGAGGCGGCGTGCTGGGCCGTGCTGAGCCACCGGATCTGGATGACGCAGGCGGTCCGGCTGCGCCGTCGCTTGACCGAGCGCTACGGCACCGAGGTCGACGTGGGTGGGAGCATGCTGCGGGCATTCCCGGCGCCGGCCGCTCTGGCGAAGATGGAGTACCAGCCGGGGCTGCCGGGCCCGAAGATCCCGCGCCTGCGCGCCATCGCCGAGGCGGCGGCCGGCGGAATGCTGGACGCGGCGGCGTTGCGGGCCATGCCGGCGGAGGAGGCGCTGAAGCAGCTGCAGCTGCTGCCGGGCATCGGCCGGTTCAGCGCGGAGCTGATCCTGATCCGCGGCGCCGGCCACCCGGACGTCTTCCCCCGCAGCGAAACCCGCCTCCACGAGATCATGCGCGACGCGTACCACCTCCCGGGCGCGGGCGTCGCGGAGCTGGCGGAGATCGCGGAGTCCTGGGCGCCGTTCCGGAGCTGGGTCTCGTTCCTGTTCCGGGTCGAGGGCGAGGCCCGGATGCGGGAGTCGCGATGACCTGACCTGGGCGGAGGCCCACCGGCGGTGGCCGGGTGAAGCTGCTTGCCGAGCCCGGATCCGGCTCGGGGCGGTGGCAACGCCCCGGCCCGTGCGGTCGCGCCTCTCGCCGCCCGCGTTCCGACGACAGAAAGGAGAGCGCCACGACGCAATACCGGAAGCCGCGAAGCGGCGAGCGGTGGGGACTCACGGTAGCCAGATATCGCCTGTGGTGAGGTGTCCGGGTGAGCTCGCCCGTTCATTTCGCGCTCGGTGGTCCGGCCGGTGACGCCCTGTCGGCTTTCCGCGCGGCTGCCGCCACGGACACATCGCCGGCCGGTTCGCTGCTGGAGCAGGCCCAGGCCCCCGCGGTGATCACCCTGATCGCCGGCGGCGTGGCGCTGCTCGTGGTGCTGGTCGGCGGGACGCCGTGGCGGCGGGCGCGGAACGTCGTGACGATGGTGCACGAGGCCGGGCACGCGCTGGCCGCGGTGCTCGTCGGACGGCGCCTGCAGGGCATCAAGCTGCATTCGGACACCTCGGGCGTCACCGTCTCGCGCGGCAAGCCCGAGGGGCCGGGCATGGCATTCACGGCGATGGCCGGGTACCTGGCGCCATCGGTCCTGGGGCTGGTGTTCGCCAGCCTGCTGGGCGCCGACCTGGTCGGCACGGTGCTGGTCCTGATCGCGCTGCTGCTGCTCGGCGTGCTGGTGATGGTGCGCAACGCGTACGGGGTGTTCACGGTCGTCGCCAGCGCGGCGGTGCTGGCGCTGATCGCGTTCGTGGCCCCGGTCGAGCTGCAGGCCCCGTTCAGCTACCTGGTGACGTGGTTCCTGCTGTTCGGAGGTGTCCGGCCGGTGGCCGAGCTCCAGACCAAGCGCCGCCGCGGCCAGGCCCGCGACTCGGACGCGGACCAGCTGGGCCGCCTCACGGCGGTCCCGCCGGTGCTGTGGGTCTTGGTCTTCGCGGTGGCAACGATCAGCTGCTTGATCGCCGGCGCCCTGTGGCTGCTGGAGCCAGTGGCCAAGTAGCGCCGACAGCGGTGGTTTCCAGCCGCGGCGCCCGGTACCGGCGGCCATGGCCCGGAGCCGCTCCACCAGGCGGCGGAAGCTGCCCGCGCCGCTGCCTGCTGCGTGCCGCTCGCTGGCGCCGCCCGCGGCTGGCTGCCTATCGACCCGCTGCCGGCTACCCGCTCGCTGCCGCGACTCGCGGCTGGCTGCCCGCCGACCGGCTACTGGCCGGCCGCCCGCCGCCCGCCGCCCGCCGACCGGCTACTGGCTGCTGGCTGGCGCCCGCCGACCGGCTACTGGCTGGCGTCCGCCGGCTGACGGCTGCCTGCCAGCCGCCGCCCGCTGGCCCCGGCCTGACCGACCCACGTGGAGCGGCCCACGAGCGTTGGCCTGAGCCCGCCGCCACGCTCGCCAGCCGTCTGCGGCGGCCGCGGTGATTGCGAGGTGCCGTTGCGGTGGTCTGGCACGCGGCCGGTCGGTTCGGGCGCCTGCCGCGGGCGCCGCGCGCGTGCGGTCGGCTGGTCGCGCTGATCGTGAGGCGCCACTGCGCCGCTCGGGCCTTCCCTGCCCGTTGGCGGTCCTCGCGGTCGCGATCGGTGGCCGGTCGGCAGCTGCTGGTGTGCTCGGGCCTGCCCCGGCCGGTCGCGGCACCACCTCACGGGCGGTGGCCGGTCAGCGGCCGCGGCGGTCGCGAGCTGCCGCCGCGATGCCCGACCACACCAGCGGCCGGCCGGCCCCTCCGCCGTGGTCGTCACCCGGCGGCCGCGCCACCCCGACCACGCCCACGCCTCGCTCACCGGCGGTGGAGCCCGTGGCCGGTCACCGGGGTGCATGCGGCAAACTGGTGGTCCGCGCGGAGGGAGACGAACGATGGACGAGGTCGCCAAGGCCGTCGAGGAGTGCGCACGGGCGGCGAAGCTGGCCGCGCCGTCGCTGGCTGCCGCGAGCGCCCAGGCCGTCGATGCCGCTCTGTCCGGGATGGCCGAGCGGCTGCTCGCGCACCGTAACGAGATCCTCGAGGCGAACCAGGCCGATGTCGCGCGCGCCAAGGCCGACGGGATGAGCGCCGGCCTGCTCGACCGGCTCACCATCACCCCGGAGCGGCTCACCGGCATGGCCGAACAGCTTCGGCTGCTCGCCGGGGCCCCGCACCAGGAGCGCTCCGTCGACGTGTCCACGCTGGACGGCGGCCTGCGGCTGGTCGAACGGCGGCGGCCGGTGGGGGTCATCGGCGCGAACTACGAGGCGCGGCCGAACGTCACCGTCGACGTGGCCTCCCAGCTGGTCAAATCGCGCAACGCCGGCGTTCTGCGCACCGGCTCGGCCGCGCTCGGCTCCGCCCAGCGGCTGCGTGAGGTCGTCATCGCGCCGGCGCTCACCGAGGCGGGCATCGATGCCGACTGCGTTCAGCTCGTGCCGCGCGTGGAGCGGGAGGCGGCCTCCGCGCTCGTCCGGCTGCCCGGCCTCGTGCCGCTGGTGATCCTGCGCGGCAGCGGGGACAGCACCCGCGCCCTCGCCACCGAGGCGGCCGTCCACGGCGTGCGCACCCTCGCCCACGCCGATGGCGGCGGCGTCCTCTACGTCGACCGCGGGGCGGACGTCACCAAGGCGCGCGACCTCGTCTACGCCAGCCTCGACCGGCTGGGCGTCTGCAACCGGCTGAACCTGCTGCTCATCCACGAAGACATCCACGACGACGCCTGGCCCGCGATCTCGGACGCCCTCGCCGAGCGCGGCGTCACGCCTTCGCTGGCCCCGCACGAGCACCCCATCGGCTACGAGTGGGCGCTGGACTCGGACCGGGAAGCCACCGTGACCGTCGCCAAGGTCGGCTCGCTCTCCGACGCCGTCGAGATCGCCAACGAGCGCACCTCCGGCCTGGCGGCGGGCATCTCCACCGAGGACGAGTCGGCCGCCGACGCCTTCTTCGACGGCTACACCGGCACGGGCGTCTTCTGGAACGCCCCGACCCGCCTCCTCGACGGCTTCAAGCTGCTCGCCGTCCCGGAAACCGGCATCAACCTCGACAAGGTTCCCGGCCCACGCGGCCCGGTCACCTACACCGACCTCTACGTCCGCCAGTACGCGGTCCTGCCGGCCTGAACCGAGCGGGGCCGGGCCCAGGCCAGGCGGGCCAGGCCAGGCCGGGCCAGGCCAGGCCAGGCGGGCCAGGCCAGGCCAGGCGGGCCGGGCCGAGCCGGGGCTGGGCCCGGTCAGCGCGTCGGCGGGACGCCGGCGAGCTTGCGCAGCTCCTTGACCGTGTCCACGGCGTTGATGACCAGCTCGGTCCGCTCGTCGGCGTCGCCGGAATAGCGGTAGATCGCCGTCGGTCCGTCGCTGATCGCGATCGCCGCGACCAGGCGGCCTTCGGGGTCACGGGTGAGCCCGGTCGTCACCGACACCTCCCGGCCGACGGTGTCGACCGTGGTGAGCGTCCGCTCCTTGTACCAGCCTCGCGTTGTCATGTTCAGAAAGCTCCGGGGGGATGCGCACGGCAGGGGGATACGTCGTAGGACGCGGGGACCGCCCCGGGTGTTACGGCATACTGGGCCGGGTGATCTCCCGGCCGCACGTCCTGCTGTCCGCCGCGCAGTCGCTCGACGGCTACCTCGACGACACCTCACCCGAGCGGCTGGTGCTGTCCACAGAGGACGACTTCGCGATCGTCGATCGGTTGCGGGCCGAGGCCGACGCCATCTTCGTCGGGGCCGGGACCGTGCGGGCCGACAACCCGCGGCTGCTCGTCCGCTCGCCCGAACTCCGGCGGAAACGGCTGGAGCAGGGTAAGCCCGAACAACCCGTCAAGGTCACCGTGACCACCCGCGGCCTTGACCCGGACGCGCAGTTCTTCACCGTCGGGGACACCGAAAAGATCGTCTACGCACCGCCCGACGCCGCGGATGCGCTCAAGCACGTCGCCACCGTCGTCGACGCCGGGAACCCGCCGGACTTCGGGCGCGTCCTCGACGACCTCGGCGCGCGCGGCATCGAGAACCTGCTGGTCGAAGGCGGCGGCGGGATCCACACGCGCTTCCTCACCGAAGGCCTTGCCGACGCACTGCGGCTCGCGATCGCGCCGTTCTTCGTCGGGCAGCCGGACGCGCCGCGGTTCGTCGGGCCGGGCCGCTATCCGCGGCCGCTGGTCCTGACCGCCGCGCACGAGCTGCAGGGGATGGCCATCCTCGAGTACCGCGCCGCCGCCGAACCGACCGGCCGGGACGTCCAGCGCCTCAAGGAAGCCATCGCGCTCGCCGCCGAGTGCCCGCCCAGCCACACCTTCCGGGTCGGCGCCGTGATCACCGACGCGGACGGCGAGGTCGTCGCCACCGGGCATTCCGGCGAAGGCGACCCGGGCAACCACGCCGAGGAAGCCGCACTGGCCAAGTGCGCCGGCGACCCGCGCCTGGCCGGCGCGACCGTGTACAGCTCGCTGGAACCGTGCAGCCACCGCAGTTCCCACCCGCGCAGCTGCACCCGGCTCATCCTCGACGCCGGGATCCCGCGGGTGGTGTTCGCCTGGCGCGAGCCGCCGGTCTTCGTCGACGCCCGGGGCACTGAACTGCTGCGGCAGGCCGGGCGGCACGTCGTCGAGGTGCCCGCGCTGGCCCCGGAGGTCCAGCGCGAGAACACCCACCTCGACTTCTAGGCCACTAACAGGCGCCGTTGTCCTGCCAGACGCCCCATTCGCCGGTGGTGCCGGGCTCTTCGCCCTGCGTCCACCACTTGGCCGTCCACTTGTGGCTGTTGTGCGAGACGACGTTGTCCTTGACGTAGACCTTCGTCCGGTCCCACTCCGCCGCGGTGCAAGAGCCGTTGCCCGGGGTGGTGGGGGTCGTCGTCACCGGCGGGGTGGTCTGCGGCGGGGTCGCGCCGGCGAAGCGGACGCTGAACTTCGTGAAGTCCCAGTCGTTCTGCGGGACGTTGCTGCAGACGCCGTTGTCCGTGGTGCCGGAGCAGGCGCGGTCCCGGTTCACCGACCAGAACGTGAAGCGGCCGAGGCCGTGGCTGGTCGCGTAGTCGTACACCGTCTGGAAGTCCGAGGTGTAGAACATCTCCGCCGCGTCGGACTTGCCGTTCATGCCGGAGAAACCCTCGTGGGCGTACGCGGTCGCGCTGTCCCAACCCAGATGCGACATCAGCAGGCCGTGGAACGCTTCCAGCGCCGAAACCTGCGACGAGCCGCCGTTGAAACCGCCGTCGAACGGCATGATCGAGAAGTTGTTCGGCGTGAAGCCGATCGACTTCGCCTGGTCGATCAGCTGCGTGCCGAACCAGCCGGTGCCGGCCGCGGTGCCCGGCATGGTCACCGACACGAACAGGCCGGGGTTGCTGGCCTGCAACGTCTTCGCGGCGCCGAGCTCGTTCGCGATCGCGGCGGTGTTCTCGTACTCGGGCTCTTCGAGGTCGAAGTCGATCGCCTTGAGCGAGTACTTCGTGATGACCTGCTGGTAGGCGGCGGCCGTCGCGGCCACCGTTCCGCAGGTCTGGCCGAGCTTCGTGCCGCCGTACCCGCCGACGGACACCGAGACGTCGCCGCCCGCGCCGCGGATCCGCGAGATCACGCCCGCGACCGCGGTGTCGGAGGAGACGGCGGAGGTGCCGTCCCAGGTCGGGCTGCAGCCGCCGCCGTTCGGAGCGAGGATGAACGCCAGCTGGAACGCCTTGAGCCCGGTCGCGTTCATCACGGTCACAGGGTCGGGCGGGTTGTTGCTCTGGGGCATCAGGTACGGCGCCGCGGCGTACCAGTTGTTGCTCAGCGCCGCGGTCGCCGACGGTGCGCCGAGCACGAGGCTGACGGCGGTGGCGGCGAAAGTGGCGGCGGCGAGCCCGACGGCGGCCAGTCTGCTCCTGCGCATGAGCTGTCCTCCCGGTGGGGATCGAGGTGGACAGATCATTGGACTAGACCATTAACGAAGTCAAGACGCGAAGGTCGGGTAATCCCGATCGACGGGCGAAACGTCCCGCAATATCCGAAACTTGTCCGGCGAAGGCGGCGGTGGTCCGGACCACCGCCGCCGGCTCTCCGCTTGCGGTCACTCCGACTCGAGGTCACCCTCCAACGACAGGTACACCTCGCGCATCTTTTCCAGCAACGCCGGATCCGGCTCCGCCCACAAACCGCGGTCCGCCGCCTCGTTCAGCCGCTCCACGATCCCGCGCAGCGCCCACGGGTTCGCCTGCCGCAGGAACTCCTGGTTCACCTCGTCGAGCACGTACGACTCGGTCAGCTTCTCGTACATCCAGTCGCCGACCACGCCGGCCGTGGCGTCGAAGCCGAACAGGTAGTCCACCGTGGCCGCCAGCTCGAACGCACCCTTGTAACCGTGCCGGCGCATCGCCGCCAGCCACCGGGGGTTGACCACGCGGGCGCGGAACACCCGGGCCGTCTCCTCGCCCAGCGTGCGCGTGCGGACCGCGTCGGGGGAGGTGCTGTCGCCCACGTAGGACGCCGGGGCCGCGCCCGTCAGCGCGCGGACCGTCGCGATCATCCCGCCGTGGTACTGGAAGTAGTCGTCCGAGTCGGCGATGTCGTGCTCGCGCGTGTCGGTGTTCTTCGCCGCCACCACGATGCGCTTGTACGAACTCTCCATGTCCTCGCGCGCCGGGCGGCCGTCCAGGTCGCGGCCGTACGCGAAGCCGCCCCACACCGCGTACACCTCCGCGAGGTCCTTGTCGTCGCGCCAGTTCCCGCTGTCCATCAGCGGGAGCAGGCCCGCGCCGTACGCGCCCGGCTTCGAGCCGAAGATCCGCGTGGTCGCGCGCCGGTCGTCGCCGTGTGCCGCCAGGTCGGCGGACACGTGCGCGCGGACGAAGTTCTCGTCGAGAGGTTCGTCCAGCCCGGCCACCAGCCGCACCGCGTCGTCCATCAGGGCGATCACGTGCGGGAACGCGTCGCGGAAGAACCCGCTGATCCGGATCGTGACGTCGATCCGGGGCCGGCCCAGCTCGGCGAGGGGGATCGCCTCGATGCCCGTGACGCGCCGCGAAGCTTCGTCCCACACCGGCTGGACGCCCAGCAGCGCCAGGACTTCCGCCGCGTCGTCGCCGGACGTCCGCATCGCCGACGTGCCCCACACCGACAGCCCGACCGACTTCGGCCAGTCGCCGGTGTCCTCGCGATAGCGCTTCAGCAGCGAGTCCGCCAGCGCCTGCCCGGTTTCCCAGGCCAGCCGGCTCGGGATGGCCTTCGGGTCGACGGTGTAGAAGTTCCGCCCGGTCGGCAGCACGTTGATCAGCCCGCGCAGCGGCGACCCGCTCGGCCCGGCCGGGATGTACCCGCCGTCCAGCGCGTGCAGCACCGCGTCCAGCTCGGCCGACGTCCCCGCGAGCCGGGGGACGATTTCCTCCGCGGCGAACGAAAGCACCCGCGCGACCTGGGCGTCCGGCGCCACCGACGCGACCGCGGTCGCGTCCCAGCCCCGCATCTCCATCGTCTGGACGAGCTCACGCGCCGTCTTCTCGACCGCGTCCACTTCGGACATCGGCGCGTCTTCCTTGAGGCCCAGCGCGGACCGCAGGCCGGGTACCGCGCCCTGCTTGCCGCCCCACATCTGGGACGCGCGCAGCATCGCCAGCACCAGGTTGACGCGCGCCTCGCCGGTCGGCGCCGCCCCCAGGACGTGCAGCCCGTCGCGGATCTGCGCGTCCTTGACCTCGCAGAGCCAGCCGTCGATGTGCAGCAGGAAGTCGTCGAACTCCGCGTCGTGCGGCCGTTCGTCGATGCCGAGGTCGTGGTCCAGCTTCGCCGCCTGGATCAGCGTCCAGATCTGCTGGCGCACGGCCGGCAGCTTCGCCGGGTCCATCGCCGCGATGTTCGCGTGCTCGTCGAGCAGCTGCTCCAGCCGCGCCATGTCGCCGTAGGACTCCGCCCGCGCCATCGGCGGGATCAGGTGGTCGACGATCGTCGCGTGCGCGCGGCGCTTCGCCTGCGCGCCCTCGCCCGGGTCGTTGATCAGGAACGGGTACACCAGCGGCAGGTTCCCGAGCACGGCGTCCGGTGCGCACGACGCCGAGAGCCCCGCGGTCTTGCCCGGCAGCCACTCCAGCGACCCGTGCTTGCCCAGGTGGACGACGGCGTGCGCGCCGAACTCCTCTTCCAGCCAGCGGTACGCGGCCAGGTAGTGGTGGCTCGGCGGCAGGTCCGGGTTGTGGTAGATCGCGACGGGGTTCTCGCCGAACCCGCGGGGCGGCTGGATCATGATGATCACGTTGCCGCTCTGCAGGGACGCCAGCACGATGTCGCCGTTGTCGACGTACAGCTCGCCGGGCGCGGGGCCCCAGTGCTCCTCGACGCCTTCGCGCAGCTCGCCCGGCAGCGCGTCGAACCACTCCTGGTACCGCGCGGCGGGGACGCGGATCGGGTTTCCGGCGAGCTGCTCTTCGGTCAGCCACTCCGGGTCCTGGCCGCCGGCGGCGATCAGCGCGTGGATCAACGCGTCGCCGTCGGGCTGGTCGGTGCCGGTCGGGTCGACGCCCGGGAACGCGTCCGGTCCCAGGTCGTAGCCCAGCGCGCGCATCCGCCGCAGCAGCTCGATCGCCGACGCGGGCGTGTCCAGCCCGACCGCGTTGCCGACGCGAGAGTGCTTCGTCGGGTACGCGGACAGCATCAGCGCGATGCGGCGTTCCGGCGGAGGTGTGTACCGGAGCCGCGCATGCGCCAGCGCGATGCGAGCGACGCGGGACGCGCGCTCGGCGTCCGGCACGTACCGGGGGAGACCGTCCTCGTCCAGCTCCTTGAACGAGAACGGCACCGTGATCAGCCGCCCGTCGAACTCCGGCACGGCCATCTGGTTCCCGGCGTCGAGCGGCGAGAGGCCGTCGTCGCTGGCCGCCCACGTCTCGCGGTCGCTGGTCAGGCACAGCGCCTGCAGGATCGGGACGTCGAGCGCGGCCATCTCGGCGACGTCCCACGCCTCGTCGTCACCACCCGCGCCCACCTCGGACGGCCGCGTGCCGCCGGCCGCGAGCACGGTGACCAGCAAGGCGTCCACGGACGCCAGCTCGGCCATCATCTCCGGCTCGCGTGTCCGCAGCGAAGCACAGTAGACCGGCAACGCGCGCCCGCCCGCGGCTTCGATTTCGTCGGCCAGGGTGTGCACGAACGCGGTGTTCCCGGACAGGTGGTGTGCGCGGTAGTAGAGGATGCCGATGACCGGGCCGTCGCCCCGCGAAGGACGTTCGAGGACGCCCCACGTGGACTGCTCGGCGGGCGGCTCGAAACCGTCGCCGGTCAGCAGGAGCGTGTCGGAGAGGAACCGGTGCAGCTGGGTGAGGTTGGCCGGGCCGCCCTGCGCGAGGTAGGCGTGGGCCTCGGCCGCGATCCCGGCGGGGACGGTGGAGAGCTTCATCAGCTCGGCGTCCGGCGTCTGCTCCCCGCCCAGGACGACGACGTGCGCGCCCGACGCCCGCAGCGTGTCCAGGCCGTCCTGCCAGCTCCGCGGCGTGCCGAGGATCCGCGCGACGACGATCTTGACGCCGTCGAGCAGCCCGGGCAGCTCGGCGACGTCGAGCCGGGCGGGGTTGCCGAGCCGGTACTCGCGGTCGCTCGATCGGGCGCTGAGCAGGTCGGTGTCCGAAGTGGACAAAAGCAGGATCACGAGGTTCCTCCTCGGGGTCCGCGCCCCGGGTAGACGGGCGCGCCGGCCGGAGTTCCTGGCTCCCGGAGCCGCCGACGTACTCCCTCCCGCGGAGGGGGCATCGAACACGGCTCCGGTCACAGTGGCGGGACCGCCCCGGACTTCCACCGGGTTCCTCCACCTGCCGACGCGTGGGTATCGCCCTCACTCTCCGGTGCTGGTCGAGGCGCGTCAAGGTGACGTTGCCTGGGTAACCTGGCGGCTTGGAACCCTTGCTCCGGAGCTTCACCGCCGCGCAGTCGACCCGGCAGCCGTACCGCCACCCCACCGCGGCCGAGCTCGAAACCGCCGGAACGGGCTTCGCCGCCTTGCTCGACGGCCGCCCCCACCACCTCCCTGACCTGGGGTTCTCCGTGACCGGCGATGCCCTAGTGGTCCAGGAACGCGGCACCGAACGGGCCTGGGGGCTCTACGCGATCGACCGGTCCGCGCCGCCGTCACTGGTCGTCGAGGTGCCGCACCCCTCGTCCGACCTGCGGACCGACCTCATCGGCCTGGCCCTCTTCCAGCAGGTGCCCGGCGCGCTGCTCGCCGTCGCGGGGGCGCACCGCCGCCGGGAGGACCCGGCGCACGAGACGCGGACCGTCTTCCACGTCGTCACCACGCTGCTGGCCCGCCGCGGCCTGCCGCAGGTCCAGCTGCACGGCTTCAAGGACCGCACCCTGCCCGCGGCCGACGTCGTCCTCTCGGCCGGCGCCGCGGAGGCCGGCGACGCGGCCCGCCGGGCAGCGGACCGCCTGGAAGCCGCCGGGTTCCGCGTCCGCCGGGCCTGGGCCGAGCCCTGCCGCGGCCTGGCCGGGACGACGAACGTCCAGGGCCAGGCCGCCGACGGCACACCGTTCCTGCACGTCGAGCTCAACCGGACGATCCGCGAGACCCGCCGCGACGCCGTCGTCCGCGCCCTGGCCGACGCCGACCTGCGCAAGCCCTAGGCGGACCGCTCTCCCAGGCGGGGGAAGGGCTTCGTCGAGAACAGCACTTCCACGGAGACCTCGAAGAACTCCGCGATCCGCAGGGCCAGGTACAGCGAAGGGCTGTACTCGCCGCGCTCCAGGTAGCCGATCGTCTGGTAGTGCACGCCGAGGGCCTCCGCCAGCTGCCGCCGCGAGATCGACCGCTCCGCGCGCAGCATCGCGATCCGGTTGTACACGACCTCGCTCATGACTCACCCCACACGCTGCATGGCCTTCTGCCGCCGTTCGGCCAGCGACGAGCCGGCCTCGCGCCGCGCCATCCGGCGGAGCAGGATCGGGGCCAGCGCGAACCCGGCCACCGCCCAGGCGAGGAGCACCGCCAGGGTCGCCACCGGCCGCCACGACTGGCCGATCTCGACGGCGAGTGCGCTGTCCGGCAGCAACGCCGAGCGCATCCCGAGGCCGAGCCAGTACATCGGGAACACCTGCCCGACGTCCTGCAGCCAGCCCGGCAGCGCCGTGATCGGGTAGAAGATGCCCGAAATCGCGCCCATGCCCATCACCGGCAGGGTGATCAGCCCGATCGCGCGCGAGCTGGTGGCCAGCGCCCCCAGCGCCGCACCGATCGGCATCGTCGCGATCATGCCGAGCACCAGCACCCCGAGCAGGTGCAGGTACGACCAGACGCCGTCGGGCGCCAGCACGGGGAACGCGAACAGGCACGGGACCAGGACCGCGATGATGGACGTGAGCTGGGCGAGCGACAGCGCGGTCGTCTTCCCGGCCAGGTACCCGACCATCCCGTTCGGGGTCGCCTTGGCCCGCAGCAGCGTGCCGTCTTCGCGGTCGACGGCCAGGTAGCCCGCCGCGGCGGTCAGGCCGTTGAACACGATGCCGGCGCCGAGCACGCCGGGCACGGTCGCCGCGCCCAGCGAGAACGACGTGCCGGGCAGCGTGGCGTTGCGCATGAAGAACAACGTACCGAGGAAGAGCGCGACGAAGACGAGCTGCCCCACGACGTCGTCGGCGTTGGTCCACGTCTGCTTGAACTCGATCCAGCCACGGGCCAGGCCGGAGCGCAGCGCGGTGGTCCTGGCGTTCATCGCGCACCCGCTTCCTGGAGGCCGAGCTCCGTCTCGCCGCCGGTTTCGGCGCGGTGGACCAGCGTCATGTAGGTGTCCTCCAGCGACGCCCGCCGGACCTCGAGGTCCGCGACGGCCTCGCCGTGCTGCTTGAACAGGTCGTACACGTACTTCGTCGCTTCGGTCGTCGAGTGGACGAAGCGCTGCCCGCCGACGCTCCAGCGGACCTCGGCCTCGCCGGAGATCTGCCGGCTGAGCTGGTCGGCCGAGCCGTCGGCGATGATCCGGCCGCCGTTGAGGATGAGGATCCGGTCGGCCAGCTTCTCGGCCTCGTCCAGGTCGTGCGTGGTCAGCAGGATCGTCGTGTCGAGCTCGTCGGACAGGCGGTGCACCAGGTCGTGGAACTCGCGCCGGGCCTCGGGGTCGAAGCCCGCGGTCGGCTCGTCGAGGAACAGCAGCTCGGGGCGCCCGACGATGCCGATGGCGACGTCGAGCCGCCGCCGCTGCCCGCCCGAGAGCTGCTTGAGCTTCTTGTGCGCGTGCTCGGTGAGCCCGACCGTCGCGATCAGCTCGTCGGTGTCCCACGGCCGCTGGTGCGACGCCGTCGAGTACGGCGCGTAGTACCGGCCGAGGTGCGCGAGCAGCTCGCGGACGCGCCACTTCCCGTGGTCACGCCAGGACTGGAGCACGACCCCCAGCCGTGCCCGCCAGTCCTCGCCGCCGTGCGCCGGGTCGACGCCCAGCACGCTCACCTCGCCGGCCGACCGCATGCGGAAGCCCTCGAGGATCTCGATCGTCGTCGTCTTGCCCGCGCCGTTCGGCCCGAGCAGGCCGACGACCTCACCCCGGTACGCCTCGAACTCGACGCCGTGGAGCACGTCGTTCGTGCCGTACCGCATCCGCAGCCCGCGCACGCGGACGACGGGATCGGACGGATCTCTCATCACGGTCACCCCCATCTGACTGATGCGATTGAATGTAGCACACCTACTACATTTGATCAGACTTCTGCGGTACCGGGAACTTGACCCACGGTCACCCGGTTCGCCGGGCATGGGAACTTGGCTGGGGCTCGCCCTTCCGGGCGGCGTCGTGATCCTGCTGGTCATGGCCGCGATCGAACTGCGGCCGCGCAAGAACGGCTCGCGCTTCAAGGCGCGGCTGTCCGCGACCTCCATCGAAGAAGCCACCGCGTTCCTCTACGGGACCAAGCGGCGTGAGCTGGAACACCGGGAAACGATGTCGATGCTCGTCGAGCAGGACGCCGAAGGCGCGCCTCCTTGGCGTGACGTGGACCTGGACGCCGGAACGGCCCGGATCCGGCCGCGTTCGGACCCGCCGGAGCCCCGGAACGGCCAGCTACAGTGACCTCATGCCGACCCCAGCACGCGTGCGAGCCGACGCGTGCCCCGGTGTTTTCGCACCCCACGACGCCGCTGACGGCCCGTTGGCGCGGGTGCGGCTGCCCGGCGGCACGATTTCCGCAGTGCAGCTGCACGCGCTGGCCGACGCGGCCGAGGCCTGCGGCGACGGCGACCTCCACCTCACCTCGCGCGGCAACGTCCAGCTCCGCGGCGTCACCGAGCCCGGTCTCGCGGACCGGCTGACCGGCGCGGGTCTGCTGCCTTCGCCGTCGCACGAGCGGGTCCGGAACGTCCTCGCGTCACCGCTGAGCGGAGTGCGCGGCGGCCTCGCCGACGTCCGCGGCCTGGCGGCTGAGCTGGACCAGGTGCTGTGTTCGACGCCGGACCTGGCGGCTCTGCCCGGACGGTTCCTCTTCGCCTTCGACGACGGACGCGGGGACGTCGCCGGCGAAGGTGCCGACGTCTGCTGGCGCGCGACGGGCCCTGCCGGGGGAACGCTGCTGCTCGCGGGTGGCGACACGGGACGACGGGTGGCCCGCGCCGACGCGGTGGCGGTGCTCATCGAGGTGGCGCTGGAGTTCTGCCGGGTGCGCGGCGCCGCCTGGCGCGTCGCCGAACTCGACGACCCGGCCTGGCGCGGGACGCCGGTGCCGCGGATGCCGGCCGAGGTCCCGGCCGGCCTGATTCTCAAGGATGGCGGTGGCTTCGCGGCCGGTGTCGTGCCGCGCTTCGGGCAGCTGTCCGCGACGCGGGCGCGGGCGCTGGCGGAGTACGGGACGGCGCTGGTCACGCCGTGGAAGTCGCTGGTCCTGCCGGACGTGCCCGCCGACGTCTTCGAGCGGCTGGGGTTCGGGGGCGAGGCGTTGGGGACCACCGCGTGCATCGGCCGTCCGGGCTGCGCGAAGTCGCGCGCCGACGTCCGGGCCGACGCGGTGTTCCGGCCGGGC
Organism: Amycolatopsis sp. NPDC051716; assembly: GCF_040681595.1. Lineage (NCBI taxonomy): Bacteria > Bacillati > Actinomycetota > Actinomycetes > Pseudonocardiales > Pseudonocardiaceae > Amycolatopsis > Amycolatopsis sp. NPDC051716. The sequence continues at coordinate 57,812 of NZ_JBFAZA010000019.1, read as the reverse complement.
CTGCGCGCGCACTTCTCGGGCTGTGAGCGGCGGTGCGGAAAGCCGTCGCAGTCCCATGTGGACGTTGTCGCCGAAGCGGGGGGCTACCGCATCGACGGCCGCTGGGTGCCGCTCGACGAGATGGAAGGGAAGCTGTGATCGACTACCTGCGGGACGGTGCCGAGATCTACCGGCACTCGTTCGCCACGATCCGCGAGGAGGCGGACCTGGCGATCCTGCCCGACGACGTGGCCGGGCTGGCGGTCCGGATGATCCACGCCTGCGGCATGGTCGATCTGGTCGACGACCTGCGCTACACGCTCGACGTCGTCGAGTCCGGCCGCGCCGCCCTCGAAGCGGGCGCGCCGATCCTGTGCGACGCGCAGATGATCGCGAGCGGCGTCACCCGCCGTCGCCTGCCCGCGAACAACGAGGTGCTCTGCACGCTCTCGGACCCTGCGGTGCCAGGTCTGGCCGAGCGGATGGGCACCACGCGCTCGGCCGCCGCGCTGGAACTGTGGCGCGACAAGCTGCCCGGCTCGGTCGTGGCGATCGGCAACGCGCCGACGGCGTTGTTCCGCCTGCTGGAGATCCTCGACGAAGGCGTCGGCGCGCCCGCGGCGATCATCGGCGTCCCGGTCGGTTTCGTCGGCGCGGCGGAGTCCAAAGAGGAGCTGGCCAAGCGCGCCCCGGCACCGTACCTGGTGGTGCACGGCCGGCGCGGCGGCAGCGCGATGGCCGTCGCGGCGATCAACGCCCTCGCGAGCGCCGAAGAATGACCGGAACGCTGTACGGCGTCGGGCTCGGCCCCGGCGACCCGGAACTGATGACGGTCAAGGCGGCGCGCCTGATTTCCGAAGCCTCGGTGATCGCCTACCACTGCGCGCGGCACGGCCGGAGCATCGCGCGGTCGGTCGCCGAGCCGTACCTGCGCGAGGGGCAGATCGAGGAGAAGCTCGTCTACCCGGTCACGACCGAGACGACCGACCACCCGGGCGGGTACGAGGGCGCGATCGCCGACTTCTACGAGCTGAGCGCGAAGCGGCTGGCCGAGCACCTCGACGCGGGCCGCGACGTGGTTCTGCTCTGCGAAGGCGACCCGTTCTTCTACGGCTCGTACATGTACATGCACGAACGGCTTTCCGGCCGCTTCGAGGCGGTGGTCGTCCCGGGCGTGACGTCGGTGAGCGCGGCGTCGTCGGTCTTCGGCCGCCCGCTGGTGCAGCGCGACGAGGTGCTGACGGTGCTCCCGGGCACGCTGCCGGCCCCGGAACTGGCCCGGCGCCTCGCCGACACCGACGCGGCGGCGGTGCTGAAGCTGGGCCGGACGTTCTCGTCGGTGCGAGAGGCGTTCGCGGAGGCGGGCAAGCTGGACGACGCCGTCTACGTCGAGCGCGCGACTTGGGGCCAGCAGCGTGTCGAGCCGTTGGCCTCGGTCGATCCTTCGACGGTGCCGTACTTCTCGCTGGCGTTGCTGCCTTCGCCGGCTTACGCGTCACGTCAGTCTTCGCCGGCTTCTCCGCCGGCTGCCGCGCCTTCGGCCGGTGAAGTCGTCGTCGTGGGTCTCGGGCCGGCCGGTCCCGAGTGGCTGACGCCCGAAGCCGCTTCGGAGCTTGACGCGGCGGAGCACATCGTCGGGTACGGGCCGTATGTCGCGCGGGTGCCGCAGAAGGCGGGCCAGCAGCGGCACGCGTCCGGCAACCGCGTCGAGGCGGACCGGGCGCGCGACGCGTTGTCCTTGGCCGCATCCGGCTCCCGGGTCGCGGTGGTGTCCTCGGGCGACCCGGGCGTGTTCGCGATGGCGTCGGCGGTGCTGGAGCAGGTGTCCGCGGGGCACGGCACCGGTGTCCGGGTCCGGATCGTGCCCGGAGTGACCGCGGCCCAGGCGGCGGCGTCCCGGGTGGGAGCCCCCTTGGGCCACGACTACTGCGTGCTGTCGCTGTCCGATCGGCTGAAGCCGTGGGAGATCATCGAGAAGCGCCTCGACGCGGCGGGCGCGGCGGACCTGGTGCTGGCGCTGTACAACCCGGCGTCCCGCACCCGGACGACCCAGCTGGCCGACGCCCGTGCCGTGCTGCTCCGCCACCGTTCCGCGGACACCCCGGTGGTGGTGGCCCGGGACGTCGGCGGCCCGGAGGAGGACATCCGCATCACCACGCTGGGCGACCTCGATCCGGCGACGGTGGACATGCGGTGCCTGCTGATCGTGGGCTCGTCGAAAACCCGCGCGGAGAACGGCATCGTCTGGACGCCCCGCAGTTACTAGTCTGCCGCGGCTTGTCGTGAGTGGTAAGGCGGGTTAGAACCCGCCTTACCACTCACGACGGTCAGCGCGTCGGGTCCTTGCCGTTCGGCTGCCGCGGTCCCGGTCCCGGTGACCACCAGCCCGGCACCGTCTTCTCCCCGTGCACCACCGTCGGCGCGATGCCCTCGGTGAACGGCTCGATCTGCAGCAGCTGGCCCCACGACTGGCTCGGCTGGCCGATCAGGTAGCTCGGCACCTCCGGCTCCTCGGCCAGCTCCTCCAGCCAGCCGATCGGCCCGCCGTTCGTCGAGGACGCCCACTGCGCCTCGTCCGCCAGGCCACCCGCCGTGATGCGGTAGTCCGGGACCTGCGAGATGCCGTCGTGCGACGTCACCGGCTGGACGCACGGGTACACGAACGACGCCGGCCAGTCCACGTACACCGGTTTCGAGCCGATGCGGTCCGTCAGCGTCGTGAACGTCGGGACGCGCGGGGCCGAGGCCGCGATCCAGCCGTCCTCGGTCAGGTCGTTGTCGACGATGTTGACGCGGACCGCGTTCGTCTCCGGTGGCAGGTCGCGCAGGTTGATGCGGGTGTCGTTCCAGCCGTTGGTGCCCGCGCCCGGCGGGAGCATGAACTGGCTGCGCAGGACCTTCACGCCGTCCGGGGTGTCGACGCCGTAGTCGAGGCTGACCGACGTCGGCCGGCGGGCCGCGCCCGCGGTGGCCACCACGATCTGGCCGTCCGCCGGCTTCTCCGTCAGCGCGTACCAGTCGCTGCGCAGCCGCCCGGCGCGCGTCTCCGGGTCGAGGTAGCTCGACCACATCGGCACCTTTTCCGGCGTGAACCCGTGCGGGGGCTCGGCCAGGGGGTCCTTGTCGTCGACCGGGCGGGTGTGGAAGCCGGTCTGGACGCGGCCGTTGTCCTGGTCCGGGTTCGGCAGCGGGGAGTCCGGCTCCTTGACCTTCTCCGCGACGGTCCGCTGCTCGGCCTGCGGGTGCAGGATGCTCGTCGCCGCGTCGCGCTCGACCATCACGTGGTCGGAGAGGTTGCAGCTCTTGCCGAACAGGTGCCCGATGTTGGCCGCGCCGAGGCTGTAGCTGCCGGACTGGTTGTGAATCGCCCACGCCATCGTGACGAACTCGCCCGCCGCGACGAGGCCGCAGACCACCACGAGCGAAAGCGACCCGAGCCGCAGCGCGCGCAGCCGGCCTTCCTGGGGCTGGTCCGGCAGGCCCGGCCGGTGCGCGCGGACGTTCTCGACGAACGCGTACACCCCGGCGACCGCGGCCGCGACCAGCAGGATCGTGGACAGGCCGATGCCGCCGATCGACGGCGCCACGTTCGTCCACTGGACACCGAGGCGCGAGACGAACCAGTAGGTGTTCGGGCCGGTCGCCGCCAGCGCGGCGACGACCAGCAGCCCGGCGAGGAAGGCGGCGCGGTTGCGTTTGGACCGCAGGACCGTCGAGCTGGTCGCGAGCGCGGTCAACGCCGCCATCGACGCGCCGACCGCGGCGAACGCACCGAAGTGGTGCGTCCACTTCGTCGGCGTCAGGGCCAGCAGCAGGAAGAACACCGCCGTCGTGCCGATCAGGCGGCGGGCGGGACCGAGCGACGCACCGGGGATGCGGCCGCGGCGCAGCAGCATCACCAGGCAGGTGGCGGTGCACAGGACGACCAGCAGCACCGGGAACCGGCGGGGCGCCGAGCCGTCCGGCAGGTCGGCGAACAGCAGCTGGTAGCGCGCGAGCTCCTGGAACCACGACAGGTTCGGGCCCACCTGGGTCCGGATCCGGGTCGCTTCCTGCACGGTCGCGAAGGTCTGGTCGGCGAACACCACGACCAGCACCAGCAGCCCGGCCGCGGCAACCGGCGCGAGCACCGGCAGCCAGCCGCTCTCGTTCGCGCGCTGGCGCACCAGCTTGAACAGCGGCCGCGCGGCGACCAGGAACGGCGCCACCGCGATCAGCCCGGTCGGCGTCGCGGCCAGGGTGAACCCGGCCGCGGTCAGGCCGAGGCACAGGGGCAGCAGCCGCCGCGTCACCAGCGCACGCTCCACCGCGCAGATCGCCAGCAGCGAGCCGAGCGCGGCCACCGGTTCCGGGCGGACGCCGTTGTTGTAGGGCATCCACCAGATCAGGAACACCGTCGCGGCGGCCCAGCCGGCCGGGCTGCTGGTGCGGATCTGGGTGCCCAGCCGCGGCATCACCTCGCGGCTGATCAGCAGCCAGCTGAGCACGCCGAGCAGGAACGACGGCAGCCGGATCCACGGCGGCACCACGCTGACGTGCGCCATCAGCTCGAAGAGGTGGTAGAACCAGCCGAACGGCGCCTCGGCGACGCCGAACCAGCGGTGGTAGTTCGTCAGGTAGCCGGTCGCCTCGGTGACCCGGGCCATCGTGAGGATGTAGCCGTCGTCCGAGGTCACCGGCCCGATGAAGACCCAGGCGCCGAGCGCGACGATCACCGTCACGTCCCGCGCCGTCAGCCGCCACCAGCCGACCGGTGCCCAGCGCGGGGCGCGGCGCGCGAAGCCGGAGTCGCGGCGCCAGACCGCGATCAGGCAGCCGATCAGCGACAGCACGGCGAGCACGCCGACGAGGATCTTCAGCGCGGTCGGCGACGTCTGGTACCGCGTGTCCGGCACGATCGAGACGTGCAGGCCGGCGATCGGGTCCTTGCTCGAGTTGATGGAGGAGTAGATGCCGACGACGCGGGGACGGACGTCGCCGCCCGCGTGGAAGATCGGTGTCCCGGCGACGGCGAGCGTCATCTGCGTCGCGTCGACGTCCAGTTCGACGTCGCACTTTTCGGCGGGCAGCGGCTGCTGGGCGATCTGCTGGCCCTGGCTCGAGGCGAGCAGCACGCCGTTGTCGACGCGCAGCTGCATGCCGACGCCCTTGCCGGCCTTCGGGTCGGTGCGGCCGTCCGGCACGGTGGCGAAGAGCAGGCCGGGCCCGTTCGTGCGGGCGTCCACCGAGCGGATGGCCGCGCACGGCAGCTCGGCGCGCAGGTCCTGGGCCCAGTACCCGGTCAAGGGCGCGTTGACGGAGCGGGTGTCGCTGCCGGTCGGCCAGACGACCTCCGCCGTGTCCTGCACCACCGGCAGGAAGGGGAAAGCCAGCGCGCACAAGGCCGAGAGCAGCCCTAGCGCTACGGCAATCAGACGCATCGGCGCAACGCTAACGGGTCAGAGGTCGGCCGCTGACGCAGCCCCCGGGTCACGTGGGGTGAATCGCCCGTGGTGTATCGCCGCGGCCAGGGGCCGGCGGCTGCGCCAGCCGTGGCGCTCCAGGTCCGGCACGGTCTCCAGCTTGCTCACCGGCCCCACGCAGAGCCACGCGACCGGCCGGACGCCGTCCGGGATGCCGAGCAGCTCGCTCAGGAACGGCTCGCGGTAGAAGCTGACCCAGCCGGTGCCCAGGCCCTCGGCGGTCGCGGCGAGCCAGAGGTTCTGGATCGCGAGGCACACCGAGTACAGGCCGGCGTCGGCGATGGCGTGCCGGCCGAGCACGTCGGGCGCGCCGCGCGCCGGGTCATAGGTGACGACGACACCGAGGCTGGCCTCGAGGATGCCTTCCACCTTGATGTTCGCGAACGTGCTCGCGCGGTCTTCGCCGAGCTGCCCGGCGAAGACCTCACGTTCTTCGTGGACGTGCTTGGCGAACTTTTCGCGCGTCCCGTGGTCTTCGACCAGCACGAAGTCCCACGGCTGGGTGAGCCCGACGCTCGGCGCGGCGTGCGCGGCCTCGAGGATCCGCGTCAACGTGGCTTCGGGGATCGGCGCGCCGGTGAACTCGCCGCGGACGTCACGCCGCTTGCGCAGGACTTCGTAGAACTCTTCGATCATCGGTGCAGAACCCATTCGACGGCTTCAGGAACGGTTTCGGCGGTCTCGGTGTGCGGCCGGGGCGGCCGCCGGACCACCAGGACGGGCTTCCCGAGTTCGCGGGCCGCGGTCAGCTTCGCGCTGGTCTGCGGGCCACCGGAGTCCTTGGTGACCAGGACGTCGACCCGGCCGAGCAGCCGGCGCTCGGCCGCCACCTCGTACGGCCCGCGGGCGAGGAGGAGCTCGTGGTGGCGCGGGAGCGGCGGCTCGGGCGGGTCGACGCAGCGGATCAGGAACCACAGGTCGTCGAGGTGCGCGAAGGCCGGGAGGCCCTGGCGGCCGCTGGTGAGGAAGACGCGTCCGCCCAGGTCCGGCAGGCGGCGCGCGGCGTCGGCGAGGTCGTCGGCCCAGTGCCAGACGTCCCCGGGGCCCGGCCGCCAGCCGGGCCGCGCGAGCCGCAGGAGGGGGAGGTCCGTCAGCTCCGCCGCTTTTGCCGCGTTCGCACCGATGCGCTCGGCGAAGGGGTGCGTGGCGTCGACGACGGCTTCGATCCGGTTTTCGCGCAGATACTGCGCCAGGCCGTCCGGGCCGCCGAAGCCGCCGACGCGTACTTCGCCGGCGGGAAGCCGCGGCCGGGCGACGCGTCCGGCCAGCGAAGAGACAACGCGGACTTCGCGCGCGGTGAGCGCTTCGGCGAGTTGCCGGGCTTCGCCGGTCCCGCCGAGGATGAGGATCACGAGGAACGCCCGTAGCCGACGGCTTCGCGCCAGCGGTCCAGCGTACGCAGGTTGGCGAGGGTCTCCGCCCAGGTCAGCTCGGGCGCCTGCCGGTCTTCGACGTGCGCGGCGACGTGGTCCGCTTCGCGCGCGAAGACGCCCTGCGTGGCTTCGACCTCGATGACCTCCGGCTCGCCGCCGGCCGGGGTCAGGATGATCCGCGAGACGCCCGGTTTGCGCAGCGGGTGGATCCACGCGGGCTGCGGGACGTGGATCTGCCCGAGCGAGCCGAAGACGTGGATGCCGTCTTCGCGGGTCAGCCGGATCCCGCACGAAATCGTCGCGAGGATGTCCCCGGGCAGGCGCAGCAGGCCCGTCGCCCACTCGTCGACGCCGGTGGCGGACAGGTGCGCCATCCCGCTGACTTCGGACGGTTCGACGACGTCCTGCCCGGTCGCGGCCTGCGCGACCAGCCGGGCCAGCGACGTGCAGTAGCAGCCGACGTCGAGGATCCCGCCGCCGCCGAGCGCCGGGTCGCCGAGCCGGGCGGTCTCCTCCGGGTTGCTGTCGAAGGAGAAGGTCGTGTCCACCGCGCGGACCTCGCCGATGGCGCCGGACGAGATCAGCTCGGCCAGCCGCCGCGTCTGCGGGTGCAGCCGGTACATGAACGCCTCCATCAGGAAGACGTCGTGCGCGCGGGCGGCCGCGATCACCTCCTCGGCATCGGCCGCGGTGATCGTCAGCGGCTTCTCGCACAGCACGTGCTTCCCGGCCTCGGCGGCGGCGATGGCCCACTGCTTGTGCATCGCGTGCGGCGTCGAGACGTACACGGCGTCGATGTCCGGGTCGGCGAGGAGCTCTTCGTAGCTGCCGTAGGCCTTCGGGATGTCGAAGCGCGTGGCGAAGTCCCGCGCGCGCCCGGCGTCCCGCGCCGCGACGGCACCGAGGACGCCGTGCTTGCTTTCGTCGACGCCCGCGGCGAAGTGGGCGGCGATCGTCCCGGCGGCCAGCAGGCCCCAGCGCAGTTCCGTCACAACGACTCCGGTTGGTTCGCCCGGTCACGGGCACTCGAGTAGAGGAAGCTGTCGGGGAAGTCGGTCGCGGCGAGCACCCGCCCGACGAAGATGGTGGCGGCGCGCGTCATCCCGGCTTCGCGCACCAGCGCGGGCAGTTCGCCGAGCACCCCGCGCACGACGGTTTCCCCGGGCTGGCTCGCGAGCGCGACGACGGCGACGGGACAGTCCGCGCCGTAGTGCGGCCGGAGTTCCCCGGCCACCCGCTCGACGTGGTTGATGGCGAGGTGCAGCGCGAGGGTGGCCCCGGTCGCGGCAAAAGCGGCGAGGGTCTCCCCGGGCGGCATCTTGGTCGAGCGGGCTTGGACGCGAGTGATCACCAGGCTCTGCCCGATTTCGGGCACGGTGAGCTCCCGCTTCAGCGCGGCGGCCGAAGCGGCGAAGGCGGGCACACCGGGGACGACGGCATAGGGAACCCCGGCCGCGTCCAGCCGCCGCACCTGCTCGGCGACGGCGCTGTAGAGCGACGGATCCCCGGAGCACAGCCGCGCGACCTCGTGCCCGGCCCGGTGGGCCTCGACCAGCCTCGCGACGATCTGCTCGAGGCTGAGGTTCGCCGTGTCGACGAGCTCGGCCCCGGGCGGGCAGTAGGCGAGCAGATCGGGCGGCGTCATGCTGCCGGGGTAGAGGCAGACCCCGCACCGGGCGAGCAGGTCCCGGCCGCGCACGGTGATGAGGTCGGCGGCCCCGGGCCCGGCGCCGATGAAGTGCACGGTCATCGGTTGCTCCACTGCGTCACGACCCGAGCCGGGGTCCAGCCCGTGAAGCCGCCCAGCGGGGCCGCCTTCTCCACACCGATCCGCAGCAGCTCCCCTCCGTGCTCCTCGTACGCGCGCGCCAGGACCTGCTCGGCCTCCAGCGTCACCCCGTGCGCCACCACTCGTGCGCCCGTGGCCACACACGCCTCCAGTACGCCCGGCGCCGTCACGCCGCCTCCGATGAAGACCGCGTCCGGTGCGGGCAGCGCGCTCAGCGCTTCCGGTGCTTCCCCCGCCACCACCTCCAGTTCCGGTACTCCCAGGTCCAATGCGTTCCGGGCGATCCGCTCGGCCCGCTCGGCCGAACGCTCGATCGCGACCGCGCGGTTGAGCCCGTGCAGCCGTGACCACTCGATGCCGACGCTGCCCGCGCCCGCGCCGACGTCCCACAACAACTCGCCGGGACTCGGCGCGAGGCGGGCCAGCGCCGACACTCGCAGGTCGCGCTTGGTCAACTGCCCGTCGTGGGCGTACACGTCGTCCGGGATGCCGATCAGCGGCAACGCCGGACCCGCGCACGCCAGCGCGAACACCGTCAGCGGTCCGGGATCGCCGGCCCAGCCGTCGGAGACGCGCTCGTCGGGCCCGCCCAGGTTCTCCAACGCGATCAGCTCGCTCTCGCCATAACCCCGCACGGTGAGCAGGGAGCGCAAAGCGGGCGCGTCGGCACCCAGGACGAGCACTCGCCGGCGCGGCGCCAGAACCCGGGCGACGCGGGCCGACGACCGGCCGACGATGGTGACCACCTCGGTCTCCTCGGCGGACCAGCCCAGCCGTGCCCGGGCCAGTGTCACCGAGGAGAGCGCGGGTAGCGCCTCGACCTCGTATCCATGGGCCACCAGTGTGGCACCCACCCCCGACAAAAACGGATCACCGCTGGCCAGGACGCAGATCCGGGCGCCTTCGTGCTCCGCGATGACCGCGTCCAGCCCCGGCAGCAACGGCGTCGGCCACGCCTGCGCCGGGACCTCCTCGGGCAGGTAGGCCAGCTGCCGGGGCGCACCCAGCACGACGTCGGCGGCGAGCACCGCGGCCTTCGCCGGTTCCGACAGGCCGGGCCAGCCGTCCGCCCCGATCCCGACCACGGTCAGGCGGTTCGCGGAGCCCGCCTCCGCCGCGGATCGACGTGATTCTTCGCGCACGATTTCCCACCCTAAGCGAGGCGGCCGCTGTGCGATGATCGGCCGGTCGCCGAGCTGGAGGAGCGCTGTTGAAGCCGTATCCGTTCACCGCTGTCGTCGGGTTGCCGGACCTGCGCCTGGCGCTGGTCCTGTCCTCGATCTCGCCCGCGGTCGGCGGGGTGCTGGTGCGCGGCGAAAAGGGCACCGCGAAGTCGACGATGGTCCGCGCGCTCGCCGGCCTCCTGCCGGGTGTCGACGTCGTCGACGGCTGCCGGTTCTCCTGTGATCCCGCGGCTCCCGACCCGCTTTGCCCGGACGGCCCGCACGACGGCGCGACCAGCCACCGGCGGCCCGCGAAGCTGGTCGAACTCCCGGTCGGCGCCGCCGAAGACCGCGTCATCGGCTCGCTGCACCTGGAACGCGCGCTTGCCGAAGGCGTCACGGACTTCCAGCCCGGCCTGCTGGCCGCCGCGCACCGCGGGCTGCTCTACGTCGACGAGGTCAACCTGCTGCACGACCACCTCGTCGACACGCTCCTGGACGCCGCCGCGATGGGCCGCGCGACCGTGGAGCGCGAAGGGGTTTCGGTCTCGCACGCCGCGCGGTTCGTGCTGATCGGCACCATGAACCCCGAAGAGGGGGAGCTGCGGCCGCAGCTGCTGGACCGGTTCGGGCTGACCGTCGAGGTCGCCTCCAGCCGCGATCCGGAGCAGCGCGTCGAGGTCGTCCGCCGTCGCCTGGCCTACGAAGCCGATCCCGACGCCTTCGCCGCGCAGTACGCCGGCGAAGACGCCCGGCTCGCCGCGGACATCGAAGCGGCGCAACGGCTTCTGCCCGCCGTCAAGCTCCCCGACGAGGCCCTGCGCCGGATCGCCGAGGTCTGCGCGTCCTTCGAGGTCGACGGCATGCGCGCGGACATCGTCACCGCGCGGACGGCGGTCGCGCACGCGGCCTGGACCGGCCGCGACGAGGTGACCACCGAGGACGTCCGCGTCGCCGCGCGGCTCGCGCTGCCGCACCGGCGCCGCCGGAACCCGTTCGACGCGCCGGGGATCTCGGAAGAGCAGCTGGAGCAGGCGCTGCAGGACGCCGAACCGGACCCCGGCCCCGAAGACGACGGCCCCGGCTCCGGTCCGGCGCCGTCTCAAGACGAAGTTCCCCAAGGCAGCGAAAACGCCCCGCAAGGTGAACCGAAGCCGCAGAGCGGCGGCCAGCAGAAGACCGTCGGGGCCGGTGAGACGTTCAAGGCACGCGTCTTCCGCGTCAAGGGCATGGGCGAGGGCGAGCGCGGCCGCCGTTCACGCGCGATCACCGACAGCGGCCGGACGATCGGCGTCCAGCCCACGAGCGTCCGCGAAGGCCGGCCTCACCTGGTCGCGACCGTGAAAGCCGCGGCACCGCACCAGAAAGCCCGCGGCCGCACCGGTGCCGGGCTCGAGCTGCGCCCCGAAGACCTGCGGTTCGCGCTGCGTGAAGGCCGCGAAGGCAATCTGGTGCTGTTCTGCGTGGACGCGTCCGGTTCGATGGGCGCGAAGGCCCGGATGCGCGAGGTCAAGTCCGCGGTCCTGTCGCTGCTGCTCGACGCCTACCAGCGCCGCGACAAGGTCGGGCTCGTCACGTTCCGCGGCGACGCGGCCGAACTCGCGCTGCCGCCGACGATCAGCGTCGACGCGGCCGCGTCCCGCCTCGAAGGTCTCCCGACCGGCGGCCGGACGCCCCTGGCCGAAGGGCTCCTGGAGGCGGCGCGCGTGCTGCGTGTCGAGGAGATCCGCGACCCCCGGCGCCGCCCGCTGCTGGTCGTCGTCACCGACGGCCGCGCCACCAGCGGTCCCGACGCCGTCGCACGCGCCCAGGCCGCGGCCGGGCTCCTGGCCGGCGTCACGACGATCGTCATGGACTGCGAGAGCGGCAAGATGCGCCTCGGCCTGGCCGCCGACCTCGCCGCCCACCTCGGCGCGGAACACGTCCCCCTCGCCGGCGTCGCCGCCGAATCGCTGGCGGACGCCGTCCGCGCCCGGACCGGAAGGGCCGCCTGATGCCGCAGGGCAAACCGGAAGCCGTCCCGAACGACGGCCTGACCACGCGCCAGCGCCGCAACCGGCCGCTGCTCGCCGTGCACACCGGCGAAATGAAGGGCAAGTCGACGGCCGCGTTCGGGATGGCGCTGCGCGCCTGGAACCAGGGCTGGTCGATCGGCGTGTTCCAGTTCGTCAAGTCGGCGAAGTGGCGCGTCGGCGAGGAAGCCGCGTTCAAGGCATTGGGCAAGCTGCACGACGACACCGGCGAGGGCGGGCCGGTCGAGTGGCACAAGATGGGCGAGGGCTGGAGCTGGGCGCGCAAGTCCGGCACGGAAGAGGACCACGCTTCGAACGCCCGTGAGGGGTGGGCGGAGATCAAGCGCCGGCTCGCCGCCGGGACGCACGATTTCTACGTCCTCGACGAATTTTCCTACCTGCTCAAGTGGGGCTGGCTCGACGTGGCCGACGTGGTGTCCACTTTGGTCTCGCGGCCCGGGCACCAGCACGTCGTCATCACCGGCCGGTACGCGCCGCCGGAGCTCGTCGAGGCCGCCGACCTGGTCGCCGAGATGACCAAGGTCAAGCACCCGATGGACGCCGGCCAGAAGGGCCAGCGGGGGATCGAGTGGTAGCGCGGGTGGTCATCGCCGCGCCCGGTTCCGGGCACGGCAAGACCACGATCGCCGCCGGGCTGATGGCGGCGCTGCGCGCGGCCGGGCACCGGGTGTCCGGGCACAAGGTCGGGCCGGACTTCATCGATCCGGGCTACCACGCGCTCGCGACCGGACGCCCGGCGCGCAACCTCGACCCGTTCCTGCAGGGCGAAGACCGGCTGGTTCCGTTGCTGCGGCATGGTTCCGCGGGGGCCGACATCGCCGTGATCGAGGGCGTGATGGGCCTGTTCGACGGGGCACTGGGCACCGAAGGCTACGCCTCGACCGCGCACGTGGCCCGCCTGCTCGACGCGCCGGTGGTGCTGGTCGTCGACGCCTCGGCCGCCTCCCGCAGCGTCGCCGCGACCGTCCTCGGCTTCGCCCACTACGACAACCGCGTGCGGCTCGCCGGGGTCATCCTCAACAAGCTCGGTTCGCAGCGCCACCTCGACGAGATCGCGTCCGCGCTGGAAGCCACCGGCGTCCCGCTGCTGGGGGCGTTGTACCGCAACGAAGAGATCCACGCGCCGAGCCGTCACCTCGGGCTCGTCCCGGCGGCGGAACGGGCCGCGGAGGCTCAGCATGTACTGCCCGCGCTGGCCGCGTGGGTGCGCGACGGCGTCGACCTCGACGCGATCGTCCGGATCGCTTCCGGGGCGCCGGGACTTTCTTCGCCGCCGTGGGAGCCGTCCGGGGTGGATGGTCCGCGGGTGACGATCGCCGCCGCCGGCGGTCCGGCGTTCACCTTCCGCTACACCGAGAACATCGAGCTGCTGGCGGCTTGCGGCGTCGAGGTCGTGGACGTCGATCCGCTGCGTGACGAGGCGTTGCCCGGCGGGTGCGCCGGTCTGTACTTCGGCGGCGGGTTCCCGGAGGTGCACGCGGCGGAACTGTCGGCGAACACGGCGTTGCGTAGCGAAGTGGCTTCGGCCGTCCAGGGCGGAATGCCGGTCAGTGCGGAATGCGCCGGGCTGCTGTACCTGTGCCAGTCCCTGGACGGCGTGCCGATGGCCGGTGCGGTGCCCGCGGACGCCAAGATGACCGCCCGCGGCAAGCTCGGCTACCGGCGCGCGGTCGCCGTCGAGGACAACCTGATGGCGACGGCCGGCCAGCGCGTCACCGGGCACGAGTTCCACCGGACCGAGGTGACGCCGTCGCACGGCGCCTCGGCGGCCTGGGGCTGGGACCGGCAGCTGGACGGCTTCGCGTCGCCGACGCTGCACGCGTCCTACCTGCACGTCCACTGGGCCGGGTACCCCGAGCTGGCCCAGCGGTTCGCGGCGCGGGTGCGGGCGTATGGCCGTGTCTGATTACGACCTGCACCACCACGGTGATCGTGAGGTCGGGCCGGGACTGGTCGACCTGGCCGTGAACGTCCGGCTGCCGCGCCCGCCCGCTTGGCTGCGGGCCGAGCTGGCGTCCGCTTTGGACTCGCTGGCCGCCTACCCGTCCACCGCGGACGCGGTGCGGGCGGTGGCCGCACGCCACGGCCGTCCTCCTTCGGAAGTGCTGGTCACCGCGGGTGCGGCGGAGGCGTTCACGCTGCTGGCCTCGGCTTTGCGGCCGCGCCACGCGGTGGTCGTGCACCCGCAGTTCACCGAGCCCGAAGCGGCGCTGCGGGCGGCGGGACACGCGGTCTCGCGGGTGATCCTCGCCGAGGCGGACGGTTTCGTTCTCGATCCGGCGCGGGTCCCGGCCGATGCCGACCTGGTGTTCGTCGGCAATCCGACGAACCCGACATCGGTCTTGCATCCCGCGTCTTCGCTGCTTTCCCTGGTGCGCCCCGGCCGGCTGCTCGTGGTGGACGAAGCGTTCCTGGACGCGATCCCGGGCGAGGCCGAGAGCCTGGCGTCCGGTGTCCCGGGTGTCGTCGTGCTGCGCAGCCTGACGAAGACCTGGGGCTTGGCCGGCCTGCGAGCGGGCTACGTGCTCGCTCCGGCGGATGTCGTCGAGCGGCTGCGGGCGGTGCAGGTGCCCTGGTCGGTGTCCACGTTGGCCGGCGTGGCGACCGTGGCGTGCTGCCGGCCGGCCGCCGTGGAGGAAGCGGAAAAGCTGGCGGTCGCGGCGGAGTCGGACCGCGAGTACCTGGTCTCCGGCCTGACCGCGGCGGGCGTGCCGGTGCTGGGCGACCCGCGTGGCCCGTTCGTGCTGGTCCGCGTCCCCGGCGGCGCTTCCCTGCGCGCGCGCCTGCGTGAAGCGGGCTACGCGGTGCGGCGGGGGGACACGTTCCCCGGCCTCGGCCCGGATCATCTGCGGCTGGCGGTCCGCGACCGCGCGACGACGGACGCGTTCCTGGCGACTTTGCGAGAAGTTTCGTAAACACCGACAGGGGGTTGTCGTTACCGCCACCGAAACTGGGCGCACACCGGGAAACACCCGGCGTGGCAGCGGAAGGAACGACATGCCCGGATTCAACGACGTCGCCTGGTTCGAGATCGGTACCGCGGACCCGGCAGCCGCCGAACAGTTCTACGGCGAGGTGTTCGGCTGGAAGATCGCCCAGGACTCGTCGGCCAGCACCGACCCGGTCTACCGGGTGATCGACACCGGCGGCTCGCGCGGTGGGCTCTCCAGGGGAACCGAGGACTACGCGATCTTCACCGTGCTCGTCGAGGACGTCGACGCCACCTGCCGGCAGGTCGAGAAGGCCGGCGGCCGGGTGCAACGGCCACCGAGCGTCAACCCGGTCGGCGTGACGTTCGCACACGTGCTCGACCCGGCGGGCAACCACTTCTCCGTGTTCACCCCGCCAAAGTGAGCTGATCGACGTCGCCGTACGGGATGTCGAGGTCCTCGGGCCGCAGCCGGCGAAGCGGCGGCACTTCGGCGGTCACGGAGTACGAGACGATCCGATCGGTGCGGAACGCCCGGATCTCCTTGCGCAGCCGGCACCAGGCGATGAGGTACCAGTGCGCGGGCTTGCCGACGTAGCCGAGCGGCTCGATCTCCCGCCGGGTGACGGTGCCTGCGCGGTCGGTGTATCGGATGCGCAGCACGCGGCGGATACCGAGCACGTGCGGCATCGGCGGGATGGGCCCGCTGCCGAGCAGGTGGACGCAGGCGGCGAGGTTCTGCGCCGCGTCCGCGTCCTCCCGCCGCATCGCGGCGACCAGCTTGCGCAGCGCCGAGCGCCCTTCCGCCCGGAAGGGAGTGGCGTCGAGGTGTCTCAGCGCGAGCGCCATGGCGACGGCCTCGGCGGGCGTCAGGTTGACCGGCGGCATCGTGTGCGCCTTGTCGAGGCAGTACCCGCCGGTGCGGCCGGCCTCGGCGTAGATCGGCGTTCCGGACTGCTGCAGGGCACTGATGTCCCGTTCGACGGTGCGGACGCTGACCTCGAACCGGTCCGCGAGCCAGCGCGCACTGCGTGGCCGCGGCGCGACGGCGCGGAGTTCTTCGACAAGGGCGTAGAGACGATCGGTCCGGTTCACGCGGATCACTGTAAGGAGGGGGTATGACAGTTTCGGCCACGTGCGGCGCTTGAGCTCCGTAGCGCCCGGGCGTCTCGGCCAGCCGGTGGACCTAAATCGACAACGCGACCAGAGCGGCCGCGACGGCGGCTTCGACACCGGCACCGAGGACGTCACCGGTGATGCCGCCGAGCCGTTTGGTGCACCGCCACAGGAGCGCACTCGCGACGGCGTAGGCGAGGCCGACGGCGAGCGGCCCGCGCCACCACGGCAGGCCAGGCAGCAGCACCGCCAGCCCGGCGGCGGCCACGCCCACGGCGATCGCGGCGGCGCGCGGCACCGAGCCGGCGACGGTGGCACCGAGCCCGTCCGGCCGTGCTGACGGAACGCCCCGCGCACACGCCATGGAGAGCGTGCACCGGCCGACGAGCACGCCCGCGGCGGCGGTGATCGGGTTGGCGGCGGTCAGGGCACCGACCTGGACGAGGAGGACCAGGACGAGGGTGGCCACCCCGGTGGGCCCGGAGTCGCCGCGGCGCATGACGTCGAGGGCTTTGGCGCGGTCGTAAGAGGCACCGAGGCCGTCGGCGGTGTCGGCGAGCCCGTCGAGGTGCAATCCTCGGCTGCCGAGCGCGACGGCACCGAGGGCGAGTGCCGCGGTGGCGAGCGCGGGCAGCCCGGCGGCGGAACCGGCCCAGACGATCCCCCCAGCGGCGGCGGCCAGCGGGAGCGAGGCAAGGGGAGCGAGCAGCATGGCCCGCCCGGCAACACGCCGATCGATGACCCGCGGAGCGGGAACCGGCACGGTGGTCAGCGTCCCGACGGCCATCCGCACGGCATCAACCCACCGGCTCACGTCGGGTTGTCCGCAGCCGCAGCCGCAGCCGCAGCCGCAGCCGCAGCCGCAGCCGCAGCCGCAGCCGCAGCCGTGGTCGCCGAGCGGCGAGCATCCAGCTCAGCCTGGATCATCGCCCGCGACACTCGGTCCGAGGCTGGCTTGCCGATCTTCGGCCTGGGTCGCCGGGCGGCGGCCATTTCTTGCGCGGCGTAGGGCTGGCAAGCGCCGTCGGGCTGCCGGTTGCGGTCCGGTTCCCAGCTGATCGCCGACACCGGGCGGCTCAGCTTCGCCGCGGTCATCTGCAGCGAGATCCCGGGCGGGCGGGCCCGCTCGCCCCGGCTCGGAAACCGCGAGGCTGCGACTGCCGGCACCGGCGGAGGTGTGGCAACCACTCCGGGAAACCCTCGAGTGGCGGGGGCTGCTTCCTTCATGCCAGGTCGGCCAACAGGCCCATCTCGGCCAGGATCGCCCGGGCCGCTCGCAGGGTCGGCACAGCCTGGACAGCGCCGCTGCCTTCGCCGAGCCGCAGGCCGAAGTCCAGGATCGGCTCCAGCCCCAGCGCCTTCAACGCGAACGCCTGCGAAGGTTCCGTCGACCGATGTCCGGCCAGCCACCACTGCTCCGCCCCCGGCGCGATGTCCCGCGCCACCAACGCCGCCGCGCCGGAGAACACCCCGTCCAGCAGCACCGGAATTCCCAGCACCGCCGCCTGGACCAGGAAGCCCGCCGTCGCTGCCACGCAGGCGCTGCCCAGCGCCGTCAGCCTCTCGAACGGGTCCTCCGTCCGGCCCGCCGTCCGCGTCAACGCCGCCGCGACCGCCGCCGTCTTGCGCTCCAAACCCGCTGCGTCGACTCCCGTTCCCGTGCCGACGACCTCCGTCGCCGGCAGGCCGAGGGAGGCCGCCACCAGCGCCGCGCACATCGCCGTGTTGCCGATCCCCATGTCGCCCGGGATCAGGACGTCCGCCTCACGTTCCTCCAGCGCGATCGCCCGGCCCGCTTCGAACGCCGCCTGGGCTTCGCCCGGCAGCAACGCGTCCTCGACGTCGATCGAGCCCGAACCGCGGCGGATCTTGTGCGCCGTCACCGAGGCCGGCACGTCCGCGCCGTCCCAATCGACACCGATGTCCACTACGCGCACGCGCGCTCCGACCTGGGCGGCCAGCACGTTCACGCCGCTCTTGCCGGCCAGGAACACCCGCACCATCGCCGCGGTCACCTCGCGCGGGTACGCCGAAAGCGCCGACACGCCGTGATCACCCGCGAAGACGACCACGCGGACGTCGTCCAGCGGGCGCGGCGGCACGGTGCCGTGCGCCGCGGACAGCCAGGCCGCGATCTCCTCCAGCCTGCCCAGCGCGCCGAGCGGCTTGACCAGGCCGTCGAGCCGCTCGAGTGCGGCGGTGCGGGCGGCGGGGTCGGGCACGGGTACGTCGAACACGGGCGCCTCCTGGCTACAGGTCGAGCGCCCGGCCCGCGACGACCAGCACGACCCGGTCGGCGTCGGCGGACACCCGGTTGTTGAGTGCGCCCAGCACATCACGGAACAGCCGTCCGGACGACGTTGCGGGCACCACACCGCTGCCGACCTCGTTGCTCACCGCGACCACTGGTACACGCGCCGCGGCCCACGCGGCCAGGAAGTCCTCGAGCCGGTCGTCCAGGCGGTGCTCCCAGCCCGGCTTCTGCCGCCACGCGCCGACGTCGTCCAGCACGCGGGACAGCCAGGTGCCGAGGCAGTCGATCAGCAGCGGCTCGGTCGCCGTGCGCAGGACGCCGGCCAGGTCAGTGGTCTCGACGGTCTTCCAGTTCGCCGGCCGCCGCGCCTGGTGCGCGGCCACCCGCGCGGCCCATTCGGGGTCGTCTTCGCCCGCGGGCAGGCCGGGCGCGACGTAGACGAGGTGGGAGTGGTGGGCGACGAGCCGCTCGGCGTGCCGCGACTTCCCCGAGCGGACGCCGCCGAGGACCAGCACCTTGCCTTCGTCGCGCCCGTACCGGCGGAGGGCACGAGCCAGGGTTTCGAGATACCCGGCGAGCCGGTGCGTCAGCCCCGCCGACGGACGTTTCTTCGCGGAGGCGGCATTGGGCACAGTCATACCCGGCATTCTGGTGCACGCGCTACCGTGCGCCACGTGCCACTCCGTCTAGGGACAACCGCGGCCGGACTCGTGACCGGATACGTAACCGACGCTCTGTTCGGTGACCCCCGAACGGGCCATCCGGTCGCTCTGTTCGGTACCGCCGCGGCCCGCCTGGAACACCGTCTGTGGGCTGATTCGAAGCCGCGCGGGGCCGCGTACGCCGCGCTGTGCACCTTCGGCGCCGTCGGCCTCGGCGTCGCGCTTCAGACGGCGACGCGGCGACGTCCCTTCGCGCGGTTCGTCCTCACCGCCGCGTCCACGTGGGTTGTCCTCGGCGGCCGCGGCCTGGCCGCCGAAGGCACCGAAATGGCCCGCCTGCTCGAAGCGGGCGCAGTGCCCGAAGCGCGTCAGCGGCTCTCGCACCTCTGCGCGCGCGACGCGACAGCCCTCGACGCCGCCGAGCTGACCCGCGCGGCCACCGAATCGATCGCCGAGAACACCTCGGACGCCGTGGTCGCGCCCTTGTTCTGGGGAGCCGTCGCCGGGATGCCGGGCCTCCTCGGCTACCGCGCGCTCAACACGCTCGACGCGATGGTCGGCTACCGCTCACCGCGCTACCGCCGCTTCGGCTGGGCTGCGGCGCGCGCCGACGACGTCGTCAACCTGGTGCCGTCGCGGATCGGGGCGGCGCTCACGGCGTTGTGCGCGGGCGGCCGGGCCGGGGAGTCCTGGCGGGTGTGGCGCCGAGACGGCGGCCGGCACCCGAGCCCCAACGCGGGCCAGGTGGAAGCGGCGTTCGCGGGAGCGCTGGACATCCGCCTCGGCGGGACGAACAGCTACGGCGGCGAGGTGGAGAGCCGGGCCCGCCTCGGCGAAGGCCGCGACCCGCAGCCGACGGACCTGCGCCGCGCAGTGCGCCTCTCCCGGCTGGTAGGGGCGGCAGCGGTGGCCATCGCCGCCAGCGCAGCCCCCGCCACTCCCTGGGGGGCGGCCCCTGTCCAGTCTATCGGCTCCCGGTGGGGGAAAGGCCCCGCTCGGCGATCTGTGGACAACTCGGCCCGCGTCGGCCTGGCTGTGGACAACCGGCGATGAGCGGGCTGCTCGTCGCCGGGACGACGTCCGATGCCGGGAAGAGCCTGGTCACCGCCGGGATCTGCCGGTGGCTTGCGCGCCGGGGGGTGCGGGTGGCGCCGTTCAAGGCGCAGAACATGTCGAACAACTCCATGGTCTGCGCCGACGGCGCCGAGATCGGCCGCGCCCAGTGGGTGCAGGCGCGGGCCGCCGGCGTGGAACCCGAAGCGGCGATGAACCCCGTACTGCTCAAGCCCGGCAGTGACCGGCGCAGCCACGTCGTCGCGCTCGGGAAGCCGTTCGGCACGCTCGAAGCGGGGGAGTACGCCACCGGCCGCGCCGGGCTGGCCGAGATCGCCTTCGGTGCCTTCGAGGACCTGAGCGCGCGCTTCGACGTCGTCGTCTGCGAAGGCGCCGGCAGTCCGGCGGAGATCAACCTGCGCGGCGGCGACTACGTCAACATGGGGCTCGCGCGGCGGTTCGGGCTGCCGGTGCTGGTCGTCGGCGACATCGACCGCGGCGGCGTGCTCGCGGCGATGTTCGGCACCCTCGCGCTGCTGTCGGCCGAGGACCAGGCCCTGGTCGCGGGCTGGGTGGTCAACAAGTTCCGCGGCGACGTCGGCCTGCTGCGGCCGGGCCTGGACAGCCTCGAGAAGATCACCGGACGGCCGGTGCTGGGCGTGCTGCCCTGGCTGGACCGGGTGTGGATCGACTCGGAGGACGCTCTCGCCGTGGCGGGCTGGCGCCGCGAAACGCCCGGTGGTGGCCTCGGCGTGGCGGTCGTCCGGTTCCCGCGCGCGTCCAACGCCACCGACGTCGACGCGCTGGCCGCCGAGCCCGGGGTCACGGTGACGCTCACCGCCGACCCCGACGTCGTCGCGGCGGCGGACATCGTGGTGCTGCCGGGGTCGCGCGCCACCGTGGCCGACCTGGCCTGGCTGCGAGAGCGTGGCCTCGACACGGCGGTGACGGCCCGGGCCGCCGCGGGCCGCCCGGTCCTGGGCATCTGCGGCGGCTACCAGATGCTCACCGAGTCCATTGTGGACGACGTCGAATCCGGCGCGGGCGAGGTGGCGGGCCTAGGCCTGCTGCCTGGACGGGTGACGTTCGCCGCGGAGAAGGTGCTCACCCGGCCGGCGGGAACGTGGCGCGGCCATCCTGTGGACGCCTACGAAATCCACCACGGCTCGGTGATCGCCACGACCCCGGCAGAGTCCTTCCTGGACGGTCGGCGCGCGGGAGCGGTCTGGGGCACGATGTGGCACGGCGCGTTCGAGAACGACGCCTTCCGTCGCGCGTGGCTCACCGAAGCGGCGGCGCAGGCGGGAGTCGGCTGGACACCGGCGCCGGACGCGCCCGGCTTCGGTGAGCTGCGCGAGGAGATGCTGGACAAGCTGGCGGACGCGGTCGACGAACACCTGGACACGGAGCTGCTGCGGACGCTGCTGGACCGCGGGGCGCCGCCGGACCTGCCGTTCGTGCCGCCGGGCGCGCCTTAGCGCGGCCGGGCCGGGGTGCGGTCGGCCGAAACCTTGCCGGCCGCGGGTTTGCCGGCCGGGAGTTTGCCGCCTTGCTGGCCTCGGCCTTGCTGGCGGGGCCCTCGCGACCCGGGCGACTTGCCAACCCTGGCCTTGTTCACCCGGGCTCTGTTGACCCCGGCCTTGCGGCTGGCTCCCTTGGCGACCGGGCCATGCGAACCGGCTCTTGCCGACCAGAGCCTTGCCGACCAAGGCCCCGCCGGGCGGCGCGATTGCCCCGGAGCGCGGTCACCCCGTCTCGCCGCCGCCAATGGCGGTCCGTTGCCGCGCCCGCCGCGCCGCCGATGGCCGGTCCGCGGCTTCGCTCGTCGGCCCGGTGGATCTGGATCCTGACCGGCCCGACGGTGCCGAAGCCCACCCGCGGCACCGCCGTGTCCCCGCAGAACCCACCCGGATCGCCGGACCCGACCGCGAACCGGCCTGACAACCGCCGGGTCAGGCGGCGACCGTGGTCCGGCGGTTCAATGCCTTCTCCGCGAATGCTCCGAACGTCAGGCCCAATGCCAGCCACAGCGTTACCTGGGTGCCGACCGAGGCTGTTCGGAAGCTCCACAACGTCGAGGCCGGGAACGTTGCCGGGATCTCGTCGACCACCGGCATCAACCAGGCCACGATGCCGATCACCACGACGTAGCCCGCCGCCGCCAGGAGGAACGCGTTCCAGGCGCCCAGGCGGTCCGCCAGCTTGCGGCCGAACACCGTGGCGAAGATGCCCACCAGCAGGGAGACCGCGACGAAGCCGAAGTACAGCTCGGTCCGGGAGCCGATCGTGCCCGGCTGCCCTACCGCCGGCGGGTTGGCCGGGTACTTCAGGAACGGCACCAGGAACACCACCGTGAACGCGCCCGCCGTGAGCAGCAGCGCCGTCAGCCGGGGGCGCAGCGCACCGAGCCGTCCCTGGGCGAACGCGAACGCCAGCGAGAGCAGGCCGCCGATCGCGACGCCGTAGACGAGCACCCCCGTGAGCAGGCCGAGCGTGCTCTGGATGTCGCGGGGGACGAGCTCTTCCTCTTCCGCGGACGGAGCAGGAGCAGGAGCGGAAGCGTCGTGGGAGTGCGAGTGACCACCGGACTCCTCGAGGCCGATGGCCGCGTTCACCGACGGCTCACCGAAGGCGTAGGCGAACCCGAACGCGAGCACACCGGCGATCAGGCCCGCGAGCATGCCGCGGACCAGCAAGGTCTTCATCATGGGAGTACGTGCCCGCCGATCAGTGGCAGGGGAAGGCCAGCAGGTGCCGGCCGTCGTGCACGAACTCGTGGACGTACATGTTCGCGAACACCGCCGTCGCGCCCTGCTCGGCGCTCACGAAGTAGAGCGCGATCAGCGCAAGGAGCACCACGAACACCGCCCACGGCACGATCTCACGGATCGGGATGCGGATCGGGAGCGGAACGGCGGGAGCTGCCGTCTGGGTCATGGCGTGGCCTCCTCGGGCTTTCGCGGCCTCATCGGGGTCTCTCACGACGGTCCGGGTCTGGCTTCCCCCTGGCGGGGGTCACAGTGGCGCGACCGCGCGGACTTGCACCGCGTTCCGGAATCCGTCGTCTGGCCGGTTGAGCGTAGGTCCGCCGTTTGGGCTGCGTCAATGTGACAATGCCGCGGTGACTCGAATGGTGGCCGCCCTCGATGTGGGCGGGACGACGATCAAGGCCGCGTTGCTCGACGAGCAGCTGCAGCCCAAGGCGGCACTGCGCGCGGAGACGGCCCGCAGCGCGGACGGGACGGCGCTGGCCGCGCAGACCGCGGACATCGTGGCCGCGCTGGCCGAGCAGGCCGGGACCGGGCGACCCGCGGCGGTGGGGGTGGTGGTGCCGGGGATCGTCGACGAGGAGACCCGCGTCTGCCACTTCTCGGCTAACCTCGACTGGCGCGAAGTCCCCTTCGGCGAGCTCCTGGAAGACCGGCTCGGGCTGCCCGTCGCCTTCGGGCACGACGTCACCGCGGGCGGCATCGCCGAGTTCCGCGTGGGCGCCGGGCGCGGGGCGACGAACGCCGCGTTCATCCCCGTCGGCACCGGCATCGCGGCCGCGCTGCTGCTCGACGGCCGGATCCACCGCG
Organism: Amycolatopsis sp. NPDC051716; assembly: GCF_040681595.1. Lineage (NCBI taxonomy): Bacteria > Bacillati > Actinomycetota > Actinomycetes > Pseudonocardiales > Pseudonocardiaceae > Amycolatopsis > Amycolatopsis sp. NPDC051716. The sequence goes on along the minus strand of NZ_JBFAZA010000019.1, from coordinate 34,421 downwards.
CGCACGGGCAGGCCGGCGAGGTCGGGCACATCGACGTCGGGCACGCCGGCAAGTGCGGCTGCGGCGCGACCGGCTGCCTGGAGGCGATCTCGTCGGCGGCCGCGATCGCCCGCCGCTACACCGAGCGCACCGGCCGCCCGGCCGACGGCGCCCGCGAGGTCGTCGAGCTGGCGCGACGCGGTGACGAGGTCGCGGTCGCCGTCGTCCAGGACGCGCTCGACGGGCTCGGCCACGGGATCCGGACGCTGCTGACGCTGCTCGGCCCGGAGGTGATCGTGCTGGGCGGCGGCCTGTTCACCGCGGCCGACTACGTGCTGGAGCCGGTGCGCGAGTGGCTGGCCGCGCACCTGACGTTCCAGCGGATGCCGGAGCTGCGGATCGCCGAGCTGGGCGACGAAGCCGGGCGGCTGGGCGCCGGGCTGCTGGCCTTCGACCTGCTCGACGCCTGATTCCTCCGAAGGCCACCACCGGGCGAACCCGGTGGTGGCCTTCGCCCCCAGCTCAGAGTGACCGCAGGAAGGCCAGCGACGGCATGAAGAAGTACTCGCCGCCCCGCAGCGTCACCGCCTGCGGCACCGGGCCGGCCGTCCGCTGCGTGGAGCCGCCCCACTCCACGGTGTAGTCCGACGAGCCGCGCTCGCCCTGGCCGATCACCGGGTCCAGGCCCGGCGTGACGCCTTCGACGATCGGGAAGCCCGGGTTGTCCGCCCAGATCGCCTGCGTGAACTCGAACTGGTTGCCCAGCTCGGAGTTGAAGGCCATGAACAGCAGCCCGACCCCGCCGCTCGGCCGGGCCGCGGGCGGCACGTCGGCGTTCGGGTCGTCCGGGCGTTCCCCGTACGTGACGCCCCGGCGGGCCATCAGGTGGCGCCGCTCGGCGGCCGGGTCCTGGGCGTTGCCGGAGCCGCGCGGGTTCGTCTTGCGGATGTGCGCCTGGAACGGGCACTTCAGCGCGGCGCGGTCGCTGTCGTAGGTGAAGTTGTTCGACACCGGGCTCTCCGCGCCGTCTTCCCGCTGCGTGGTCAGCGGCGTGCCGTCTTCGAAGCGGCCGATGATCATCGCCCCGGCCCGCTCGCGGTCTTCGCCGGTGAGGTCGAGCGTGTCGGCCAGATCCGCTTCGGCCTGCTTGAACCGCCGGACGTTCTGCTCCAGTTTGCGGAAAACGAAATAGCTGCCGAAATGCACGCCGGGATCCGGCGCCGCGGTATCGGGAACCAGCACCTGATCGAGTGGCGCCGCCGGATTCCACACGTTGATGCCGTCGGTGTTGTTCTTCTCCGCGTCGACGTCTTCGGCCAGGAACAGCGGCTGGCTGCGGCCGTCGACGTACCCGAAGTGCTCGATGCCCTCGCCGCGCGCGTTGACGCGGCCGAGGCCGGTTTCCTCCGCGAGCACGGTGGCCGAATCCGGCAGCAGGCCGAGGATTTCGTTGCGGCGGGCGGTCATCGCCTTGTCCGTGGCGTCCCCCACGAGCACGATGGCGTGGATTTCCCCGCGGTAGCCCGGATCGAACGTCGAGCGCGGCGGGTCGTTGAGCTGCTGCCGCGTGCCCGCGGCCGTCATCCCGCGCAGGAACGCCTCGTCCTGCGGCATGTTTCCGTCGACGCCGAGAGCGCGGTAGCCGGCCGCGGTGAGCCCGACGCCGACGTACGGCGTGCCCGCGCCGCCGGCGGTCTTGAACGCGCTCACCTCGTCGAGGTGTGCCTTGGCGGACTTCATCTTCCCGGTGACCGAGACGAGGAAGGCACGCGCCTCTGCCGCGTCGCCGAAGGCGAGGAACAGGGCGGACAGGTGGTCGCGGACGTGGGCCTTGAGGATGTTCGGCTGCAGCTCGCCGAGCATCGTCGCGGCATCGCCGGTCGCCGTGGTCCAGGACAGCGTGGTGGACAGATCGACACTCATTCGGGTCCCCTCCCGTGTGAAAAAGCCCGCCTCTCGGCGGGCACCCGGCCGACCGGAATCCCCCCTCGGCCGACCGGGTCCCCTGAATACAGAGTGCAGTGCCGGAGGCGGGCGGTGCCACCCGATTTCCGGTTTCACACGAAAGATTAAGTTGAGCGCGAAATAGTTTCGGGGAGGAAACAAATGGCCTGGCCGCCGGATCGGTGCCGCGGCCTCGTGGGCGTCCACAAGGGACGGGAAACCCGGCGGAAAGCGGGATCGTGGCCCGCCGGGTCAGCCGAGTGTGGTGGTCGCCGCCAGCAGCTCGGCCAAGGCCTCGCGGACCAGTTCGGCGAACTCCCGTTCGTTGCCCGGCGCGACCCAGCGGGCGAAGCCGGTCGAGAACGCCAGGCCGCCGATTTCGGCGGCGAGGCGGGCCGTCGGGTCCGGGACTCCCCGTGCGCGCAGGGCGTCGGCCATCGCGGCGCGCAACGTCGCGAGCTTCAGCAGTTCGCGCTCGTGCAGGTCGCGGTGGCCGGCGACCACCGCCTGGACCTGGCGCGCCCGCTCCCGGCGCTGCGGCCCGAACGGGGTCGTGGCCGCCTCCAGGGCCGCCGCGATCGCCTCCATCGGGGTCGCCGGGGCCGGGGCCGCCGCGATCGCCTCGGCGAAGATCCGGCTCAGCAGCTCCTGGCCGGCGAAGAGCACTTCGCGCTTGTCGCTGAAGTGGCGGAAGAAGGTCCGCTTCGTCAGTCCGGCCCGCTCCGTGATCTCGGCGACCGTGACGCTGTCGTACCCGCGCTCGCCGAACAGGTCGAGCGCGGCGTCGAGCAGGCGCTCGCGGGTGTTCGGCTCCCAGCGGCTCATGGCCCCAGCCTAGGCGATGACACCCGGTGTCATTACGGTGCTATGGTGATGGCACCGGGTGTCATCAATAAGGGAGAAACCTCATGCGTGTGTTCGTCACCGGCGCGTCCGGCTGGATCGGCCGGGCCCTCGTGCCCGAACTGCTCGGCTCGGGCCACGAAGTCGTCGGGCTCGCGAGATCGGGCGAGGCGGCCGAGACCGTCGCCGCGATGGGCGCCGACGTCCTTCGCGGCGACCTCACCGACCTCGACGTCCTGGAAAAGGGCGCGGAAAGCGCCGACGGCGTCGTCCACCTCGCCTTCGGCCACGACTTCAGCCGGATGGACGCTGCGATCCGGACCGACGCGGCCGCGGTCGGCGCCATGAGCGCGGTGCTGGCCGGCAAGCCCTTCGTCGCCGCTTCGGGGACGCCGATGGTGCCCGGCCGCCCCTCGACCGAACAGGACGATTCGGTCTTCGCGGGTCCGGTGGCCGGCCGCGGGGACGTCGCCAGGGCCGTCCTGGCGACGGCGGAACGCGGCATCCGCCCGTCCCTCGTCCGCCTGCCGCGTTCGGTGCACGGCGAAGGCGACGCCCACGGCCTCATCGCCCGCCTGGTCGCCCTCGGGCGCGAGAAGGGCATCGCCGCGTACGTCGGCGACGGGACGCAGCGCTGGCCCGCGGTCCACGTCCTGGACGCCGCGCACTTGTTCCGGCTCGCGCTCGAGCAGGCCCCGGCGGGCGCCGTGCTGCACGCGGTCGGCGACGAGGGCGTGCGGATCCGCGACGTCGCCGAGGTGGTCGGCCGCCGCCTCGGCCTGCCGGTCAAGTCCGTGACCGCCGAAGAGCTCGGCTTCCTCGGCGGGATCCTGGCGTTCGACCAGCCGGCGTCCGCGAACACGACCCGGGAGCTGCTCGGCTGGCGGCCCACGCGGCCGGGGCTGCTGGACGACCTCGAGCAGGGGTACTACGACTGAGCGGTGGTACAGCGCCGGCGGAGGTGGCGACGATGACGCCTCCGCCGGCGCCGGGTCCTACGCGATCGGCCGGTCCGTCGGCGCGATCGGGCGGGGCAGGACGTCACGGCCGGTCAGGTACGCGTCGACACCGGCCGCGGCGCTGCGCCCCTCCGCGATCGCCCACACGATCAGGGACTGGCCGCGGCCCATGTCGCCGGCCACGAACACGTTGTCCAGACTCGTCTTGAACGCCTTGTCGCGGGCGACGTTGCCGCGCGCGTCCAGTTCGACGCCGAGGTCCTCGATGAGGCCCTTCTTCTGCGGCCCGAGGAAGCCCATCGCGAGCAGGACCAGCTGTGCCGGCAGCTCGCGTTCCGAGCCGGGCACCGGGACGAACTTGCCGCCCTCGTTGCGGACCTCGACCAGCTTCAGCGCGCGCACGCGGCCGTCGGCGTCACCCAGGAACTCCTGCGTGTTCACCGCGTAGAGCCGCTCGCCGCCTTCTTCGTGCGCCGAGGACACCCGGTAGATCATCGGGTACGTCGGCCACGGGTGCGCGTCCGAACGCGCCTCGGGCGGCTTGGGCATGATTTCCAGCTGCGTCACCGAACGCGCGCCCTGGCGGTGCGACGTCCCGACGCAGTCCGCGCCCGTGTCTCCGCCGCCGATGACCACGACGTCCAAGCCCGCGGCGTCGAAGGGAGACGACTCGAGGTCCCCCGAAGCAACCCGGTTGGCCGGCGGGAGGAACTCCATGGCCTGGTGGATGCCGGCCAGGTCCCGGCCGGGGATCGGCAGGTCACGCCAGTCGGTCGCGCCACCGGCCAGCACCACGGCGTCGTAAGACGAAGTCAGCTCGGCAGCGGAAATGTCCACGCCGACGTTCACCGACGCCCGGAACTCCGTCCCCTCGGCGCGCATCTGGTCGAGCCGCCGGTCGAGGCGGGACTTCTCCATCTTGAACTCGGGGATGCCGTAGCGCAGCAGCCCGCCGATCTTGTCGGCCCGCTCGAGGACCACGACGCTGTGGCCCGCGCGCGTCAGCTGCTGCGCCGCGGCGAGACCCGACGGGCCGGACCCGACGACCGCGACCTTCTTGCCCGTGAGGGCCACCGGCAGCTGAGGCTGCACCCAGCCTTCGTCGAAGGCCCGGTCGATGATCGAGATCTCGACCCGCTTGATCGTCACCGGGTCGTCGTTGATCCCGAGCACGCACGCGGTTTCGCACGGGGCGGGGCACAACGTCCCGGTGAACTCCGGGAAGTTGTTCGTCGCGTGCAGCCGTTCGATGGCCTGCTGCCAGTCCTCGCGCCAGGTCAGCGTGTTCCACTCCGGGATGAGGTTCCCGAGCGGGCAGCCCTGGTGGCAGAACGGGATGCCGCAGTCCATACACCGGCCGGCCTGCTTCTGCAGCTTCGTCGTGGCGAAGTCTTCGTAGACCTCTCGCCAGTCCATCAGCCGCAGGTCGACCGGGCGGCGCTTCGGCTCTTCGCGGGTGGTGGTCAGAAAGCCCTTGGGGTCAGCCATGTGCGGCCTCCATGATCGCCTCGTTCACGTCGCGCCCGTCGCGCTCGGCCTGCACCTGGGCGGCGAGCACGCGCTTGTAGTCCTTCGGCATGACCTTCCCGAAGCGGTCGACGCCCGCGTCCCAGTCGGCCAGCAGTTCCCGCGCGACCGCGGATTCCGTTTCGTTGTAGTGCTTTTCCAGCGTTTCCCGCAGGAAGTCCGCGTCCTCGGAGTCGAGCGGGTCGAGGTCGACCATCTCCGGGTTGACGCGGTGCGCGGGCAGGTCCAGCACGTAGGCGATACCGCCGGACATGCCGGCCGCGAAGTTGCGCCCGATCGGGCCGAGCACGACCATCCGGCCGCCGGTCATGTACTCGCCGCCGTGGTCGCCGACGCCTTCGACGACGGCCAGCGCACCCGAGTTGCGGACGCAGAACCGCTCGCCGACCTTGCCGCGGATGAAGATCTCACCGCTGGTCGCGCCGTAGGCGATGACGTTGCCGGCGATGATCTGCTCCTCGGCCACGTACTGCGCGTCCCGCGGGGGCCGCACGATCAGCCGGCCGCCGGAGAGGCCCTTGCCGACGTAGTCGTTGCCGTCGCCGTAGAGCCGCAGCGTGATGCCCTTCGGCACGAACGCGCCGAACGACTGGCCGGCGGTGCCGGTGAAGGTGACGTCGATGGTGTCGTCCGGCAGCCCTTCGCCGCCCCACCGCTTGGTCAGTTCCGAGCCGAGCATGGTGCCGACGGTCCGGTTCACGTTGCGCACCGGCAGTTCCAGCCGCACCTTGTCGCCGGAGTTCAGCGCGCCTTCGGCCAGCTGGATCAGCGTGTTGTCCAGCGCCTTCTCGAGGCCGTGGTCCTGCTTCCTCTGCTGCAGGCGCAGCCCGGCCGGGGCCATCTCGGGCACGTGGAAGATCGGCGACAGGTCGAGCCCGGCCGCCTTCCAGTGGTCGATGGCCTTGCGCTTGTCGAGGAACTCGGCGTGCCCGACGGCCTCGGCGATGGACCGGAAACCCAGCTCCGCCAGGTACTCGCGGACCTCCTGGGCGATGAACTCGAAGAAGTTGACGACGTACTCGGCCTTGCCGCTGAACTTCTCGCGCAGCTTCGGGTTCTGCGTCGCGACGCCCACCGGGCAGGTGTCGAGGTGGCAGACGCGCATCATGATGCAGCCCGACACCACCAGCGGCGCGGTCGCGAAGCCGAACTCCTCGGCGCCGAGCAGCGCCGCGATGATGACGTCGCGGCCGGTCTTGAGCTGGCCGTCGGTCTGCACGACGATCCGGTCGCGCAGCCGGTTGGCCAGCAGCGTCTGCTGCGTCTCGGCCAGGCCGAGCTCCCACGGGCCGCCCGCGTGCTTGATGGACGACAGCGGCGAAGCGCCCGTCCCGCCGTCGTGGCCCGAGATGAGCACGACGTCGGCGTGGGCCTTGGACACGCCGGCCGCAACCGTGCCGACGCCGACCTCGGACACGAGCTTCACGTGGATGCGCGCGTCCGGGTTGGCGTTCTTGAGGTCGTGGATCAGCTGCGCCAGGTCCTCGATCGAGTAGATGTCGTGGTGCGGCGGCGGGGAGATCAGCCCCACGCCCGGCGTCGAGAACCGCGTCTTCGCGATCCACGGGTACACCTTCGCGCCGGGCAGCTGCCCGCCCTCGCCGGGCTTCGCGCCCTGCGCCATCTTGATCTGGATGTCGTCGGCGTTGACGAGGTACTCGCTCGTGACGCCGAACCGGCCGGACGCGACCTGCTTCACGGCACTGCGCCGCTCGGGGTCGTACAGCCGCTCCGCGTCCTCGCCGCCTTCACCGGTGTTGGACTTCCCGCCGAGGCGGTTCATCGCGATGGCGAGGGTCTGGTGCATCTCCATGGAGATCGAGCCGTAGGAGATCGCGCCGGTGGCGAACCGCTTGACGATCTCCGAAACCGGCTCGACCTCGTCGATCGGCACCGGCGTCCGCTTGCCGTACTTGAAGTCGAACAGCCCGCGCAGCGTCAGCAGCTTCTCGGCCTGGTCGTCGACGGCCTTCGTGTACTCCTTGAAGACCTCGTACTTCCCGGCCCGCGTGGAGTGCTGGAGCTTGAACACCGTCTGCGGGTTGAACAGGTGCGGCTCGCCTTCGCGGCGCCACTGGTAGTCCGCGCCCGTTTCGAGCTCGCGGTGGGCGGCCCGGACGCCGTCGGCCGGGAAGGCGTACTTGTGCCGCTTCGCGACCTCGTCGGCGAGCGTCTCGAAGCCGACCCCGCCGAGGCGGGACGTCGTGCCGGTGAAGCAGTTGTCGATGACCTCTTCGCCGAGCCCGATCGCCTCGAAGATCTGTGCGCCGGTGTAGGACGCGACCGTCGAAACGCCCATCTTCGACATCGTCTTGCGGACGCCCTTGCCGAGCGCCTTGATCAGGTTCTGCGTCGCCTGCTTCGGCGTCACCCCGGGGATCAGGCCCTGGTGGGCCATCTCCTCGACGGTCGCCATCGCCAGGTACGGGTTCACCGCGGCGACGCCGTAACCGATGAGCAGCGCGATGTGGTGCACCTCGCGCGCGTCGCCGGCCTCGACGATGAGGCCGACCTGCGTGCGCGTCTTCTCGCGGACGAGGTGGTGGTGCACCGCGCCGGTCAGCAGCAGCGAGGGGATCGGCGCGTGGTGCTCGTCGACGCCGCGGTCGGACAGCACGATCAGCCGGGCGCCGTCCTCGATCGCCTCGGAAACCTCGGCGCGGATCTCGTCGAGCCGCTTGATCAGCGCCTCGCCGCCGCCGTGCACGTTGTACCGGCCGAGCACGGTGACCGCCTGGAACTCCGGAAGCGTGCCGTCGTCGTTGACGTGCACCAGCTTGGCGAGCTGGTCGTTGTCGAGCACCGGGAACGGCAGCGCGATCCGCCGGCAGCTCGCGGCGTCGCCGACCAGGAGGTTCGGCTCGGCGCCGATCTGCGTGCCGAGGGCGGTGACGAGCTCCTCGCGGATGGCGTCCAGCGGCGGGTTCGTCACCTGGGCGAACAGCTGGATGAAGTAGTCGAAGATCAGCCGCGGGCGGCTCGAGAGCGTCGCGATCGGCGAGTCGTTGCCCATCGAGCCGATCGGCTCCGCGCCGGTGCGGGCCATCGGCTCGAGGATGGCTTCGAGCTCTTCCTCGGTGTAGCCGAACGCCTGCTGGCGGCGGACGAGCGCGGCGTGCAGCGGGACCTCGCGGTCGCGCTCCGGCAGGTCTTCCAGCTGCAGGAGGCCGGCCTCGACCCACTCGTCGTACGGGTGCGCGGTGGCCAGTTCGGTCTTGACCTCTTCATCCTCGATGATCCGGCCTTCGGCGGTGTCCACGAGGAACATCCGGCCGGGCTCGAGGCGTCCCTTCCGGACGATCGTCGCCGGGTCGATGTCGAGCACGCCGACCTCGGAGGCGAGCACGACGAGGCCGTCGTCGGTCACCCAGTACCGGCCGGGGCGCAGGCCGTTGCGGTCGAGCACCGCCCCGATCTGGGACCCGTCGGTGAAGGCGACGAGCGCCGGGCCGTCCCACGGCTCCATCAGCGTCGAGTGGAACTCGTAGAACGCGCGCCGCGCCGGGTCCATCTCCTGGTGGTTCTCCCAGGCCTCCGGGATCATCATCAGGACGGCGTGGGGCAGCGAGCGGCCGCCGAGGTGCAGCAGCTCCAGGACCTCGTCGAAGCTCGCCGAGTCGCTGGCGCCGCGGGTGATCACCGGGTAGACGCGCTTGAGGTCGCCCGGGATCAGGTCGGTCTCCAGCAGCGCCTCGCGGGCGTCCATCCAGTTGCGGTTGCCGCGCAGGGTGTTGATCTCGCCGTTGTGCGCCACGTACCGGTACGGGTGGGCCAGCGGCCACGACGGGAACGTGTTGGTGGAGAAGCGGGAGTGCACGAGCCCGATGGCGCTGGTGACGCGTTCGTCGGTCAGATCGGCGAAGAACCGCTCGACCTGGGGCTCGGTGAGCATTCCTTTGTAGACGATCGTCCGCGACGACAGCGACGGGAAGTAGACGTCGTCCTCGACGAGTTCGTGCTCGGCGCGCTTGCGGACGCAGAAGGCGCTGCGCTCGATGTGCAGCGGGTCCGCGTGCTCCGGCTTCGGGCGGCGCGCGGCGAGGAACAGCTGCGTGAAGTGCGGCATGGTCTCGGCCGCGGTCGGCCCGCAGTGCTCGGTGTGCACCGGCAGCTCGCGCCAGCCGAGGACGCGCATGTCCTCCTCGGCGGCGATGCGCTCGATGGTCGTCATGGCCCGCCCGCGGCGCTTTTCGTCCTGCGGCAGGAAAGCCGTGCCGACGGCGTAGGTGCCCGGCTCGGGGAGCTCGAAGTCCACGACCTCGCGGTAGAACTCGTCCGGGATCTGGATCAGGAGCCCGGCGCCGTCGCCGGTGTCCGGTTCGGCGCCACGAGCCCCGCGGTGTTCCAGATTGCGCAACGCAACCAAAGCCTTGGCGACGATCGCATGATCTCGGCGCCCGGTCAGGTCGGCGACGAAGGCGACACCGCAGGCGTCGTGTTCGTAGTCGCTCCGGTAGAGGCCCGCGGCCTCGGCGTTGCTGAGCTGCTCCCCGGACGGGGGCAGGGAACTGGCACGGTGGGTCACGGCTGGCCGCCTCCCAAGGCGTTGGCGCGACCGGTACTCACTCCATCGAGTGGTTCGAGCTGAACCGGTTAACGAAGTGGTCCGGGACCGCGATGGTCAGTCGAGAACAGTTGCTGTTGTCGGCGTGGTCGAAGTGCAAGATGCCGCGCGGCACCGGCCGAGCATCGATGCTCGGAAACCGGACGCGATCATCTGGGAGGCCGCACAACACTGGGCAGCCGAACATGTCGGGTGCTGCGAGCGCGCACAGGCCGGCCACTGTGGTGGGGGCCGTCCGGAGCGCGCGGTGTTACTCCCGGGTTCGCCGGGTCTTATGACGATAGTGTGAATTCGCTGTTATCGACATACGTCGTTGCGCCCGGGTGGGAAATGCCACGCTTGCGTTGACGGCACCAGGGGTAGTCCCATATGCCGGGCCGGCTCTCCCGCAGAGCGAGCGATAATGCCGTTGACCTGCGGAAATGTCCGTCCGAAGTGGTCCGAGGCGGCTGTCGGACCCCTGGTCCGGGGTGGCAAGCTGGGTGCATGGCGGACTTGGCCGATGACTGATCGTTATCTCTCCGTGGCTCGTGAAGGCGTCCACGAGATCGAGATCAAGCGCTCCCGGTTCCTCGGCGCGCTCGCTCCGGTGACGTCGGAAGCGGCCGCGCGCGAGTTCATCGCGGCCCGCCGCCGCGCGGATCCGGGTGCACGGCACCACTGTCACGCCTTCGTCCTCGGCCCGGACGGGCGGACGCAGCGGTCCAGCGATGACGGTGAGCCGGCCGGTACCGCGGGCACGCCGATGCTGGAAGTGCTGCGCCGGCGCGAACTGACCGACACGGTCGCGGTGGTGACGCGGTACTTCGGCGGGGTGCTGCTCGGCGCGGGCGGTTTGATCCGCGCGTACGGTCAGTCCGTTTCGGACGCTCTGGAAGTTGTTGGTGTACTAGAACACCGGCGTCTCAGGCTCGTCGAAGTGGCGGTGAGCTATGACCGCGCGGGCCGGCTGGAGAACGACCTGCGCGCGTCGCCGTACCTCCTCCACGCGACCCGCTTCGACGAGCGCGCCCGCTTCGAGGTCGGTCTGGCGCCGGGTGAGGCCGACGCGTTCGCGAGCTGGCTGGCGGACCTGACGAACGGCGAAGCGGCCGCGACCCCACTCGGCGACCACTGGGTGACCTCCGGGCGCCGAGGTCGCGAATGACTCATTCGGGACCTACGACGTCCCGAATGAGTCATTCGCGACGCTGCCGCCGGGGTTCGGGTTGCCGGGTGGTCCACCGGCGCCGAGTGGTCCGGTCGGTGGTCCGGTCGCGGAACCGGTTGGCGCACAACGAACTTTCGGTGCTTCCGCCGGCCGGTCCCGCCGTGGCACCATGTCGTGCCACCGAGTTCCGGTACCACTTCGATCCCCTGGACGTTGTCGGCGCGGCACAAGCCAAGCTGACAACGTTGTCACCGCTCGTTCTGCTTGCCCGACAACGTTGTCGCCCAGCGGAAAAGGTGCGACAAGGAGAGGAAGGGCCATGTCCAGACCACTGGCCAAACGGGTGTGCGCGGCCGCGCTCGCCGCGGTGTTCGTGGGAGCGGGGCTCGTCGCCCCGGCCGCCGGCGCCGCGACGCTCGCCCTCACGCAGTACGTGAACCCCTTCATCGGCACCGACAACAGCAACTCGCCCAACCCGGTGCCCGGTGGCGCCGGCGGCAGCACCTACCCGGGTGCGGTCGTGCCGTTCGGCATGGTGCAGTTCAGCCCGGACACCCCGACCGCGTCCCCGTCCGGCTACCGCTACGGCGACAGCAGCATCGAGGAATTCAGCCTCACCCACTTCAACGGCGCCGGCTGCGCCAACAACGAAGACCTCGGCCTGCTGCCGATCACCGGCGCGATCGGCACCTCGCCGGGCACCGGCTGGACCGGGTACGCGGGCCACTACACCAAGGCGAACGAGTCGGCCGCGCCCGGCTACTACAAGAACAAGCTCGACACCTACAACACGACCGTCGAGCTGTCCGCCACCCAGCGCTCCGGCTTCATGAAGCTGACCTACCCCGGCACGACGTCCGCGCGGCTGCTCGTGAACACGAGCCGCAGCGCCACCGGCAGCCGCAGCGGGTCGATCAGCATCAACGGCAGCCAGGTCACCGGTTCGGTGACCGGCGGTGGGTTCTGCGGCTCGTCGAAGACGTACCAGATCTTCTACGTCATCCAGTTCGACCGCGCGCCCAGCGGGTTCGGCACCTGGCTCGGCGGCACCGTGAACGCCGGTTCGGCGAGCACCAGCGGCACGAACTCCGGTGGGTACGTCACCTTCGACACCTCGAGCAACACCACCGTGCAGGCGAAGGTCGGCATTTCGTTCGTCAGCCTGGCCAACGCGCAGGCGAACCTCGCCGCCGAGAACCCCGGCTTCGACTTCGCCGGGGTCCGGGCCGCGGCTGACACAAGCTGGAACAACATCCTCAACCGCGTCCAGGTGACCGGGGGCGCCGCCGCGGACCTGCAGAAGTTCTACACGGCGCTGTACCACGTCTTCCAGAACCCGAACATCGCCAGCGACACCAACGGCCAGTACCGCGGGTTCGACCAGGCGGTGCACACGGCGTCCCACACCGTCTACCAGAACTACTCCGGCTGGGACATCTACCGCTCGTGGGCCGCGCTGATCGGGCTGCTCGCGCCGAACGAAGCGAGCGACATCGCGAAGTCGATGGTGCTGGACGGCCAGCAGGGCGGGTTGCTGCCCAAGTGGTCGCACAACAGCAACGAGCACTTCGTGATGACCGGTGACCCCGGGCCGATCATCGTCGGCAGCATGTACGCCTTCGGGGTCCGCGGCTTCGACACCGCGGCGGCGTTGACGCTGATGGACAAGAGCGCCAGCGGCGGTGCCACGCAGGGGCAGGCGATCCGCGGCCGGGAAAGCGGCTACCTCAGCCGGCACTACGTCTACGAAGACCCGTCCGACTCGCTCGAGTACTCGGCGTCCGACTTCGCGGTGGCGCAGTTCGCGAAGGCGGTCGGCGACACGACGAAGTACAACACCTACATGCAGCGGGCCCAGTGGTGGCAGAACGTGTTCGGTCCCGATTCCGGCTACATCCAGCCGCGGGGCAGTGACGGGAACTGGGCGTGGCCGGTCGTGCCGTCGAGCAACGGCGGCTACACCGAGGGCAACCCCTCGCAGTACACCTGGATGGTGCCCTACAACTACCAGGGCGTGATCAACCTGATGGGTGGCCGCCAGACCGCCGTGCAGCGGCTGGATCACCACTTCACCCAGCTCAACGGTGGCCTCACCCAGCCGTACTTCTACATCGGCAACGAGCCCGAGCACGGCGTGCCGTGGGCGTACAACTACGCCGCGCACCCGCAGGGCACCAGCTCCGCGGTGCGGCGCGTGATGAACGAGTCGTTCACCACCGGTGCGGGCGGCCTGCCCGGCAACGACGACCTCGGCGCCACCTCGGCGTGGTACGTCTTCGCCGCGCTGGGGATGTACCCGGCGACGCCCGGCGCCGACGTCCTGGCCCTGCACGGCCCGCTGTTCCCGTCGGCGTCGATCATCCGGCCGTCCGGGACGATCCAGATCACCGGCAGCGGCGCGGGCCAGGGCGCCCAGTACGTGCAGAGCGTGAGCGTCAACGGCGTCTCGACGACGAAGTCGTGGATCCGCTACGGCGACATCGCGGGCGCGGGCACGCTGAGCTACACGATGGGCTCGTCGCCGAGCGCTTGGGGCACGAACGTGTCGGACGTGCCGCCGTCGTACAACGACGGGTTCACGCCGCCGCCCGCCGCCCCGGAGCTGGGCACGAACCTGGCGCTGGGCAAGGCGGCCACGGGCTCGGCGACGTGCAACTCGGCCGAGGGCGCGGCCAACGCGGTCGACGGCAGCCTGGCGAACAACAGCAAGTTCTGCAGCACCGCCGCGACGAAGTACCTGCAGGTCGACCTCGGGTCGGCGCAGAACGTGTCCTCGTTCGTGGTCAAGCACGCCGGCCTCGGCGGCGAGACCACGAGCTGGAACACCGGCGCCTTCACGATCCAGACGTCGACCGACGGCTCGACGTGGACGACGGTCGCGTCCGTGACCGGGTCCCGGGCGAGCCGCACTTACCACCCGATCACCACCCGATCGGCGCGGTACGTGAAGCTCAACTTGACCACGCCGGCCAACGACGGCAACGGCGCGGCGCGGATCTACGAGTTCGAGGTCTACCGCTGATCCGGTGGCTCGTGAGCGCCGGACGCGGCGCTCGCGAGCCACGCTTCACGGGTGATCGCGTACTCCACGTCACCTTGCTCGCTGCCCGGGGCGCGTTCGTGCTCGGGAAACTCCTCGAAGTAGGTCCGGACGAGCGTCATCCCCAGTTTTTCCATCACGCGCCGCGAGCGCTCGTTCACCACCATGGTGGACGCGGTCACCCGGGTGACCCCCAGTTCGGTGAATCCCTTGGCGAGCAGGGCCGCGGAGCCTTCGGTGCCGTAGCCCTTGCCCCACGCCCTCCGGTGCAGCCGGTAGCCGAGCTCGGGCTCGTCCGGCGGGTCGTCCGGGCGGGGACGGAAATGGAACCACCCCAGGAAGTCGCCGGTGCTCTTTTCGATCGCCGCCCAGAACCCGTAACCGGGAAAACGCTCGTAGTAGCCGAGGAAGGCGGGGAGATCCAGGGTGACGATCTCGGTGCGGTCCGCCGGCCGTCCCCCATTGAGGTACTTCATCACGGCCGGGTCGTCGTAGAGCTCGAAGAGCGCATCGGCGTCGTTCTCGGTGAACCGGCGGAGGATCAGCCGCTCGGTTTCGAGGAATACCTGCATCGGGTGATGCTGTCAGTGACCCCAGTGTGTGGCAACGTGTTTACGCGGCGGCGGCGAAGACCTCGCCCAGCGCCTCGGAGCCGGCCTCGGTGAGCAGCGCGGGCACGCGCTCGCCGCACTTGCCGGGTCGTGCGGGTGCGATCAGGCCGAGCCGCGCGAGCCGGTGCACGGTGGTCTGGTCGCAGCAGCTCAGGCCGTCGATGAAGAGGTCGGGCTCGCAGCTGCAGCTGATCTCGGCGTGGCCCCCGGCCACGGCTCTCAACGTGGCCCGCTCACGATGGTTCAATGCGGTGATCATGGCGGCGCCTCCTTCCCGTTGTACTCATTAGACGCCCTGCCACCGACAGTTTCCGCCTTTTAGCGTGCGAACCCGGGTATTCCGGGTGTTTCCCTAGGGGTGGCGTGTCGTGCCGGGCAGGGGTAGCCCCCGGATACCCCTAGGGAAGGGGTTCAAGCGTCGTCTTCCGCAGGTGCCGGAAAACGATCGACGTCCGGAACCCGACGATCTCGCGGCGCAGGGCCAGCCGGTCGGTCAGGAATGCGTGCAGCGCGTCGATGTCCGGAGTGGTCACTTCGATCAGGAAATCGTCGTTTCCCGCCGTGACGTACACCGAGAGCACCTCCGGGAGTTCGGCGATCGACCGCTGGAAGGAGTCGATCACCGCCCGGCTCAGCGGCCGCACCTGCGCCGTGACGAGCGCCCGGACGCCGCGGTTGAGGCTCGCCAGGTCGACGTCGGCGTGGTAGCCGCGGATGACGCCGCGTTCGCGCAGCAGCCGGATGCGTTCGAGGCACGTCGAGGGCGCGATGCCGACCTTCCGGGCGATGTCCCGGTTGGTCTGGCGCGCGTCTTCCTGCAACAGCCGCACGATCGCCGAATCAAGTTCGTCCAGCACCGGGCCCTCCGCATCCGTACCGAATTTCGTTCGGCAACCGCGCTCGGCTGCCGACAGTCACTCTAACTTCGGGCCTCATGACCGCACATGAGCAGCTCGTAGTCCGCCGGGGCCGCCGATCCGGCATCACCACGATGGTGGCGATCCATTCGACCGCGCTCGGCCCCGCCGTCGGCGGGTGCCGCTTCAAGCCCTACGGCAGCCTGGAAGACGCGATCGGCGACGTCCTGCGCCTGTCGGCCGCCATGACGGCGAAGTGCGCCGTCGCCGGGCTGGCGTTCGGCGGCGGCAAGAGCGTCATCGCGCCCGAGCCGGGCCGCCTGCTCTCGCCCGAGGAGCGCCGGGCCGTCCTGCTCGACCACGCCGATCTGATCGCCGAGTTCGGCGGCCGCTACCAGGCGGGCCCGGACGTGGGCACCGGCCCGGCCGACATGCTGGTGCTCCGCGAAGCCTCGCCGTACGCCTTCTGCATGCCCGAGTCCGCGGGCGGTACCGGTTCGTCCAGCGGGCCGACCGCCGCCGGGGTGCTGGCCGCGCTCCGCGCCGCGGCCGGCTCGGCGGCCATGACGGGACGCCGGGTGGTGATCAGCGGCTACGGCTCGGTAGGCGCCCACCTCGCGGCGAGCCTCCACGCCGCCGGGGCCGACGTCGTCGTCTCCGACATCGATCCGGCCAAGCGGACCGATGCCGAAAAGCAGGGCCTGACCTGGGCCGAGCCGGCGAAGGCGCTGACCCTCACCGCCGACGTCGTCATCCCGGCGGCCGTCGGCGGGGTGCTCGACCCGGAGACCGTGGCCCGGCTCGACACGCCGCTCGTCGTCGGCCCGGCGAACAACCAGCTCACCGACGACACCGTCGCCGACGCCCTGGCGGCGCGGGGCGTGCTGTGGATCCCGGACTACGTGGCGAGCGCGGGCGGCATCCTCTACACCCTTTCGCGGGAAGCCGAAGGGCTCGGCCACGAGGCCGCGCTCGCCCGCGTCGAGACGATCGAGCAGACCGTCGCGGGCCTCCTGGAAGCCGCCGAGGCCCACGCGACCACCCCGCTGCGGGAGGCGGCCGCGCTGGCCGGGCGCCGGCTCACTTCTGGTGGGGTGCCACGTACTCCTTCGCCTCGGGCGCTTCGAACAACGGCTTGACGTACTTGACGCCGCCCTCGGCGGAGGCGTCCGGGGTGGCCGCGTACACCTGGCGCGTCGCCGGCGTCCCCGGCTTGGAGAAGTCGAGCGCCGCGACCAGGTCGTCCGTGCTCGCCGACGTCGTCTGCTTCAAGGCCGCCGCGATGCCGTCGCGGGTGAGGTCCTTGTTGTCGCAGGCCTTCTTCAGCACCGCGCCCCAGACTTCGCCCACCGCGTAGCCGTAGGGGACGCCACCGTTCGGCGTTTCCTTGTACGCGGCCTTGAACTTCGCCGCCACGTCCTTCGCCTTCGGCAGGTCCGCGGAGAACGGCACGCTGCTCGCGACGACCGTCAGCTTGTCCAGCGCCCCGGCGGCGGGGCTCTTCAGCAGCACCGGGTCGAACGTCGGGTTGTTGCCCAGCACCGGCACGTTCAGCCCGAGCGCCTTGTTCGCCGCGACGGCGGACCCGGTCTGCGCGGGTGTCGTCGTCAGCGCGATCGCCTTCACGCCGTTGCCCTTGAGCCCGGTGACGACGTTCGTGAGGTCGCTGTCGGTCGAGGTGATCTTCACTTCCTTGACCGACAGATTGTGCTTCTTCGCGTAGAACTGCGACCCGCGCAGGCCGTTCTTGCCGTACTCGCCGTCGATGTAGACGTGCCCGATCGTGTCGCCGTCCTTGATCAGCCCCTGCTCCCGCAGGTACGACAGGCCGTCGATCATCTCGAGGTCGTAGGTCGTCCCGACGATCATCACGTACGGGTTGTCGAGCAGCTCCGACGACCACGACGCCGGTGCGGCGACGGCCTTGTCGGTGGCCAGGTTCTGCTTCAGCGCGGCCACCACCGGCGAGCCCAGCAGCTGCACGAACCCGAGCACCTTCGGCTCGATCTGCGGGTACAGCGTCTTCGCCGTGTCCGCCTTGTAACCGTGGTCGACCTCTTCGAGCTTCACCTGCCGCCCGCACACGCCGCCGGCGGCGTTGAAGTCCTTGGCCCACAGCTCGTTGCCCTGCGTGACGCCGAGGCCGAGGTTCTTGAACACGCCGGACTTGTCGGTCATCACGCCGAGGGTCACCTCCGTCGCCGTCACCCCCTTGCCGGTCTTGACCCCCGAGCTGTCCGAGCCCGACGAGCCCGAGTTGTTCGCCTTCGTGCTGCACGCCGAGAGCGCGAGGACGGCCACCAGCGCCGCCGCCAGGTGTGTGCGGTTCATGGTTCCTCCGGGGGTTGACGGCGAAGACGGGTGAGCCGGCGCCCGAGCGCGGCGAGCCCGCCCGGCTCGAACAGCACGACGAGGATGATCGCGGCGCCGTAGACGAACGAGCTGACGAGGACCGGGGTCAGCGCGCCGTCGCCGGTGCCGGAGAACCAGCCCAGGTCGGCCGAATACAGGGCGAGGACCTGCGGCAGGCCGTTGACGATCAGCGCGCCGGCCAGCGCGCCGGGGACTGAGCCGAGGCCGCCGATGATCACCATCGCCAGGTAGGCGATCGACACGTTGATGCCGTAGGTGCCGAACTCGCTCTCGTCCGGCTTGAGGATGTCGAACCACAGCACGGTCATCGCGCCGGCGAGGCCACCGTAGGCCGACGAGACGGCGAACGCGCCCGCCTTCGCGCGCAGGACGCTGACGCCCATCACCGCGGCCGCGGCCTCGTTGTCGCGCACCGCCCGCCACGAGCGGCCGACGCGGCCGCGGACGGCCCCGCGCGCGATCACGAACGCGAGCACGGTGAGCAGCAGGAACAGGTACCACATGCGCTCGGCCTGTCGGATCGGCACGCCGAGCAGGGTGATCTCGGGGCCGTCGTCGGTGAACGGGAAGCCGAACAGGGAGGACGGGGCCGGTGCGCGCCCGGTCGACGTTCCGCCGGTGAGCTCTTCGGCGGACTGTCCGAAGTAGAGTCCCAGGAACACCAGCGCCAGGGAGGCGACGCCGAGGTAGATGCCGCGCAGCCGGCCGGCGACCGGGGCGAAGGCCAGTCCGAGCAGGGCCGCGACGACCACCGCGCCCAGCAGCGAGAGGCCGGGGTCGAGGCCGAAGCCGATGACGCGGTCGTCCCCGGTGGGTCCGGACAGGACGGTGTAGGGGGTGCCGCCGGCGAGCAGGAAGAAGGCGTGGGCCAGGGAAAGCTGCCCGGCCTGCCCGACCACCAGCGTCAGCCCGATCGCGCCGACCGCGCCGATCATCATGTACTGCCCGGCCTTGAGCCAGGCCGCGTCGAGGTACAGCGGCACGGCGAGCAGGACGACCAGCAGCGCGAGCCAGGCGGCCTTGCGGAGCAGATTCGCCGGGCTGCGCCGCGGCCGCGGCGGCACGGCCGGTTCGGCCGGGGTGTCCACTTCGGACACGGCTTGGTCAGACACGTGTTCGCTCCCTCGTGCCGAACAACCCCGAAGGCCGCGCCACCAGGACGACCAGCATCACCAGGAACACCGCGCTCTTGGAGAAGTCGAACGAGACGTACTGCGCGGACAGCGCTTCCACCAGCCCGACGACCAGGCCGCCGACCACTGCGCCCGCCGTCGAGTCGAGGCCGCCGAGGATCGCCGCGGGGAACGCGGCCAGCGCGATCGAGTGCGTCCCGCGGGAGAGCCCGGCGCCGGAGAAGTCCTGCGTCGCGATGAACAGCACGGCCACGCCGGCCAGCAGCCCGGCGACGAGCCACGCGGTCGCGGTGACACGCGAGCTGCGGATGCCCATCAGCGCGGCGGCCTCGCGGTTCTCCGCCTGGGCCCGCATCGCCACGCCCCAGTTCGAGTACTTGAAGGCCAGCCAGAACGCCGTGATGAGCACCGCGGCCACGCCGAGGGCGACCAGGTGCGTGCGGAACAGCGTGATCCCGCCGAGCTGGAACGGCTTCGCGTCCCAAGCGCCGCCGAGGAAGGGCAGCGTGACGCCGAGGCGGCGGACGATCTCTTCGGTGACGATCACGTCGACGCCGATGGTGAGCAGGGCCAGGCTGTTCGCGTCGGCGTGCCGGGAGCGCGACAGCAGCAGCCGCTCCACCAGCAGGCCGAGCAGCCCGGCCGAGAGGATCCCCGCGAGCGACGCGCCCACCCAGCCCAAGGCGTCCCGCGTCACCACGACGAGGTAGCCGCCGAAGAGCACGAGCGAGCCGTGCGCGAAGTTGACCACCTCGGTGGCCTTGAAGATGATGACGAACCCCAGCGCCAGCAAGGCGAACACCGCGCCCTTGCCGAGGCCGTTCACCACGAGCTGCAGGAAAGTGTTCACGCCGCCTCCGTACCGAGGTAGGCCTTGATGACGTCCGGGTCGGACTGGACCTGCGCCGGGGTGCCGTCGGCGATGCGCCGGCCGAAGTCGAGCACCGTGACGCGGTCGGCGATGCCCATCACCAGGCCCATGTCGTGTTCGACGAGCAGGATCGAGATGCCCAGCTCCGCGCGGATCCCGCTGATGGTGCCGGCCAGCTCGGCGGTCTCGGCCGCGTTCATCCCGGCCGCGGGCTCGTCGAGCAGGAGCAGCACCGGTTCCACGGCCAGCGCGCGGGCGAGGTCGACGCGCTTGACCGCGCCGTAGGGCAGCACGCCCACCGGTGCGTCGACGACCGGCCCGAGCCCGAGGAACGCGCAGATCTCGCGGGCCCGCTCGGCGTGCCGGCGTTCGGCGCGGACCGTCCACGGCAGCCGCAGCCCGGTCTCCAGGAACCCGCCGCGGGTCAGCGCGTGCCGGCCGAGCATGACGTTGTCCAGCACGGTCGAGCCGGGGGAGAGGGCGGCGTTCTGGAACGACCGCCCGACCCCGAGCCGGGCGAGCTTGTGCGGCGCGAGCCCGGTGAGCTCGGTGTCCCCGAGCCGCACGCGGCCGGTGTCGGCCCGGTAGAGGCCGCTGATCACGTTGAAGCAGCTGGACTTCCCGGCGCCGTTCGGCCCGATCAGCGCGTGCAGCGAACCGGGCGTGACGGTGAAACTCACGTCGTCGAGCGCGCGGATCCCGCCGAACCGCAGGGAAACGGCCTCGACGCTCAGCTCCGGCGGCGTCATCCGCCCCACCTCGGCAGCGTCCGGCCGGCCAGGCGCCGGCGTGCTAGCTCGGCTTCGGCGTCGGCGGCCTCCTGCGACTCGGCGTGGCCGCCGAGGTAGAGCCGCTGGACGTCCTGGCTGGCCGCGAGCTCGGCCGCCGTCCCGGCCAGCGCGACCCGGCCGACCTCCAGCACCACGGCGCGGTCGGCGACGCCGAGCGCCATCACGGCGTTCTGCTCGACCAGCACGACGGCGGTGCCCTGGTCGTGGATCTCCCGGACGGTCCGCGCGATCTGCTCGACGACCTTCGGCGCGAGCCCCAGCGACGGCTCGTCGAGCAGCAGCAGCTTCGGCGCGGCCATCAGCGCCCGGCCGATGGCCAGCATCTGCTGCTCCCCGCCGGACAGCAGCCCCGCGCGCTGCTTGGCGCGTTCGGTGAGCACGGGGAACAGCGCGTCGACCCGCTCGCGGGCCGCGGCCCGCTCAGCTGCGGTCCGGGCGCCGATGCCGCCGGCCCGCAGGTTCTCCTCGACGGTCATCCGCGCGAAGATCTGCCGCCCCTCGGGCACGCCGGCGACGCCGAGCCGCACGATCCGGGCAGGGTCGAGCCGGCCGAGCGCGTGCCCGTCATAGCGGATCTCTCCGTCGTCGATCGAGCCCCGGTGCATGCGAAGCGTGCCCGAGACGGCTCTGAGCAAGGTGGACTTCCCGGCCCCGTTGCTGCCCAGCACGGCCAGCACGCCGTCGGCGGAGACGTCGAGGTCGATCCCGTGCAGGGCGGCCGTCGACCGGCCGTACCGCACCCGCAGGCCACGCACGGTCAGCACGAACTCACTCCGGGACGCAAGAGGCCTCCTCCACTCGTGTGACGTGAGTCACGGTCGGTGGCGGTCATCCTGCGGTCGGCGGGAGTGATCCGTTACCCCCACCTGGAGAGGTAGGCGGCTACGAAACGGACACGGCGGACGCCCGCAGCGCCGCGAACACGTCGGGCGCGGTGGTGCACTCGCCGAGCCGGACCGGCTTGCGGTCGCCGTGGAAGTCACTCGACCCGGTGGTGCGCAACCCCAGCTCCGCCGCCACCGCCCGCAGCCGGTCACGGACCTCCGGGGGCTGCTCCGGGTGGTCCACCTCGACCCCGGTGAGCCCGGCTTCGGCCAGAGCCGCCAGCTGCGTGTCCGAGACCTCCGCCCGCCGCTTGACCGAACGCGGGTGGGCCAGCACCGCCACGCCGCCGGCCGCGCGGACCAGCGCGATCGCGTCCACAGTGGACAGGACGTGCTTGGGCACGTCGGCGCGCCCGCCGTCGGCGATCCACTCGGGGGTGAAGGCGTCGGTGACGCCCACCGCGGCCAGCGCCGCGGCGATGTGCGGACGGCCCAGCGGGGCGCCCGCGGCGATGCCCTCGACCTGGGCCAGGGTGATCGGCGCGCCGAGTTCCCGGCAGCGCTCGACCATCCGCACCGCACGACGTCGGCGGTCGGTGCGGATCAGCTCCAGCTCGGCTCCCAGCGGCTCGTGCCCGGGGTCGACGAAGAGGCCGAGCAGGTGCACCTCAGCGTCGTCGAGCCGGCAGGAGATCTCGACGCCGGGGACGATCTCGACCCCGGAGGAGGCCGCGGAAGCGGCGGCCAAGCCCGCGAAGGTGTCGTGGTCGGTGAGGGCGAGCACCGTCAGGCCGGCTTCGGCGGCCAGCCGGGGCAGCTCGGCAGGCGGGGTCGTCCCGTCGGAGGCCGTGCTGTGCGCGTGCAGGTCGATCGTCACCCGGGGGAGGATCTCACAGCAGCCCGGCTTCGCTGGCCTTGCCGATGGCTTCGACGCGGTTGCGGGCGCCCAGCTTGTGCAGGGCCGACTGCAGGTACGTCTTCACCGTGTTGCGGGCCAGGCCGGTCGACTCCGCGATCTCCGGGTTCGTCTGGCCCTGCGCGGCCAGCCGCAGCACCTCGTACTCGCGGCGGGTGAGGCCGCTGCGGGCCAGGGCGTCCGAGCGTTGCCCCGCGTCGGGCAGGATCCGCGGGTCGACGACCCGCTCGCCGCGCAGGACCCGGCGCAGCTCGGTCACCAGCTGCGCGCCCGCGGCGTCCTTGAGCAGGCAGCCGTGCGCGCCCGACTCCAGGGCCGCCAGCACGCCCTGGTGGTCGCCGTGCGCGGTGAAGACCACGATCCTGCCCTCGGGGTGCACCCGGCGCAGCTCGGTGACGACCTCCGGCGCGAGCATGTCCGGCAGCCGCAGGTCGAGCAGGATGAGGTCCGGGGCCAGCGACGCCACCCGCTCGATCGCCAGCCGCCCGGACTCCGCCGAGCCGACCACGGTCAGGCACGGGTCGGAGCGCAGCAGCAGCGTCACGCCGTCGCGGACCACCGGGTGGTCGTCGACGACGAAGACGGTCGCGGGGGTCATGGGGGTCACCGTCGCACCAGCGGCACCCACGCGCGCAGGGTGCAGCCGTCGTCGTCATCCCGGACCAGGCTGACCCGGCCGCCGAGCCGCGCGGCCCGCCCGGACAGCGTCCGCAGGCCCATGCCGGTGCCGGGGACGGCGTCGGTGCCGGTGCCGTCGTCCGCGACGACCACCTGGACCCCGTCGTCGCTGGGCAGCAGGCTGACGACCACCGAGGACGCCCGGGCGTGCTTCTCGACGTTGAGCAGCCCTTCGCGGACCGCGGCCACCAGCAGGGCGGTGCGTTCGGCGTCCAGCGGCGGCACCGCCGCGAGCTGCAGGAACCGGGCCGGCACACCGCAGCGCGCCTGGAACGAGCGGCAGTGCTCGGCCAGCTCGACCGGCAGCGCCCGCTCCGGGCTGCACTCCGACAACGCCAGCAGCGACTCCCGCAACGCCCCGGCCGCCGCCGAGACGTCGCCTTCCAGGCGCCGCAGCCGCGCCTCCAGGCCGGGGAGCTCGCGCAGGTCCTCGTGCAGGTCGCGCACCTGGACGCCGATGGAGAACAGCAGCGCGCCGACGGAGTCGTGCAGCGCGCTCTGCATGCGCAGGCGTTCCCCGGCCACCGCGGCCGTGCGGTCGGTCTCGGCGACCTTCGCCAGGTGCAACGCCGTCCCGGCCTCGCGCGCCACTTCTTCCATCCGCCGGACGGCGTCGTCGCCGAAGTCGGCGGGTTCGCGCATGGCGGCGTAGGCGATGGCCACGGTCTCGCCGCGCGCGACGATCGGGACGGCGAGCATCGCGGCCAGGCCCTCGCCGCGGACCTGGGCGTCGAACTGGTGGGTGATGGCCGGCGAGCTGACGTAGTCGGCGACCTTCACCGGACGGCCCAGCGCCAGCACTCGCCCGCCGATGCCCTGGCCGACGGGCACCTCGAGGTCCTGCAGCGAGTCCGTCCGGGTGCCGGACATCCAGCGGATCACGGCCAGCTCGGGCCGGTCGAGCTCGGCGACGAACCCGGCCTTCGCCCCGACCGTCTCCCGGATCAGGCGCGCGGTCCCGTGCAGGGCGGCGACCCGGTCGAGCGTGCCGAGCAGCTTCTCGCGCTCGCGCAGCAGCTCGCCCAGCACCGCGCTGTACTCGGCGACGTGCTCCTTGGCCGTCACCCGATCACGATGGCACACCGGGTGTGGTTCCGGACATACCCGGCTGGAGAGGTACGGCGGCGCCCGGTCGACTTGAATGGGGGTGTGGAGATCCTCACCGACGCCGCCACGCTCGCGCTGTACACGACCGACGCGTCCAACTACCGCCACGTGCCCCGCGGCGTGGTGCTGCCGCGGACCGTCGACGAGGTCGTCGCGGCGGTCGCCTCCGCCCGCGATCGTGACCTGCCGGTGATCGCGCGCGGCGGCGGCACGAGCGTCGCCGGGAACGCGTGCGGCCCCGGCCTGGTCATCGACACCTCCCGCCACCTCGGCGGGGTGCTCTCGCTGGACCCGGCCGCGCGGCTCGCGCGGGTCCTGCCCGGCACGGTGCTGGACGACCTGCAGGCGGTCGCGGCCCCGCACGGGCTGCGGTTCGGCCCGGACCCGTCGACGCACAGCCGCTGCACGCTCGGCGGGATGATCGGCAACAACGCGTGCGGCTCGCACTCGGTGGCGTGGGGGCGCACGGTCGACGTCGTCCGCTCCCTGGAAGTCCTGCTCTACGACGGCACGCGGCTGCGGGTGGGCCCGGACGAGCCTGCTGAAGGCCGGATCTTCGACGAGCTGCGCGCGCTGGTGCGCGACAACCTGGCGTTGCTGCGCCGGGAGCTCTCGACGTGGCCGCGCCGGGTGTCGGGCTACGGGCTCGAACACCTGTTGCCGGAGAACGGTTTCGACGTCGCCAAGGCGCTCGTCGGCAGCGAGGGCACGTGCGTGACCATTCTCGAAGCGACCGTCTCGCTCGCCGAGCTGCCCCACCGGCGCGTGCTGGCGGTGCTCGGTTTTCCGTCGGACATCGCGGCGGCGGACGCGGTGCCGTCGATCCTTCCGTGGTCGCCGCTGACCGTCGAGGGCGTGGACGCCGAGCTCGTCGCGATGCTCCCCGGCCGGGCCGGTGACCTGCCGCCGGGCGGGGCGTGGCTGTTCGTCGAGCTGGCCGGCGACGACCCGGCTTCGCGGGCGCGGGAACTGGCCGCGTCGCTCGACCTGACGGGCTTCGCGATCGTCGACGACCCGGCCGCGCAACGCGGGCTCTGGCGCATCCGCGAGGAAGGCGCCGGTCTCGCGACCCGGCTCGCGGACGGCTCGGAAGCCTGGCCGGGCTGGGAGGACGCCGCCGTCCCGCCCGAGCGGCTCGGCGCGTACCTGCGCGAGTTCAAGGACCTCATGCGGGCGCACGGGCGTCGCAGCGTGGTCTACGGCCACTACGGCGAAGGCTGCCTGCACATGCGGCTCGACTTCGACCTGCTGTCCGCGTCCGGCGTGGCGGACTTCCGGCGGTTCCTGGAGGCAGCCGCGGACCTCGTCGCGGCGCACGGCGGGTCGCTGTCCGGCGAGCACGGCGACGGCCAAGCTCGCTCCGAGCTGCTCTCCCGCATGTACAGCCCGGAGATGCTGGCCGTCTTCGCGCGGTTCAAGGCGATCTTCGACCCGGCCGGGCGGATGAACCCCGGCATCCTGGTGGCGCCACGGCCGATCGACGCCGACTTGCGGGTGCGATCGACGTCATCCTCCGTTGAGGACAGTGTGTTCCTCGGCTATCCGGAGGACCGCGGGAACTTCGGCCAGGCGATGCGGCGCTGCGTCGGCGTGGGGAAGTGCCGCAACACCAGCGGTGGCGGCGTGATGTGCCCGAGCTACCGGGCCACCCGCGAGGAGCAGCACTCGACGCGCGGGCGCGCCCACCTGCTCGCGGAGATGCTCAACGGCGAGGTGATCAAGGACGGCTGGCGTTCGGCCGAAGTCCGCGACGCGCTGGATTTGTGCCTGTCCTGCAAGGGCTGCCTGTCGGACTGCCCGGTCGACGTCGACATGGCGACGTACAAGGCCGAGTTCCTGCACCAGCATTACCGGCGGCGGCTGCGCCCGGCGTCGCACTATTCGATGGGCTGGCTGCCGCTGTGGCTGCGACTCAGCGCTTTTGCTCCGCGCTTGGCCAACGCCGTCGGCCGGTCTCGCTTGGCGGGCCTGGTGAAACGGCTCGGCGGGATCGCGCCGGAGCGGTCGTTGCCCACGTTCGCTCCGGCCCCGTTCACGTCGTCGCGTGCGGATCTCCGGCGGAAGGCCGCGGGGGAGCGGCGGGTCGTGCTGTGGCCGGACTCGTTCAACAACTACCTGACGCCGTCGGTGCTCGACGCCGCCCACGAGGTGCTCACCGCGGCCGGGTACGACGTCGTGCTGCCGGACCGCGGTGTCTGTTGTGGACTGACGTGGGTGTCGACGGGCCAGCTCGGCGTCGCGCGGCACGTCCTGGACCGGACGCTTTCCGTGCTGGCGCCGTACCTGGACGAGGGCTATGAAGTCGCGGGCCTGGAACCGAGCTGCACGGCCCTGTTCCGCGGCGACCTGCCCGCGCTGATGCCGGGCGACGCACGTGCCGAGCTGCTGGCGTCGCGGACGTTCACCTTCGCCGAGCTGCTGGCGCGGGCGCCGATCCCGTTCGCGGACCTCGACGTCGACGCGATCACGCAGGTGCACTGCCACCAGCACGCGGTCCTCGGCTTCGGCGCCGACGAGGCCGCGCTGGCGGGCGCCGGGGTCCGGAACACCACTTTGGACTCGGGGTGCTGCGGCCTGGCGGGCAACTTCGGCTTCGAGCGCGGCCACTACGACGTCTCGAAGGCGGTGGCGGAGGACCGGATGCTGCCCGCGATCCGCGCGGCGTCGGCGGAGACGGTGGTGGTGTCCGACGGCTTCAGCTGCCGGACGCAGATCGCCCAGGAGTCGGGCCGGACCCCGGTGCACCTGGCGGAACTGCTGCGGCGCGCGCTCCCGTGATCATTCGGCGCGCTCCAGCAGCGTCCGGACGGCGGTCAGGACGAGCCGGACGATGGCGTCGGGATCGGCCCCGGCCAGCGGCTGCTTGCCGGTGAGCTCGCGGACCACCCCGATGCCCATCAGCCAGGCCAGCGCGAGGTCGGCGCGCAGCTCGGCGTCCGGGGCGTCGGTCAGCGTGGCCAGGATCCGGGCGTACTCGTCGCCGATCTCCTCGCGCAGCACCGCCCCGACTTCGCCGCTGCCGGACGAGCGCAGGTACGTTTCCAGGGTCCGGTTCCGGTCGCCGCCCGGCTCGAGCATGCTGCGCAGCGACGCGCTGAGCAGCCGCTCCGGCGGATGGGTTTCGAGGTGCTCGCGCCCGCTGCGGGCGATGACCTCCTCGAACAGCGCTTCCTTGCTGCCGAAGTACCGGAACAGCAGCGACTGGTTGACCCCGGCCAGGTCGGCGATGTCCCGCACGGTCGTCCGGTCGAACCCGCGCTCGGCGAACAGCTTCGCACCGGCGTCGAGCAACGCCTGCCGCGTCGCGGCCGCGTCCCGCTTGCGGCCGGGCTGCTCCGGCTGTTCGCTCATCGAAGCAGGCTAACCGGCAAACCGGACGCGAGCGCGACAGACCCTCAGGCGCCGGACAGGCGGATCGCGGCGGCCGGGCAGGTCAGTTCCGCCTGCCGGACCGCCTCCTCCTCGCCGGCGCCCGGCTCCCCGGTGAGGAGGACGACCGTGCCGTCGTCCTCGTTCTGGTCGAACGTCCCGGGCGCGAGTAGCACGCACTGGCCGGACGAGACGCAGCTTTCCGTGTCGGCGGTGATCTTCATCGGCTCACCACTCCACGGGCACGCGCTCGACGCCGCCGGCCACGCGGTTGGTGCGCACCGGGATCTCGTCGATCCCGACGGCGAGCCGCAGGCCCGGGAAGCGGCGGAACAGCTTCGGGAACACCGTCCGCAGCTCGGTGCGGGCGAGGTTGGCGCCGATGCAGACGTGGGCGCCGGTGCCGAAGGCGAGGTGCACGTTCGGCGTCCGGTCCGGGTCGAACCCGTCCGGGTCGGCGAACACCGACGCGTCCCGGTTGGCCGCGTCGCTGGAGATGAGCACGGCGTCGCCGCGCATGATCCGCGTTCCGGCGATCTCGACGGTTTCGTGCGCGTACCGCAGCAGGCCGGTGCCGCTGGTCGCGGTCAGCCGCAGGATCTCCTCGACGGTCTGGGCGACCTGGCCCTCGGGGTCGGCGGCGAACCGGTCGCGGCGGGCGGGGTCGCTCAGCAGGAACAGCGTGCCCATCGCGATGCGCGTCGACGTCGTCTCGTGCCCGGCGAACAGCAGCCCGGCGCCCATCCGGGCGAGGTCCTCGTCGGTGAAGGCCGGGTCTTCGGCCTGGACCGCGACCATGTCGGAGATGACGTCGGGCTGCGGGTCCGCGCGCTTGGCGTCGGCCAGCTTCGTCATGTACGCCATGAACTCGGCCATCGCCGCCTGGGCGTCTTCGCCGCCGTCCATCACCGCGATCCGCTCGGACAGCCCGCGGAAGTGCTCCCGGTCGGCGTAGGGCACGCCGAGCAGTTCGCAGATCACCAGCACCGGCAGGGGGAACGCGAGGAAGTCGGTCAGGTCGACCGGCTCGCCGGAGTGTGCGTCGCGCGCGGCCTGGAGGTCGTCGAGGCAGCGGTCGGTCAGTTCCGCGATGCGGTCGCCGAGGGCGCGCATCCGGGGCGCGGAGAACGCGGGCGCCAGCATCCGGCGCATCCGCTTGTGGTCGCGCTCCTCGGTGTCGAAGTCCCCGTTCGGGCCGTTCTGCAAGGCGGCGAAGGAGATCCGCGACGCCTGTTCCGGCGCCGGGTGCGACCGGCCGAAGCGGCGGTCGCGGAAGACCTCCTTGGCCTCCTCGTAGGACGTCACCAGCCAGGCCGGGTCGCCGGCCGGGGTGAGCACCCGGCTCACCGGCGCCCGCCGCCGGAGGGCTTCGTAGTCCGGGGCGATCGCGAGCGCGTTCGCGCGGGTGAAGGGGAGGCGAGGCGTCTCTTCGGTGGTGGTCATGCGTCTTCCCTCGGATCGGTGGTGAGGTCGGCGAGCCAGCGGAGTTCGGCGTCGAACTTCCCGAGCACGTGCTGCAGCGCGGCCCGGCTCCACGGATCGGCCTGCCCGGCGGCGAGCCCGGTGAGCCGGGCTCGCTCGGCGGTCAGCGCGGTCGTCCGGATCTCGAGCACGCGTGCTCGTTCCGCCGGGCGCAGCCAGGCGAAGTTCCCGACGCGGGCCAGGAACTCGGGCTCGTTGAGCGCGAGGTCGGCCGGGAAGTCCGCGAGCATGTCGTGCAGCAGTTCCCGCCCGACTTCGGTGATCGTGTAGACGTGCCGCGGCGGTTTGGCGGCCTGCTCCTCCGCGCTGCGGCTCACCGCGCCCGCGTCGACGAAGCGCCGCAGGGTCGGGTAGAGCGAGTTGTTCGACAAGGTGTGGCCGGTCGAAGCCTCCACGGCCTTGCGCAGCTCATAGCCGTGCATCGGCTCGACGGCCAGCTTCGACAGCAGAAGGATTTCGATCCACACCTAGGTCACCGTAACCTAGTACTCGGTGACCCGGCAATGGCTCACGGTGACAAGTGGACGGAAACTTTCCGCCACCTTGGTGACGGTGCGTGGTGGAATTGCCGCTCGACGTGAGCTGGAGGCCTGTGTAGCGTTGTAAGCGGCTGCTTACAACCAGGAGCACGGGGGTTTCCGGATGACTGCCACCCACACCGAACCGCTCGCGTACCCCTTCAACGAGGAGGCCGGGCTCGACCTGAACGAGGCGTACGCGGCGGCGCGGGAAGCCGACGGCCTGGTCCGGGTGAAGATGACCTACGGGGAGCCGGCGTGGCTGGCCACCCGCTACGCCGACGCCCGGCTGGTGCTGGGCGACCGCCGCTTCTCGCGGGCGATGGAGAAGGAGAAGGACGCCCCGCGCCGCTCGCCGGTCGTGCGCGACGGCGGCATCCTGCAGATGGACCCGCCCGACCACACGCGGCTGCGGACGCTCGTCGCGAAGGCCTTCACCATGCGCCGCGTCGAACAGCTCCGGCCACGCGTCGCCTCCCTCGCGGCCGAACTGATCGCGGAGATGAAGGCCGCCGGCGCACCCGCCGACCTCGTCGACGCCTACGCGTTGCCGATCCCGGTCGCGGTGATCTGCGAGCTGCTCGGCGTCCCGGTCGCCGACCGGCCGAAGTTCCGCGTCTGGAGCGACGCGGCGCTGTCCACGAGCGGGCTGACCCCCGAGGAGTTCGAGCGCAACCGCGAAGAGCTGCGCGACTACATGCGCGGCCTGATCGCCGAGCACCGCGCGCGGCCCCAGGACGACCTGATGACGGCGCTGATCGAAGCCCGCGACGTCCGCGACCGGCTGACCGAGCTGGAGCTGGTCGACCTGTGCGTCGGCATCCTCGTCGCCGGCCACGAGACCACCGCGAGCCAGATCCCGAACTTCGTCTACGCGCTGCTGGACCAGCCCGCGCAGTGGGAGCGGCTGTGCGCCGACCCGGACCTGATCCCGGCCGCGGTCGAGGAGCTGCTGCGGTTCGTGCCGCTGGGCGCCGGCGCGGGCTTCCCGCGGTACGCCACCGAGGACGTCCCGGTCGGCGGTGTGCTGGTCCGGGCGGGCGAGCCGGTGCTGGTCGCGGTCGGTGCGGCCAACCGCGACCGGCTGCAGTTCGCCGACGCGGACGAGCTGCGCTTCGACCGCCCGGACCAGCACCACCTGGGCTTCGGCCACGGCGTCCACCACTGCCTCGGCGCGCCCCTGGCCCGGCTGGAACTGCAGGAGGCGCTGCGCGCGTTGGTCACCGAGATGCCGGGGTTGCACCTCGCCGGCGATATCGTGTGGAAGACGCAGATGCTCGTCCGCGGACCGCGGTCGATGCCGATCGGATGGTGATGCATGAGCTGGCACGTGGAAGTCGATGAACACACCTGTATCGGGTCGGGGATGTGTG
The DNA here is from genome assembly GCF_040681595.1 of Amycolatopsis sp. NPDC051716. Taxonomy (NCBI): domain Bacteria; kingdom Bacillati; phylum Actinomycetota; class Actinomycetes; order Pseudonocardiales; family Pseudonocardiaceae; genus Amycolatopsis; species Amycolatopsis sp. NPDC051716. Next base: position 3,512 of record NZ_JBFAZA010000019.1, on the reverse strand, counting down.
CGGCCCTGATGCCGGAGCTGTTCACCCTCGACGGCCCGGTGGCACACCCGGTGACGTCGTCGGTCGACGCCGACGAGACCGTCCTCGACGCAGCGGACTCCTGCCCGGCGATGGCGATCACGGTCACCGACGGCGGCCGCGAGATCGGCCCGCGCCCCTAGGGCCTGAACCGGCCGTGCTCGGTGACCACGGCCGTGACGAGTTCGAACGGGGTGACGTCGAAGGCGGGGTTGAACACCCGCGCGTCCGGCGGCGTGATCGGCACCCCGGCGTACCCGGTGAGCTCGCGGGCGTCGCGTTCCTCGATGGCGATGCCCGCGCCGTCCGCGAGCTTGCTGTCCACAGTGGACGAAGGTGCGACGACGACGAACGGGATTTCGTGGTGCCGCGCGGCGATGGCGAGGCCGTAGGTGCCGATTTTGTTGGCGACATCGCCGTTCGCGGCGATCCGATCGGCGCCGACGAGCACGCAGTCGACCATCCCGCGAGCCATGGCGGCCGCGGCGGCGCCGTCGGGCTGCACGCGGTAGGGGACTTTCTCCTGGGCGAGCTCCCACGCCGTCAGCCGGGCGCCTTGGAGCAGCGGGCGCGTCTCGTCGACGAGGACTTCTTCGACGAGCCCGCGTTCGTGCAGGTGCCAGACGACCCCGAGGGCGCTGCCCCAGCCGACGGTCGCCAGGCGCCCGGCGTTGCAGTGGCTGAGCAGCCGCAGAGGCCGTCGCGGGCATGCGGCGAGCACGATCTCGGCGGCGTGCTTCGAGGCGGCCTTGTTGAGCAGTTCGTCCTCGTCGAGCAGGGCGAGCGCTTCGGCGAGGACGGCGTCTGCGCCTTGGCCGAGTTTCCCGAGCGCGCGCTCGACGCCCCAGGCGAGGTTGACGGCGGTGGGCCGCGCGTGCGCGATGAGCTCGGCATCCTTCCGGACGTCGCTGTTCAGCCGGGCGGACAGCGCAACCCCGAGCGCCCCGGCGGCCCCGAGAGCGGGCGCGCCCCGGACGGCGAGCCGTTTGACGGCGTCGACGAGCTCCCCGACGGTCCTCAGCTCGAGGAGCCGGTACTCGCCGGGCAGCGCGGTCTGGTCGATGACGACGATGGCGCCGTCGGCCCAGTCGATGGTCCTGCGCACGAGCCCTCCTGGGGTTTTCAGCTTGCCCGGCCGGTGAAGATGGGGCGTGACCATTGAACGGCAGAACCCGCCCGGCTTGCACGCAACACCGGGCTACCACCACGTGACGGTGACCTCGGCACCCCGGACGGTGTACCTGGCGGGCCAGTGCCCCCTGACCCCGGACGGCACGCTGGCCGAGGGCGACGTCCTGGCCCAGACGGACCAGGTGGTAGCCAACACGGCGGCGGCCCTGGAGTTCGCGGGAGCCACCCCATCGGACGTGGTCCGCACGGTGATCTACGTGGTGACGGCCGACCGCGCGGTGCTGTCTTCGGTCTGGGACCGCTTGACGGCGTCTGAAATCGGCCCGGCGTTCACCACGGCGAGCACGTTGCTGGGGGTCGCCCAGCTGGGATACGCGGGCCAGCTGGTGGAGCTGGACGTGACGGCCGCCCTGACCTGACCCGAGATGCCCCGCCAGTCACGCGAGATGCCTGCCCAGTCATGCGAGATGCCCGCCCAATCACGCGAGATGTCCGCCCGGTCACGCGAGATGCCTGCCCAGTCATGCGAGATGCCCGCCCAATCACGCGAGATGTCCGCCCGGTCACGCGAGATGCCTGCCCGGTCACTTGAGATGCCTGTACCCGGAGGGTCGACTCGCGTACCTGGGCGGACGACTCGCGTACCTGGAGGGTCGGCTCGCGTACCCGGAGGGTCGGATTGGCGTGATCGGGGAGGGATCTCGCGTGATTGGAGGGCGATCTCGCGTGATTAGAGGGGCATCATTCGTGATTGGCGGGTCGACACGGGCCGGTTGATCACTCGCGCCGGTTGATATCCCCATCCTCGCCGCCTCGCCGAGCCAACCCGCCTCCGGCCAACCCGCCTCCGGCCAACCCGCCTCGCCGAGCCAACCCGCCTCCGGCGAGCCGGCCCCGGCGGGCCTGGCGCCGGCGGACCGGCCTCGGGCCCCGGGCGTGGTGGGTTAGAGGCCGGCCATCAGGTCTGTTTCGGTGATTCCCGGGCCTTCTCCCCACCTGATGAACCACTCCGTGCCGAAGGCGAAGGTGAAGGCGTCGTCCGGCATGGCCAGCATGAACATGTCCTCGCTGATCTGGCTCGGGTGCGCGCGCATCGCCGCCCGCTTGACCGGCGCGTACTTCGACACGTCGACCGCCGCCGTGATCTCCGCCTCCGGCTTGCCGAACTCCACGTTCTCCGGTGGCTTCGGCGCCGCCTCGGGGGGCATCAGGCCCTGCTCCACCGCCGCTTCGAAGCCGCGCTGCATGAACTCGCGGTTGAACGTCGCCTGGAACACGCGGGTGGTGCCGGCCAGCTCGGCCGCGCGGAGGCCGACGCGGTGGACCTGGATGTGGTCCGGGTGGCCGTAGTCGCCGTTGTCGTCGTACACCGTCAGGACGTCGGCCGACTCCTCGCGCAGGATCGCCGCGAGCTGCTCGGCCGCCTTTTCGACGTCGGCGCGCCAGAAGCACCCCGGCTCGTCGTTCGTCGGCTCGCCCATCATCCCCGAGTCGCGGTAGCCGAGGAACTCGACGCGTTCGACGCCGAGGATCTCCGCCGCCGCGTACGACTCCTGGACGCGCCGGTCCTCGAGCTTCTCGCCCTCGGCGAGGAATCCGTCGGGTACCTCGCCGACCTCGCCCTTGGTGGCGACGACGAGCACGACCCGGTGCCCGTCTTCGACGGCTTTGCGCATGACGCCCGCGGTGCGGAGGCACTCGTCGTCCGGGTGGGCGTGGAAGGTGACCAGTGTTGCCATGTCCGCGACGTTACCGGCTACCCCCGACAAAAACCGCCCTCGAAGATGCGCTCCCGCCCGCTAGGGTCCGCGGTCGTGACCGAGAAGAGCACGTTGCTGACGTTCCTGCGGGCCCAGCGCGCGGTGGTCCTGGCGATCCTCGACGGCCTCGGCGAGGAAGCCCTGACGAAGGCGGTCCTCCCGTCCGGCTGGACCCCGCTGGACATGGTGGAACACCTCGGGGACGCGGAATGGCACTGGTTCCAGGAGATCGTCACCGGCGCCGCGGGTCCGCTGCTCGGCGACCACGCTCCGCGAACCCCGGCGGCCGTCTTCGCCTACTACCGCGAACAGTGCCGCCGGTCCGACGAAATCTTCGCCGCGACGCCCTTGTCCGCGACGCCGCGAGGGCGGTACCCCGGCCCGCTCGCCGACGAAATCACCGATCTGCGCGGGGTCGTGCTCCACGTCATCGAAGAGACCGCGCGGCACGCCGGGCACCTGGACGTGGTGCGCGAGCTGCTCGACGGCCGCACCGGGCTGGGCCCGCGCTAGTGTCGCGCGTCGCAAGTTGTTTGGCGTCCGGGAAGAGCGCCCCAATGTGGCCTTCGGTGCGTTGAACGCACCGAAGGCCGCCTTGGGTGC